>JAUNCU010000052.1 GCA_030526455.1 Bacteroidales bacterium | reverse complement strand
GAGGAAAGAGAGAAAAGAGAGAAAAGAAAGCCCCGCCACCCAAAAGGCGAGCGAAGCAAGCCTAGCCTCCCCCGCCCCCGGTGTGCCAGAAAAAATCCACCCTCCAAATGCCCCCTAGTTGAGGATTTTTTTGTAATTTTGAAAGTTAATACAGCGCATAGAAAACAACAACTCATATATAATGGACAAATCTCAAGAAAAAAGCCTCTTTGGCTTGGTTAAGGTGAAGTCGCTCATCACTTTCGCGGCTTCAGTGCTATTCTTTTTGGTGCTTTCCTGGGTGTATTTCTACCCCAACGACATCCGTGGCGACGTGATGCAGCAGCACGATATCGTGCAAGGCGCAGCCAACGGACAGGAAGCAGCCGACTACTACGAAAAAACGGGCGAAATCACTCGCTGGACCGATGCCCTCTTCGGCGGTATGCCCACGTTCCAAATCAGCCCCATCTATGAGAGCAACATGCTCCTGAGCACCGTCGACAAACTCTACTCGCTCCGCCTCTTCGGCATGCCTCCCTACGTGAGTTGGCTCTTCATGCTGCTCATGGGCTTCTATATCCTCCTGCTGGCCTTCGACATGAAGTGGTATTACGCCGTGCTGGGCGCCATTGGCTACGCCTTCTCGAGTTACTTCTTCATCATCATCGGCGCGGGCCACATCTGGAAACTGCTCGTGCTGTGCTACATCCCGCCCACCATCGCGGGCATCGTGATGTGCTACCGTGGCAAGTACCTCGCCGGTGCGGCCATCGCGGCCCTCTTCGCGGCGCTGCAACTCTTCAGCAACCACGTGCAGATGACCTACTACTCGGCGTTCATCATCTTCGCGCTGGTGATTGCCTACCTCTGCCAGGCGATCAAGCAAAAGCAGATGAAGCGCTGGTGCACCGCTACGGGCGCCCTCGCCATCGCTGCACTGCTGGCGCTGGCTAGCAATGCGCCTAACCTTTTCATGACCTACGAATACTCGAAGGAAACCATGCGTGGCGGCCACAGCGAACTCACCCCGCTCAAGGGCGATGCTTCGCAGCAAACCACCAAGGGCGGCGGTCTCGATAAGGACTACATCACCCAGTGGAGTTACGGCCTCGACGAAACCTTCACCCTGCTCGTGCCCAACGTGAACGGTGGCGCCTCTATCAAGCCTACCCAAGACGAGAACAACCCCGCCATCATCGGCAACTCGATGCTCTCGCTCGACAAGACTTCGAAATACGAAAACCTCGATAACGCCGGCGAAATCGACCAACTCAACGCGCAGTGCATGCGCATGTTCACCCAGTACTTCGGCGACCAGCCTATGACCAACGGCCCCGTGTATGTGGGGGCGCTCATCTTTGCGCTCTTCATTCTCGGCTGCTTTGTGGTGAAAGGCGCGGTGAAATGGGCGCTTTTGGCGGTCACCATCCTCTCGGTGCTGCTCTCGTGGGGCCACAACATGATGTGGCTCACCGACCTCTTCATCGACCATTTCCCACTGTATAACAAGTTCCGCACCGTGGCGAGCATCCTGGTGATCGCTGAATTCACCATGCCGCTGCTGGCCGTGCTGGCGCTGCACAAGGTGTTCACTGAGGAAGATTTCCTGAAGAAGCACAAGATTGCGCTCTTCGTGAGTTTCGGCGTGAGCGCGGGTCTCTGCCTGCTCTTCGCGGTGGCTCCTGGCATCTTCCAGAACTACACCGATAGCGACAAGCAAATCTTCAACATGATTCAGCAGCAACTGGGCGAGGTGCCTGGCAGCGTGTATGCTACCGTCGATGCCATCCGCCTCTCGCTGGTGTCGAGCGACGCTTGGCGCTCTCTGGCAGTGATTGTGGCTGGTTTTGCCATCATCTTCTGCTACCTGAAGGGCTACTTGAAAACCCACGTGGCTGTGCCCGTGCTGCTCATCGCTGGCGTGGTGCTGGTGGATATGTTTGCCATCAACAAGCGCTACATCGACAAGAACTCGTTCGTGTCGAAATACGATGTGCAGAGCGCTCAATTTGAGCCCACTCCTTCCGACAAGACCATCCTGCAGGATACTACCCAAAACTATCGCGTGCTCGACGTGCAAGGCTTCGGCCAACCCACTTCGTCGTATTTCCACAAGACGGTGGGCGGCTATCACGCGGCGAAACTGGCGCGCTACAACGACCTGATCGACCGTCAAATCAGCCGTAACAATATGCAGGTGCTCAACATGCTCAACACCCGCTGGTTTAAGATCGACGCCAACACCGCGCAGCAGAACCCTGATGCGCTGGGCAATGCCTGGTTTGTGGATTCGCTCACCTATGTGAAGGGTGCCGACGCCGAAATGAAGTTCCTCGACCACTTCAATGCCGCCAATAGCGCCGTGGCCGACGAGCAGTTTAAGGCCGTCCTGGGCGAGGCGAAGGCGAAAACACCTGGCGACACCATCTACGAAACCACCTACGCGCCTAACCGCCTCACCTTCCACAGCCGTAGCGCTAAGGGTGGCGTGGCTGTGTTCAGCGAAGTGTACTTCCCATGGGGATGGCACGTGACCATCGACGGCAAACCCGCCGAACTGGGCCGTGTGAACTATGTGCTGCGCGCGCTCCAGGTGCCTGCGGGCGAACACAAGATTGAGATGTGCTTCCAGCCCGAGCAGGTGGAATCGGCCGACGCTGCCGCCAAGGTGGCCATCATCCTTATCTTTGTGGCTGTGCTGGCCGCCATCGTGCTGCCCGCAGTGTTGAGAAAGCGCAAAAACAACGGTGAAACCGCCGAAAATGCGTAAAATCCTCCGATGATTCCGACTCCTTTCATGGGACGACTAAGAAGATATCGCACGGCTTGGAGCCGCCACCATCGAAGTGGCGGCTTCGGCATTCATTCGCCTTTCGCCTTCTATTTCGTGCAGCGGGTGCTGGGCGAGAAATGCCCTTATTATGCCTATGCCCATATCGAACTGCTGCGCATCAGGCTGAAGGACCAGGCTGGCCGTCGCTGGCGGGGGCAGCACATCATTTCGCTGAAGATGGCGAAGATGCTGTTTCGCATCGCCAATTATTTCAACCCCGCCCGCATGCTCATCATCGGTGAGCGCCACGCTGTGGCCACCGCGAGTGTGATGGCGGTGTCGAGCAAAAGCCGCGTGGTGCTCCATGCCCCGGAATGGGAGGCCGACGAACTGCTGCGCACCACCTTGCAGCCGCATGAGGGGCGAATCCACGTTTCCTCCGATTTGTCCGAGTGCCTGAAGGCGTATTCATCGCAGATTTCGCCACAGGAGAAGCCCTTCGTCTTGATTCACGAATTATGCGATGAAATGGAACTTGAAGCGGTGAAATCGGCGATTTTCCCGATAATTGAGCGCCAAGGTGTGGTGATCATGCGCAACCTCCACAACAGTACGCTCATGGCAAGCCTGTGGGAGCAGTGTATGGCTCACGCTCAGCACGGACAGACCTACACCAACGAGAAGTCGGGCATCATCGTGGCCAACCCGAAACTCCAGCGCGAGCATTTCTTCCTATGGTTTTAACCCCAATGAAATCATTCCCTCAATTATGAATATAGTAAAAATAAGCGGTAGCCCCGCACAGCAAATGTTTCAATACGCGTTCTACTACGCGCTCCTCCAGCACGATGCGCAAGCGCGCCTGCACGTGCCTTCCGAGAAGTGGATCAACGCCCGCTTCCACCTGCCTAAGTTCACTGTGGCCAGTGCCGACGATTTGAAGCCGTTCGGAAAGGGTTCGATTGGCGCACGTGTGATGGGCATGCTGGGCAAGCGCCGTGGCGAGGTGGTTACCGACGCCGCCGACCACCGCTTCGTGGCCGAATTATTCGGTAAAACCGACACTTACTTCGACGGCGAGTGGCTTTCGCCCCGCTATTTCGCGGCTGTGGAAAGCGAGTTGAGGAAGGCATTCGCGGTGCCCGAGAAGGTGCTGCCTTCGTCGTCGACCACGATGCTCAACATGCTGAAGCAGGGCAAGACGGTGGCGATTCAGGTGCACGAACCCACCAGCGCCGACAACACTTGCACGGCCGACTACTACAACTGGGCGGTGGCCAACATCCTCTCCACCTTCCACAATCCCCATTTCTACGTGTTCACCACCGATGTTGAGTGGGTAAAGGCGAATATCAATTTCCAGGGGGCGAAGGTGGAAATCGTGGCTTATCCCGCCGACACCGAAACGTCGCTGCTGGCCTACCTCTACCGCGCACGCCACATCATCATGGCCAACCGCCTGGTGAGTTGGTGGGCTGCATGGCTCAACGATAACGACGATAAAATCGTGATTGCACCGCAAAAATGGGCGAAAAACGCCGATTATCCCGACCTTATCCCCATCCACTGGACGCAGATTCCCACCACCTAATTTTCGCTAACCCATAAACATCTTTCTACTGATATGAATACCGTAAAGAAATTCCTATTTGTAGCGCTCGCGCTCGTGGCCAGCATGGCCAGTGCGCAGTCATTGCAGCGCAGCACTCCCGCCGCCGAAGGTGTGGAGGCTAAAGCCGTTACGGCTTTTTTCGACTCTCTGATGCACATCACCGACACCGAAATGCACCACGTGATGGTGCTGCGCCACGGCAAGGTGATTGGCGAACTCCATCCCGCGCCTTTCCATGGCCGCGACGGCCACACGCTCTATAGCGAGAGCAAGACGTTCACCGCCATCGCCGTGGGTCTTTGCGTCGACGACAACCTGCTGCGCGTGACCGACCGTATCATCACCTTCTTCCCCGACAAACTCCCCTCGCCCGTGAGCGAGAATCTGGCGAAAATGACGATACACGATGTGCTCACCATGCAATCAGGCATCAAGCCCGACTGGAATTTCCGCAGCAATACCACCGACTGGGTGCGCAAATACCTCTCCATCCCTGTGGCAGACGCCCCTGGCACTAAGTATCAATACGACTCGATGTGCACCTTCCTGCTCTCGGCCATCGTGCAGCGCGTTACGGGCAAGACGATGATGGAATTGCTCACCGAGCGCATCTTCAAGCCGCTGGGCATCACCGATGCGCAATGGGAACAGAGCCCCTACGGTGTGAACACCGGTGGCTGGGGTCTGCGCCTGAGCGCCGAGTCGCAAGTGAAGGTGGGCCAACTCCTGCTCCAGAAGGGCGAATGGAATGGCGAACAACTGGTGTCGAAGCAGTGGGTGGAAACGGCTTCTGCCCGCCAGGTGTACCCCTACCAGAAGGGCACTGCCGCCCACAAGAAGAGCCCTGGCTACGGCTACCAGATTTGGATGAGCGAATACGAGGGCAGTTACCGTGCCGACGGTGCGCTGGGCCAGTATATGGTGATGATTCCTAAGAAGGACATGGTGGTGCTTATCAACGGCGCCAGTTTCAACACCGAGCCCGAACTGAAGCACATCTGGAATGTGCTCATGCCTGGCGTGAAGGATGCCGCCCTCGCCGAGGACGCAGCCGCACAGAAGGCGCTCGAAGATTACGCCGCCAAAGCCGCCCTCCCCTCTCCCAAGGGCAAGGCCACTGCCAAGAAGTGGGCTGGCAAAACCGTGACTGTGGGCAAAGGTACCAAGGCACTGGAAATCAAGTTTAAAGCCGACGGTTCGCTCCAGTACCGCTTCGACGGCCGCACCGTGGTCGCTTCGCAAGGCAAGTGGTTCAAGGCCATCATGGCACAGACGCCTCCTTACTCGATCACCCCAGTGGCGGCATTCAAGGGTCTGAAGCAAGCCTTCACTACAGCCTCCACATTTGCATGGAAGGGCAACGAACTCACCATCCAGACCTACTGGACCGACTTCATCTCAGGCGAAACCATCACCGTGAAATTCGTCGACGCCACCCACGCCACCATCACAGTGAAACGCAACTATCTGAAGAAACCATTCATCACCACCCAAACCATCACCTACACCACAAAATAGCAAATTCAGCATCAATACATAAAAAACCAGGGGGCACTGTGGTCGCAGTGCCCCCTTTTATTATTTCCACAAAAGCCGTTATCTCTTCTTCTTCGCCAGCACTTTCACTTGGTCGATTTCTGTGCCGTAGCGGTCGTAGAGGGTGAGGGTGAGTTCTTTTGGGTTGGCATCGAAGTGCATGCCGCTCACGGTGCGGTCGCCTTCGGTCCATATTTTCTTGATAATGTCGCGGTTGAGTGTCCATTCGCGTGTGCCCTGGCCGCGGTCGTTGTCGCTTGAGGCTGTCTGCACGTACACGGTTCCCGTCTTGCCGTCGGTCTCCTTGCCATCGTAGAGGGCGTTGGTGCGCACGTAGATGTGGTTGTTGCCCGCCAAAGCGAGGTCCACTCCATATTCGTCGAAGAGTTTGCTCCAGCGGCCATAGTGCGAAGTCTTGCCGTCGTTGCCGTAGAACCATTGATAGTGCTCACACACAATCACGTAGCGCGCCTTCTTGCGCTCGGTTTCCATCACCTGTCGGAACCACGCCTGTGCGCGCGCCAAGTCCTCATCCTTGCGCATATTCTCGTTGTTGAGCATCACGAAGAGCGCGTCGCCATAGTGGAAGAAGTAGCACACGCCCTCTTCGCCCTCGTAGCCGTTGAGGGGGTAATGGTTGGCGTTGCGGAAAAATTGATTGGTGCACTTGGCGTATTTGCGGCTCATGTCGTCGTGGTTGCCGTTCACGCCCGCCCACATGTAGCGGCGGAAGATGGGTTCTTCATACATGCTCTTCCAGAACGAGTAACTGCCGCCCCACGCTATCACGTCGCCCAAGTGAAGCACCCAGTCGAGCGAATGGTCTTTGCGGCAAATGGTGTCGATCATCGTCATCGCCGAGCGCAGGCGGCCTGGCGCGGGGGCGTAGTGGTGGAAGTCGGAGATGATGCAGGCGCTCCAGTGCTTCGCGCCGGCGGTGCGGAAGCGGTAGATGGGCGTGCGCTCATCGCCCGCCACCACGCGGTACATATATTCGGTGTCGCGCTTGAGTTTCTTCAGCGTGGTGCCGCATTTGTTGAAGCGCCAGCGCTCGTAGAAATCCTCGTTTTGGGGAGTCTTGCTCAGCAGGCTGTCGAAGGTGGTGCACAGGCGCATCTCCACCTCGGCACAGCGGCGGGCATTGCGCCACAGTTTGTCGGAAGCCTCGGTGTAGAGCACATAGGAATCGGCCACGTCGGTGGTGGTAGCCCAACTCACATTCATCGCCCGCGAGGCATCCTCAGCCGGACAGGTGACCACACTAAACACACGCTGCGCCCAGCCCACAACTCCCACTGCCACAGCACATAAAGCAACTAAAATTCGTTTCAAAGTCATAACTATCTGTATTTTAAGCACAAAGATAGGATTTTTTCCTCACAAAATGTCTTATTTTGCAAATTTTCGCTTCGCAGAATGTCTTATTTTACAAATTTTGGTGATTCAAAATGCGTTATTTTACATTTTTCGGGGTGTGCAGAATGCGTTATTTTACATAAAAAAGCAGAAGCGCCTCTGCACTCTATATGGTGCAGAAGCGCTTCTTTATGATGATTTATCCTTTAGCCGGAGGGTGATTATTTCATCACCTTAGCCGAAGATGTGGTGCCGTCGGTGTAGGTGGTCACGGCGATGCTGATGCCTTGTGCAGGGGCGTCGATGGCGCGGCCTGCGAGGTCGTAGTAGCGAACGCTTGCCACAGTCTTGGCTGCAGTCACGTCGTCGACCGAACTTGGTTCTTCTTTCGACACTTCGATAACGTTCGACGATGGGCTGTAGAGTTTGTCGAGAGCGCCACCCACAACGGTGTTAACGAATGCCCTCACGCTGTAGCGGTAGCATACGCCTTCGTCGAATGAGCCATACACTCTATAGGTGAAAAGTTTGCCCAATTGTGCTGAAAGGAAGTTGCTAACGATTTCTTCGCCAGCCTTCTTGTCTTGGTTGATTTCCAGTTCGTCGATCCAAGCGCGCTTGGTGGTAGAAGCGTAACTGAATTCTACGTAAGATTGAGCAGTGCCCTTGGTGAATTCTACAGTGTAGTCGTTAAGACCCTCAGCGAGTGTTACTTGCTTAGATTCCACGAGGGTTTCGCCGTCGTAGAGGTTGATGGTGATCACTTCGCCAGCAGTGTAAACACCTGCGCTAGTAGCGCCCATGCGAGCCTTCACAGTGAATTTGCCGCCATTGCTTGCGAGCGACAGCATTGGAGAGGTGAGTGTGGCGGGATTGCTTGAGAATGGAGCGAGACCGAGGAGACCTTGAGCATAGAGGTGACCGTAGGCATACCAGCCCTTGTCGTAGGTGTACTCGTCGAGGTATTCCTGAAGCGCGGGATACACGGGCGACTGAACGGTGCCTTCGAAGAGGAATGAGAAGTCTTCCTTAGCCAATACCACGTTCTTGTCTGCCTTGAGTTTTGCCACGCGCTGAACATCGAGCACGAAGCCATCGGCGTTTTCAACATCGTTCCATTCAGCCTGGAAGTAGTTTTCACCCACCTCGCTTGCTGGAAGTGCCTCTGGAGCATCGAGCGAGGTAATCACTCTCACCACTTGAATTTCGTTAGAGTTTTCAGAGGTGGCAGTGCCGTTGGTGGCGCGCACCACGAAGTAGTAGGTCTCAAATTCGTTGAGGCCAGTCACCTTATAAGAAGATGAGTAAGCGCCCGAGATGAATTGGTTTTGGAGCACATATTGCTTAGCGCCGTTTTCATCCTTGCTGTACACGTCGAGGTAGTAGCCAGTAGAGCCTGAGATGTAGTCCCACTTTGCGGTGAACGAGGTGCCGTCGGCCTGAGTAGGCTGCTTAGCCACTGGAGCGGGATAGAAACTAGCGCTTTGTTCCACCTTGAGGTCGTCGACGAGGATGCCGGCTTCGGCCATGGTGGCGCCAATGCGGATGTAGGTGGTGCTGTAGGTGCTGGCACCGCTCACCACGTAACTCACTTCGTGCCATTGGTTGTCAAACACGTAGTCGGTAACCTTAGCGCTGGTGGTTGAGTTCACGTACACGGCATACATGGCACCGGCAGCGGCGAGCGAGCGCACGCGCATCGACACCTTGATGATGCCCTTGTTGGCCTTCATGTCGTAGCGGGCAGTCTGGAGGTAACCGCCGTCGGCGAGTTTCAGTGAGCCGCCTGCTTCATACACGTAGCGTCCACTCCAGCCCGAGAGGGTGGTGTTCAACTTGTTGGTCGTACCGGTAGAGATGTCGGTAGTTGCGGGAGCGTCTTCGCTACCCTCGGTGAATGCAGCGAATGATTCCTCAAACACGGTGGTCACATCCTGTGCCATAGCGCTTTGAGCCATTACCATCATGGCTGCAGCCATCACGAAATGAAATACTTTTTTCATTCTTGAAATTAAATGATGATTAGTGATTTTGATTATTATGAATTGTTTTATTACTTATTCACCTTTTTTTCGGCTGGCTTCCACAGCCCGCCATTTCGCAAAAAAAGGGGCCACGTTTGTGTGACCCCTTAATGAGCGCTTCAAGATGGACTTGAACCAACGACCCCCTGATTAACAGTCAGGTGCTCTAACCAACTGAGCTATTGAAGCAGTTGCAAAACCCAGAAAACCGGTCTCTCCGAGAATTGCGATGCAAAAGTACTCCCAATTTTTGAATTGTGCAACATTTTCAAGAAAAAACTTATCAAAAAAGTGCATTTTATGCTTTTTTCTCCAAAAAACACCCCAAAATCTCGCCAAAAGGTAGTACTTTAGCAGAATAATTTGCAAACATATAATGAAAAGATATCATTTTAAGAATTTCGTGCTTGTCGTTTTGGGGGCTTTGATTTTTGCGCCCTTGGCTTTTGGCGAGCAGAAGAAGGGAAAGGAAGGCAGTGACGCGGCGGTGATTCGCAATCTCGACATTTTCAACTCTCTCTACAAGGAGTTGCACAATTTTTATGTCGACACGCTCAATGCCAAGAAGCATATCGAAACGGCTATCAACTCGATGCTCGACGAGATTGACCCCTACACGGAATATATCTCCGATGAGAGTCAGGACGATTTCATGGTGATCAGCACGGGCGAATACGGGGGCATCGGTTCCTACATCATGCAGCGCAAGGGCGGCGGGGTGTATATCTCGGGGCCTTACGCTGGCAGCCCTGCAGCGCGCGCCGGCCTGAAGTGCGGCGACCAGATTATCATGATCGACGGCGACAGCACCGCCACATGGACGAGCGACCAGGTGAGCAAGCGCCTCAAGGGACAGGCCAACACCCAGATTAAGGTGACGGTGAAGCGCCCTTACGTGGCCGACAGCATCCTCTCGTTCACGTTCACTCGCGAGAAAATCAAGTTGAACCCCGTCACGTTCTATGGCGTGACGAAGGACAATATCGGCTACATCGCCCTCAATACCTATAATGAGCACTCGGCTGAAGGCGTGAAGAAGGCGTTGCTCGAATTTAAGGCCAACCCAGCCGTGCGCGCCGTGGTGCTCGACCTGAGCGGCAATGGCGGCGGCCTGGTGGACGAGGCTATCAAGATTCTCGGCTTCTTCCTCCCCAAGGGCACCGAGGTGCTTACCACTAAGGGCCGTTCGACCAAGGACTTCCGTGTGTACAAAACTTCGGAGGCGCCCATCATGCCCGACATGCCACTGGCGGTGCTCATCGACGGCGGTTCGGCTTCGGCGAGCGAAATCACTGCGGGTGCGCTGCAGGATCTCGACCGCGCCGTGATTATCGGCGGCCGCTCGTTTGGCAAGGGCCTGGTGCAGACCACCCGCCCGCTGCCGTTCAACAGTCTGCTCAAACTCACCATCGCGAAATACTACATCCCCAGCGGACGCCTCATCCAGGAGATCGACTACAGCCAGCGCAACCCCGACGGCTCGTTCAAGCACAAGCCCGACAGCCTTTGCAACGTGTTTCACACCGCCAATGGCCGCGAAGTGCGCGACGGTGGTGGCATCACGCCCGACATCAAGATCACCTTCCCCGAGGTGAACCGACTGGTGTTCAACATCGTGCGCGACAACTGGGCTTTCGACTACGCCACAAAATATGCCGCCGAGCATCCCACCATCGCTCCAGCGGGCGAATTTAAGATCACCGACGAAATATTCGAAGATTTCAAGAAGTTTATCGACCCCTCGAAGTTTCAGTACGATAAGTTGTGCGAAACCGGCGTGTCGCTGCTGCGCAAGACTGCCGAGAGCGAGGGCTACATGACCGACTCGGTGAAGGCTGAATTCGACAAACTGGAAAAGATGCTCAAGCACGACCTCAATCGCGACCTCGACCGCAACCGTGGGCAAATTGAGTGCTACCTCTCGAGCGAAATCGTGAAGCGCTACTACTACGACGCGGGCGAGTGTGAGAATGAACTGAAATTCGACAAGGCGATGGATGCCGCCGTTGAGATGTTTGCCAAGCCTGGCGAATACGAGCGCATCCTGAAGAAGAAAAAGAAATAACCCCATCACCGCTCCACTGTGGAAATAAGAGAATTATGCGACATTTTCAACAGCACAGCGCGCCGTGCCGCCCTCAAGAAGGTGCTCACGGCGAAGCGTAACCGTGTTGTTTCGGCCGACGGGTTGGCGGGATCGTCGCCCGCCATGCTGCTGGCGCGCCTGCCCCGCCTTGAGGCGCCCTACCTTGTGATTGCCAACGACCTCGACGAGGCGGGCTACATCTACAACGACCTCATCCAGATCAACGGCGAGGGCTCTACCCTCATCTTCCCCTCGGGCTACAAGCGCGACATCAAATACGGCCAAATCGACGCGCCGAGCGAGATTCTGCGCACCGAGGTGCTCAACCAGTGGTACGGCAACCCGCAGTTGCGCTGCGTGGTCACCTACCCCGAAGCGCTTGCCGAGAAGGTGGCGGCGAAGGAGGTGATCGACGACAGCACCATCAGCCTCAGCGTGGGCGAAGAGGTGGACCTCATTGCCACCGGTGGCCGACTGCGCGACTTCGGTTTCCAGATGGTGGACTACGTCTACGAGCCGGGGCAATTCTCGATTCGCGGCTCTATCCTCGACGTGTATTCCTACAGCAACGAACTCCCCTACCGAATCGACTTTTTCGGCGATGAAATCGACAGTATTCGCACATTCAACGTCGAAACCCAACTCAGCGAGGAGCGCCTGAAAAGCATCTCCATTCTCAACAACAACGCCGAGGCTGCCAGCCAGGGCACATCGCTGCTGGGCTACATCCAGCCCGAGACATGGATTATGTGCCGCAATGCCGAGTGGGTCACTTCCCGCGTGAAAGCCATTAGTGAAGAGAGCATGTCGGCAAGCGCACTGATTGCCGAAAACTGCGATTCCCACGCCATGGAGAAAATCGTGGATTCTGCCCAATTCATCGTAGATTTTGGCAATTTTCGCCGTCTGGAGTTCCATGCCGCCGAAAGTCAGGATTCAGCCAACGCCCGCATCAATTTCGCCTTCTCGCCCCAAGGCATCTATCATAAGAATTTCGACCTCATCAGCACTTCGCTGCAAGACTTCATCGCCAAAGGCTACAAAATCTACATCCTCAGCGACAGCGAGAAGCAGACCGCCCGCCTGCGCGTGATTTTCGACGACCGTGGCGACAACATCCCGTTCACGGCGGTGAAAGGCACCGTGCACGAGGGCTTCGTGGACGACGAACTGAAGATGTGTATCTTCACCGACCACCAGATTTTCGACCGATTCCACCGCTATAATCTCAAGAGCGACCGCGCTCGCTCGGGCAAACTCGCCCTTTCGCTCAAGGAACTCAACCAGATTGAGGTGGGCGACTACATCGTGCACGAAGACCACGGCATAGGCAAATTCGGTGGCCTGGTGCGCAACCGCGCCAACGGCACGCTGCAGGAAACCATCAAACTCATCTACCAGAACGGCGACATCATTTTCTGCTCTATCCACGCCCTGCACAAACTCTCGAAATACCGTGGTAAAGAGGGCGTTGAACCTAAGTTGAGCCGACTGGGCGGCGGGGCTTGGAACAAGATTAAAAACCGCACCAAGAGCAAACTCAAAGACATAGCCCGCGACCTGATCAAACTCTACGCTAAGCGCCGCGAGGCCAAGGGTTTTGCCTACTCGCCCGACGGCTATCTGCAGCAGGAATTGGAGGCTTCGTTCATCTACGAAGACACCCCCGACCAACTCAAGGCCACACAGGCCGTGAAGGCCGACATGGAGCGCGACCGCCCCATGGACCGCCTGGTGTGTGGCGACGTGGGCTTCGGCAAGACCGAGGTGGCCATTCGCGCCGCCTTCAAGGCTGCCACCGACGGCAAGCAGGTGGCCGTGCTAGTGCCCACCACCGTGCTCGCCTTCCAGCATTACAACACCTTCAGCGACCGCCTCAAGGACTTCCCAGTGAGGGTCGACTACCTCACCCGCGCCCGCAAACCTAAAGAGGTGAAACAACTGCTCGCCGACTTGGCCGAAGGGAAGATCGATATCCTCATCGGCACCCACAAATTGATCGGAAAAACCGTAAAATTCCGCGATTTGGGTCTGCTTATCATCGACGAGGAGCAGAAATTCGGCGTGAGCGTGAAGGAGAAACTGAAGGAGATAAAAACCAATATCGACACGCTCACCATGAGCGCGACGCCCATTCCGCGCACGCTGCAGTTCTCGCTGATGGGCGCCCGCGACCTGAGCGCCATCACCACGCCGCCAGCCAACCGCTACCCCATCCTCACCTCGGTGAAACCGCTCGACGACGACATCGTGAGCGAAGCCATCAACTTCGAACTCTCACGCAACGGCCAGGTGTTTTTCGTGAACAACCGCATCGACCAACTCCCCGTGCTCGAAAACATGATTCACCGCCTTGTGCCCGACGCCCGCGTGGTGGTGGGCCATGGCCAAATGAGCCCCGAGGAACTGGAGAAACGCATCATCGACTTCACCAACCACGACTACGACGTGCTCCTCGCCACCACCATCATCGAGAGTGGCATCGACATGCCCAACGTGAACACCATCATCATCAACAATGCCCAGAATCATGGGCTGAGCGACTTGCACCAGTTGCGTGGACGCGTGGGGCGCAGCAACCGCAAGGCTTTCTGCTACCTCACCATCCCGCCCGAACGCCCGCTCACCCCCGTGGCGATGCGCCGCCTCAACGCCATCGAGAGTTTCAGCGACCTGGGCTCGGGCATTCAAATCGCGATGCAAGACCTCGACATTCGCGGCGCAGGAAATCTGCTCGGCGCAGAGCAAAGTGGCTTCATCGCCGACCTCGGTTACGAGACCTATCAGAAGATTCTCAAGGAAGCCGTACTCGAACTGAAAACGCAGGAATTCGCCGATACTTTCGAAGAACAGGAGGCGGAAGAATCGCAGATTTCGGGACATGAGGTGGCCTACGTGAACGACTGTAATATCGACACCGACCTCGAACTCCTCTTCCCCGCCACCTATGTGCCGCAGGAGAGCGAACGCATCACCCTCTACCGCGAACTCGACAGCATGGAGACCGACAAGGAGGTGGAAGAATTTGAAGCCCGCATGCGCGACCGCTTCGGCCCTATCCCCGAGATTGCCGCCGAACTCATCCGCATCGTGCCGCTGCGCCGCATCGCACGCACCCTGGGTGTGGAGAAGATCGCGCTCAAGCAAGGCAGCCTCTACCTCTACTTCGTGGGCAAGGAAAACGCCGCCTACTACCACTCCAACGCCTTCGGCCGCTGCCTCACCTATCTGCAGAGCGACCCGCTGCGCTGCAAGTTGCGCGAGGTGAACGACCGCTGCAGTTTCCTCATCGCCAATGTGAAAACCGTGAGCGACGCCCTGGCCCTGCTCAAGCACATCGCAGCAATGCAAGCGGGGTGAGGGTTTTTCCAGAAGTTAAGAAGAGATTCTTCAGAAGTTAAAGAAATTATGAAGTTAAGACGATAGCCTTGGCTTTTCGCATCGCATATTCCTAGATTTCTAGATATCTAGATTTCTAGGATTTTTTCTTTGCTGGGGGGCTGTCCGAAAACTAAAAATTGCAGATAATCCATTACCAAAACGCCAAGCGATCACCAGCCGCCGTCGGAAACGGCTCGTTATAGTTAACTCCATGCAAGCGAGTGAATTGCTTTGCAATTCGCGAGCGCAGCGTGGAGATAGGTAGCCACCAAGGAATGAGCCTCGGAAAGGGTCGGTTGTGGTAGCAACTCGAGTTTTCGGACAGCCTCCCCCTGGATTTTCCACTGAGCCCATCCCCTCCCCGCCGCCTCCCAAATCAAGCAGCCAAGCCCCTCTCGCAAGGATCCTCCAAAATCTCTATAACAAAAGAACCGTCCCTTTGTTATAAAAATTACATATAACAACAAATAATAAAATTATCATTTTACAATATAACCATAACAATAAATTCTAGTTATAGAATATCATCCACTTTATAACAAAGGGACGGTTCTTTTGTTATAAAGTTGGTGTTGTTTTTGGGAATGTGGGTGGGGGGGGGACTGTCAGAGAAGTCGGGCTATTACCATAACCGACCCTCTCCGAGGCT
>JAUNCU010000051.1 GCA_030526455.1 Bacteroidales bacterium | reverse complement strand
AAATCATATTCCCGGATTAAAGCCCAAAGACAGTTTCTTATCCCGAACTCGCGTTGATAGTTTATATGTGAGATTTCCAGCAAAAAACGTCGCAAAATTTGCGACGTTTTTCTTGGTTATGCGACGAAAAAGGGCTATTTTTGTCGCAGAATTTGCGACGTTATTTGTCGAATATCGTTGCATCCAACTAAAAAACAGACCAAGTATGTATATCCACGAAAGAGAAAATTGGACAGCGTTCAGATGGGACGCATCGGTATTGACCGCCATTCTTGAGGAAGTGAGCCGCAAACAGGGCGTGCTCTATGGCCGACTGGCTTCGCTGGGCTTCGACAGCAAGTTGAGGGCCATGGCCGAGAATTTGACCTACGACGTAGTGTACTCGTCGGAGATTGAGGGCGTGCGCCTGAATGTGGATGAGGTGCGGTCGTCGATTGCACGCAAACTCGGCATCGAGAATGTAAAGCAGTCGGCTCCATCCCACTATGTGGACTCGGTGGTGGCTGTGATGCTTGAAGCCACAAGTCAGTGCGCCCAGTCCATCACCAAGGAAAAACTCTGCGCCTGGCAGGCTGCATTCTTTCCCACAGGCTTCAGCGAAGGCTCGCTGATAGAGATAGGGCAATATCGCACCCACGAGGAACACATCGTGTCGGGCATGTTCGGCCGCGAGAAAATTCACTATATCGCCCCGTCGCCAGAGCGCGTTGAGGGCGAGATGGAGAAGTTTCTTGCGTGGTTCAACTCAAGCGAGAATGTGAGTTACATCATTCGCTCGGCAGTGGCGCATGTGTGGTTTGTGAGCATCCACCCCTTTGAGGACGGGAACGGCCGACTGGCACGCATCTTGTCGGACATGATGCTGGCGCGCGCCGACCAAAGCGAGTTTCGATTCTACAACATTTCCTCGCAAATCAACAAGAACAAGAGCCGCTATTACGACCTCTTGGAACGCACACAGCGTGGCGACGGCGACCTCACCGAGTGGATTCTTTGGTATGCCTCTACCCTATCACAAGCGCTCGACGAGGCGCACTCGGTGTTGAGCATGATCCTCAACAAAAGTGTGTTTTGGCAGCGCGCATCGGCCTTGGCATTAAGCACTCGACAGAGCGCCGTGCTCAATCTTTTCCTCGACGGCTACGAGGCAAAAATCACCTCAAAATCGTGGGCTTCGCTGGCGAAATGTTCAAAAGACACTGCCCTACGCGACATCCACGACCTCGAGGAGAAAAACCTTCTGCGCCAAGACATCCCCGGAGCAAAGCGCCCAAGTTACTCCATCGTCTACGACCCAGAAGATATCACCGCGCTCTTTTCTGAGGTGAGCATTGAAGAAGCGAACGGCATCCCATTCCTGAATGCCACCTACAGAGGCGAAACTCACGTGCACGAGCGCATCCTCCCCCTCGACGCCGAACGACACAAAAAGGGAGACCTCCCAACAGAAAATCTCCTCGCCAAATACTGCTCCTATGTGAAAATAAAATAAAAGCAAGGAGCGCTTTCGCTCAATTTCTTGCAAAAAAGTGCACCCCCGGCATTCCTTGCGCGTCTGATACGTCTGAATAGTCCGATACGTCCGACTCTCCACCTCTCCTATCCGCTTCTTTTCGGTGGATATATATATTATATAATGTATAATGTGGTGGTGGGTGATGAGAAAAGTGGGGATTTCATTTTGTAGTGCCACGGGATTGCAGTAACTTTGTAGGAGATTTAAGTTTAAACAGTAATCCATCTTGTTTATTTATGATTACATTCTTTAAAAAAGGTACTAAAACCATCTATGCAGTTGGCGCCGACCACGCTTTCTCGGCGAGCGAAATCGAGAAACTTCAGTGGTTGCTCGGCGGCACCCCAGTACAGGACGACACTTTGCGCGGCACGTTCATTGGCCCTCGCAAGGAAATGATTACGCCCTGGAGTACGAATGCTGTAGAAATCACCCAAAACATGGCGATGACGGGCATTGAACGCATCGAGGAGTTTACAGTTACCAAAGAGAAGGATCCCAAGTACGACAAAATGTTGCAACGAGTGTACACCACCCTGGACAGCGACACATTCACCATCACGCGTACGCCGGATCCTATCGTTTATATTGAAGATATCGAATCCTACAACGTGCAAGAAGGCTTGGCGCTGAGCCCTGAGGAAATCGACTACCTCAAGGGGCTGGGCGACCGCCTGGGCCGTCCGCTCACCGACAGCGAAGTGTTTGGCTTCTCACAGGTGAACAGTGAGCACTGCCGTCACAAAATCTTCGGCGGCACCTTCATCATCGACGGCGAGGAAATGCCCACCAGCCTCTTCAGCCTCATCAAGAAGACCACCCACGACAATCCTAACAAGGTGATCTCAGCCTACAAGGACAACGTGGCCTTCATCGATGGTCCTAAGATTGAACAATTCGCCCCAGTGAATCCTCATCAGCCCGATTTCTTCGAAGTGAAGGAAATCGACTCGGTGATTTCGCTGAAGGCCGAAACCCATAACTTCCCCACCACCGTTGAGCCTTTCAACGGTGCCGCCACTGGTTCGGGCGGTGAAATCCGCGACCGTCTGGGCGGTGGCCGCGCCAGCCTTCCATTGGCAGGTACGGCTGTGTACATGACCAGTTACCCTCGCACCGAAGCCGAACGCGCGTGGGAACGCTGCACCATGCCTCCACGCCCATGGCTCTACCAGACTCCCGAAGAAATCCTCATCAAGGCATCTAACGGCGCGAGCGACTTCGGCAACAAGTTTGGCCAGCCTCTCATCTGCGGTTCGCTCCTCACCTTTGAGCACGAGGAAGCCAAGCGCCAGATGGCCTACGACAAGGTGATCATGCTGGCCGGCGGTGTGGGCTTTGCCAACAAGCGCGACGCTATCAAGGGCACTCCTAAGCCCGGCGAAAAGGTGGTGCTGATGGGTGGCGACAACTACCGCATCGGTATGGGCGGTGGCGCTGTTTCGAGTGTGAATACCGGCCAATATGCCAACGCCATCGAACTCAACGCCGTGCAGCGCGCCAACCCTGAAATGCAGAAGCGCGTGGCCAACGTGATTCGCGCCCTCGCCGAAGACGACACCAACCCTATCGTGTCGATCCACGACCACGGCGCTGGCGGTCACCTCAACGCCCTCTCTGAACTGGTGGAAGAAACCGGCGGACGCATCGACATGGCTGCCCTTCCTGTGGGCGACCCCACTCTTTCGTCGAAGGAAATCATAGGCAACGAAAGCCAGGAACGCATGGGCTTCGTGGCTGAAGAAAAAGACCTCGACCGCATCAAGAAGATTGCCGAACGCGAACGCGCGCCTTTCTACGTGGTGGGCGAAACCACTGGCGACGACCGCTTCGTCTTTGAGCAGGCCGACGGCGTGAAGCCTATCGACCTGGGCATGAAGGACATGTTTGGCAGTTCTCCTAAGACTATCATGACCGATAGCACCAAGGAACGCAAATACAAGGCAGTGAAGACCGATGCTTCACAACTCAACGAATACATCGAAACCGTACTCCAAATCGAAGGCGTGGCTTGCAAGGACTGGTTGACCAACAAGGTAGACCGCTCCGTGACCGGCAAGATAGCCCGTCAGCAGTGCCAAGGCGAGATTCAGTTGCCTCTGAGCGACTGCGGTGTGGTAGCACTCGATTTCACTGGCCGCAGCGGTATTGCCACCTCTATCGGCCACGCGCCTCAAGCAGGTCTTATCGACCCAGCAGCAGGCTCGGTGCTCTCTATCACCGAAGCACTCACCAACATCGTGGGCGCCAACCTCAACGGCGGCCTCAAGGCTGTGTCGCTGAGCGCCAACTGGATGTGGCCTTGCCGCAACGAAGGCGAAGACGCTGGCCTCTACCGTGCCGTGAAGGCTTGTAGCGACTTTGCTTGCGCTCTGGGCATCAACATCCCCACCGGCAAGGACAGCCTCTCTATGACCCAGAAATACGGCAACAAGAAGGTGATTGCCCCTGGCACCGTGATTATCTCGGCCGGCGGCGAAGTGTCCGACGTGAAGAAGACCGTGAGCCCCGTGCTCCAGCAAAAGAAGAGCAAACTCTACTATATCGACTTCAGCGGCACCGAACTGCAACTCGGCGGCTCTGCCCTCGCTCAAGCGGTGGGCCGACTCGGCGACAAGGCTCCTGCCGTGAAGAGTGCTGAATATTTTGCCCGCGCATTCAACGCCGTGCAAGAACTCGTGGCTGAAAAGCAACTGCTCGCAGCCCACGACATCAGCGCCGGCGGTCTGCTCACCACCGTGCTCGAAATGGCATTTGCCAACACTAAGGGCGGTGTGAACCTCGACCTCGACGGCATGAGCGAAAAAGACATCGTGAAGGTGCTCTTCGCCGAAAATCCTGCCCTCGTGGTGCAGGTGGCCAACAACCAATGCGGTAAGGTGGAACGCTCACTCGCTAAGTGCGGCGTGAAATTCATCTGCATCGGTGAGCCTTCGGAAGAACGCACCGTGACAGTGAGCAAAGACGGCGACGAATACATGTTCTTCATCGACTATCTGCGCGACCTCTGGTTCAAGAGTTCTTACCTGCTCGACTGCAAGCAGAGCGGCAACAAGTTGGCTAAGGCCCGTTTCGAAAACTACAAGAAGCAACCTCTGCGCTGGCGCATGCCTGCTGGCTTCACCGGCAAGGCTGCCGACCTGGGCATCGAAGGCTTCAAGCACGGCAAGAGCGGCATCAAGGCTGCTATCATCCGTGAAAAGGGTGTGAACGGCGACCGCGAAATGGCCTACTCGCTCTACCTCGCTGGCTTCGACGTGAAGGACGTGCACATGACCGACTTGATGAGCGGCCGCGAAACCCTCGAAGACGTGAACATGATCGTGTTCTGCGGCGGCTTCTCTAACAGCGACGTGCTTGGTTCGGCTAAGGGCTGGGCTAGTGGCTTCGTGTGGAATGAAAAGGCTAAACAAGCCCTCGAAAACTTCTACAAGCGCGACGACACGCTCTCGCTCGGTATTTGCAATGGTTGCCAGGTGATGATCGAACTCAACCTCCTCAACCCTGAATACAGCAGCCAGCCTCACATGGACCACAACGATAGCCACAAGTTTGAGTCTAACTTCGTGGGCCTCGCCATCCCTGAAAACAATTCGGTGATGTTTGGCAACCTCAGCGGCTCGAAACTCGGCATCTGGGTGGCTCACGGCGAAGGCAAGTTCAATCTGCCCGAAGGCGTGGACAAATACAACGTGGTGGCACAATACAACTACCGCGCTTATCCAGCCAACCCCAACGGCTCGCCACGCGGCATCGCTGGCCTCGCCTCTAAGGACGGCCGCCACTTGGCCATGATGCCACACCTCGAACGCGCCATCTTCCCATGGCAGTGTGGCTTCTATCCACAGGCTCGCCAAGCCGACGAGGTAACTCCATGGATCCAGGCATTCGTCAACGCCAAGAACTGGATCGCAGCCCACAAGAAATAATATTTCACCCTAATATCAGCAAAAAGCCCGATGATTTTCACGTCATCGGGCTTTTGTGTTTTTTGAGGGGCTGTGGAAAAATTCAGAGGATTAATTCGTGGGAGGGGCGGTGGGGGTGTGTCAAAACGTAGAATGTGGTAGGGAGGGTGTTGCAGAACCCAGAATATAGTAGGGACGCGACACATCGCGTCCGCGCCAGGCGAATGCTATCATTTTGATTATCAACGCCTAATACCCGATTTTGGGCGTATTTGTGAATTTTGACACACCCCCGCCGCCTCTCCTACGAATTCTCCCCCTTTATTTCCCCACTGAGACGTAAAAAATGCCATCAAAAGAACCGTCCCTTTGATGGCATATATTTATTATTTCATTGATTATCTGCACTTTATCAACACCTCATCTTTCTTCTGTTTTTGGGGGCTGTGGGTTCCAGCGGGCTTGTTGGCGGGCTGCCATTTGGGCTTCGGCGGCGTTGTCTTGGGGTGCCCAGAGTTGGGTGCCTTGAAGTTCGTCGGGCATGTACTGCTGCCGTACGAAGTGGCCGGGATAGTCGTGGGCGTACATGTAGTCGCGCCCGTAGCCCAGTTGCTTCATGAGTTTGGTAGGAGCGTTGCGCAGGTGCAAGGGCACGGGTGCGTTGCCCGTCTGCTCCACGAGTTGGAGGGCGGTGTTGATGGCGTTGTAGGCCGAGTTGCTCTTGGGCGAAGTGGCGAGATAGATGGCACATTCGCTCAGCGGAATGCGTCCTTCGGGCCAACCGATTTTGTTGATCATGTCGAAGGTGGCATTGGCAAGGAGCATCGCATTAGGGTTGGCGAGGCCTATGTCTTCCGCTGCCGAAATGCACAGGCGGCGGGCAATGAACTTGGGATCTTCGCCTCCGGCTATGAGGCGGGCGAGCCAGTAGACCGCCGCATCGGGGTCGCTGCCACGAATCGACTTGATGAAGGCTGAGATGATGTCGTAGTGCATCTCACCGTCTTTGTCGAATGCCATGGGATTTTGCTGCAGGCGCTCCGTCACCACCTTGTCGTTGAGCACGAATGGTTCTTTTTCGCCCAGCGACTGATGGAGCAGGTCGAGAATGTTGAGCAATTTACGGGCGTCACCACCGCTGAAGCGCAGCAGCGCCTCGGTTTCCTCCACGCGCACTTCGCGGTCCTTGAAAATGTCGTCGGTGTTGATGGCGTGGTCGAGCAACTGGAGCAGGTCGTCCTTATCCAGCGACTGGAGCACATACACCTGGGCACGGGAGAGCAGCGGGCGTATCACCTCAAACGATGGATTCTCGGTGGTGGCGCCAATGAGCGTTACGGTGCCGTTTTCCACGGCGCCGAGCAGCGAGTCTTGCTGCGACTTGTTGAAGCGGTGAATTTCGTCGATAAAGAGGATGGGGCGGCCTTTCACAAACACGCTGCGCGCATCCTTCTGGCAGCGGTCGAGCACCTCGCGCACGTCTTTCACGCCCGACGTGACGGCCGACAACGTGTAGAAAGGCACCTTGATTTGCTCGGCGATGATGCGCGCCAGTGTAGTTTTCCCCACCCCTGGAGGCCCCCAGAGGATGAAGGAGGCGATGTTGCCGCTTTCTATCATGCGGCGAATCACGGCGCCAGGCCCCACCAAGTGGCGCTGACCAATATATTCATCGAGCGACTTCGGGCGAAGACGCTCGGCTAGTGGTTGAAAACTCATAATCAGTTGTGGTGTTTTATCATAATAAAATAGTGTTGATGAGCGCAGTCACGTCGCTCACGTTCACTTCGCCGTCGAGGTTGATGTCGCAGGCCTTGAGTTCATACTGGGCCTCGCCCAGGATGTTGTTGATGAGCGCAGTCACGTCGCTCACGTTGATCACGCCGTCGGCATTCACGTCGCCCAGATAGGGCAGGATGTTGCCAAATTCCTTCCACACGGGAGCGGCTTTGTAGCGTGCCACGGCATCGCCGTTGGGCACATAGAGCGTGCGTGCCGAGAGGTCGGTGAACATGCCAAACGGGGTGCTCACTTCGCGCAGCGGCAGTGGCTCCACGGTGCTGCAGTAGAATTTCTTGCAATTTTTCATCCCGAAGAAGGCGTTGGCACCGATGCGGCTCACGCTTGCGGGCAAGGTGAACGACTCCATGACGGAGCAGTTGCCGAAGGCCCACTCCCCTATCTCCTGCAGCCCCTCAGGCAGCACCACGCCTTTCATGGCGTCGCAGCCATAGAAGGCAAAGGGTGAGATGGCGGTCACCGAGGCGGGCATGGTGTAATTGCGCCAAGAGGTGTTTTTGCGGCAGAAGGTGATGAGCGTGCTGCCGTCTTTGGTCATCAATATGCCGTCGATGTCGCAATAAGCGGGGTTTTCGGCGTCTACGGTGATGGTCTTGAGTTGGGTGCAGCGCTGGAAGACGCGTGTGCCGATTTCGGTCACGTTTTTCCCTATCTTCACCGTCTTCAGGGCTGTGCAACCGAAAAACGCCTCATCGCCGATGCCTGTGACGGCTTCGGGCAAGGCCACATCCACAATGCGAGTGCAGCCATGGAAAGCAAAAGCGCCTATGCGAGCCACCGACGCGGGGAAGGTGATGGCCGCGAGCGAGTCGCAAGCGTTGAAGGCGTAGTCGCCGATGCTGGTAATGCCAGCGGGCAGCGTCACGCTCGAGAGGCCGTGGCAGGAGTTGAAGGCACCATAGCCCAGCGAAGCCACGGGCGCACCGCCTGCTTCGGCGGGAATCACGATGCTGCCTCGGTAGAAGTCGTCGCCAAGCACCACCTGCGCCTTTCCAGCGTCGTCGATTACATAACTGATGCCATCGCTTTCAAAACGCTGGGCACTGATTGAAAATGCCGTCATTGCCGCCATCAGCAATACTGATATACTCTTTAGTTGCTTCATAGTTGTTTTTTGGGATGCACATTAATATATATATACAACACGAAGTTAGCGAGAATGGCGCACATAACCAACAAAAGCGTCGGTTTTTTCAGTTAAAAAAGAAACAAATTTTGCTATTCGGCAATTTAGCAGTAATTTTGCACAGAATTTTACGCAAAAAGGAAAATAAATAGTCAATCAAATGGGAAATAAGCAATCTATTCAATATATCAGCACGGGCAAAGGTCTGCTGGCACTGTCGCCCATCGTGGTGTTTCTGCTGCTCTACGTGGTGGTTTCGGTCATCATCGGCGACTTCTACAAGATGCCGCTGTCCATCGCCTTTATCGTGGCCTCCATGTGGGCGCTGCTGTGCATGCCCAAGATGAAAATAGCCGAGCGCATCAACATTTTCTCGAAAGGCGCCGCCAATGGCAACGTGCTCTACATGATATGGATCTTCTTCCTCGCTGGTGCATTCTCGGCCCTGGCGAAGGGCATAGGCGCCATCGACGCCACAGTGAACCTGGCGCTGGCTTCGCTGCCGAGCACCTTCATCGTGCCGGGACTCTTCATCACGGCGTGCTTCATCTCCATGTCGATAGGCACCTCGGTGGGCACAATCGTGGCACTCACACCTTTCGCCTGCCAACTGGCGCAGAGCACCGGCGCCGACACGGCTTTCCTCGTTTCGGTGGTGCTGGGCGGCTCGTTCTTTGGCGACAACCTCTCCTTCATCAGCGACACCACCATCGCCGCCACACGCAGCCAAAAGGTGAAGATGAACGACAAATTCAAGACCAACCTCTGGATAGCCCTACCCGCCGCGCTCATCACGCTCGGGGTATACATCGCCACGGGCAATCTGGAAGGCGCTGGCCATGCGGCCTTTAGCAGCGCATCGTGGTGGCACGTGCTGCCCTATCTCATCGTGATTGTGGCGGCCGTCATAGGCGTGAACGTACTCATCGTGCTCACGCTCGGCATCTTCGCCTGCATCGCCATCGCCCTCTGCGGCCTCGCCGACACGAGCCTCATCGAAATGTGCGGCTTCATGGGCGACGGCATACGCGACATGAGCGACCTCATCATCGTCACCCTGCTCGCCGCCGGACTGCTGGGCGTGATTAGCCACAACGGCGGCGTGAAATACATCATCCAAGTGCTCACGCGCCGCATCGATAGCAGCCGTGGTGCCCAAGCCGTGATAGCCCTGCTCGTGAGCCTGGTGAACCTCTGCACGGCCAACAACACCATCGCCATCATCACCGTGGGCGACATTGCCCACAAGATTTCGCAGCAGTTCCACCTCGACGGCCGCAAAGTGGCCAGCCTGCTCGACACCTGCTCTTGCATCGTGCAATGCCTCATCCCCTACGGCGCGCAATCGCTCATGGCCGCCGGCCTCGCCCACCTCAGCCCAGTAGCCTTCCTCCCCTACCTCTACTACACCTGGGCCCTCGCCGCCATAGTCACCCTCAGCATCCTCCTAAACCTCCCCCACCACAGAAAGAAGCAGAAGAAATAAAAGAATAATTATTGGTGGCTTGGTGGGTGTTTTGGCATGGTTTTTGCTTAGTATATGTATAGATATACTTTATTATCATGAACCAACCTGCAAAACTTTCTCCTACCGCTCGTCAGCAGGAAGTGCTTGACCAAATTCAAGAATTCCTCGAAAGCGACAGCCACGTGTTTATTCTTCACGGATATGCCGGCACGGGCAAAACTACGATGATAAAATGGATCTGCGAACTGCTGAACCATGAATCGTCATACGACGTCAACACCACATCCGACGCCAATCACAAGCCCTACAGCGTGCTCACTCCCACTGGACGCGCCGCAAAGGTGCTGCGTAGCAAAGATATCGACGCCCACACCATACACTCGGCCATCTACAAGCGCGAACTGCTTTGTCTCGAGACCGAAAACGCCGACGTAAGCAAGAAGAAACACGAGTATATTTTCCCATTGAAGGAAATTTCCGAATACACACGAGCGCTCATCATCGACGAAAGTTCGATGGTTGGCGACACTGTGGTTCACACTGAGTTTCTCAAGTTTGGTTCAGGCCGACTGCTCACCGATTTGCTTATTTTCCGCTCGGTGGCGCTCAATAATTCTCTTGATAAGAAACTCTTCATCGATAGCAAGGAGAACGCGGAGCATATGAACCATGCCATCAAGCAGTACTATGCCGCTCACAGTGGCCACCGCTCCTGCAAAATCATCTTTGTGGGCGATGATGCCCAACTTCCTCCCGTGGGCGATTCCTTCTCAAAGGCCTTGGATGCTGCCTATCTTCGCGGGCTTGGACTGAAGGTGGAAGAGGCGTTCCTCACCGAGGTGCTTCGCCAAGAGGGCAAAAGCGGCATCCTTTCCTCCAGCATCGCCGTGCGCCAACTGCTCGATACCGACGCCGCTCAGCGCTCTTCGTTGCGCATTGAAGAGAATGGCAGCGATATCTTTGAAATCTCTGCCTCGGAGGTGGTGGATCATTATGTTGAGAAGCATCCCCAACCCGAAATTGGCGCCGGCATCGTGGTGTGCTACACAAATAAACTGTGTTACCACTACAATATGGCCATACGCGAAAAATACTACCCCTCTCTGGTGAACAAGAATGGAACCGACGCACTCTTCGGCAACACAATCGAACTGCAGGTGGGCGACATCTTGCTGAACAATAAAAACACGCAAGTGGCAAACGATGAGCGCGTGTATAATGGCGACATGGGCGTGGTGACCGCTGTGGGCAAAAGAATCACCCAAAGCAGCATCCCTGTGACCATCGACAAAGAAAAACGGCACATCGACCTTCACTACCGCGAGGTGAAAGTGCTTTTCCCTGATTATGGCGGTGAACACTCGGTCTACATCATTGAAAACCTGCTCTACAGCGATATGCGCGAACTCACTACGTGGGAATTGCGCGCACAATACATCAATTTCTGCATGCGCATCAGCAATAGCCACCCTCACGTGAAAGAGGGCACTGAGGAATTTAAAGGACTGCTGGAAAGCGATCCTTTCATGAATGCCTTGCACATGAAATTTGGCTACGCCATCACCTGCCACAAGGCGCAAGGCGGCGAGTGGAAAGATGTGACGGTGGACTACACCGGCCGCTGCGGCCTCTCCAACGACCACCTGAGGTGGTGCTACACAGCCACCACGCGCGCGCAACAGCGCCTCTTCGCCGTGAATCCACCCAAAATCAACGGACTCACCAAACTCACCTTTAGCGCAATTTCCCAAATCACCAAAGCGCCACAAAACTTTCTCCCCCCACACAGCGAGATACCCGACGCCAGCACTCCTTTCCACCCAGCCGATGCGCTGCAAGGCACAAAACTGAAATATATGGGAATTGCAGAAGGCGTCAAAGACTCTGGCTTCAAAATTGAAAAGGTGGAGCGCTACAATTACCAGGATGCCTACACTTTTTCGCAAAATGGAACGCCACTGCCCGTAGTGCGCATGTCGTATAATAAAGAGGGCGTCTTCAAGCCTGTTTCGGCCATGGGTATTCCCTCCGAACTCGCCGACATCATCAACCACGCCCAATTCCTGCCCAAACTGAGCGGCTACACC
Organism: Bacteroidales bacterium; assembly: GCA_030526455.1. Taxonomy (GTDB): domain Bacteria; phylum Bacteroidota; class Bacteroidia; order Bacteroidales; family Muribaculaceae; genus Sodaliphilus. Next base: position 3,656 of record JAUNCU010000051.1, on the reverse strand, counting down.
CCATCCAACGAAACACTCGCCATGCTCTTCCAATTGATGGAAACAGCATGCGAAGAGGCCGACGTTACCATCACCAATGTGGTGGAACAACTCTCTAATTACTACGTGCTCTACAACCTGAAGACCGATGCACAATTCGCCTGCATCCAGTTCTATATCAAAGGCAACCACCTCACCACAGCCATGCCGAAGTCGCAGATGGGCGCTGAAGATGATAAACTGAAGCAAGTGATCGACATTATCAAGCAATCTTTCCACAATTAAAAAACTAACACCCCACTATATTATGTCATTCAAAGAAGTAAACGCGCTCCGCAAGAACGGACAATTAGCCGAAGCACACGAAATGGCTTTGGCCGACCTGCAACAAGAAAAAAGTTCGTGGACTTACTCGGCTCTGTTTTGGGTACTCAACGACAAGTGCAAACTCGCCATTGAACAAGGCCAAACTGAAGAAGCCGAAGCGCTGGTGGAGGAGATGGACAGCATTCAGCCCGAACTCAACGACACCGACGGAATAGCACAGAAATGCATCACTTCGCTTCAGAACAAACTCATGCCCCGCGTCAGAAAAGCAAAAGAGGCCGAAGAAATGTCGAAAAATCCAGAGCAAGTGGACAAAGCCTTCGAAATCTTAGCCACACTGCATGCTGATGGCGAACTCGACGACAAGTTCCTCACACCCTTCGGATGGGTAATCTACCGCTACATCAAAAAGCATCAGGGCAATAAAAACCAAGTGGTGCCCGTGAAGAAAGCGCTCAACACCTATATGGGCCTCGACCTCCCTCGCCCATCGCTGCTCCACTCGTCAATACTGAGGATGGCGATTGATTTGGAAAAGCATTTTAAAGAAGATTTCAAGTTTACCAAATTCCTTGAAATGTGGGGATTGGAGAATTTTACCGACGACGACTGGAAGCAAGGTGAAGGCGAAAACGGCATCAAATTCCCCTCCACTGTGGAAAACGCCATCTGCAAATATTCGGCCGAGTTGAAAGACGACAACATCAGCAATGTGCCCGATGAGTATGTCGCACTGCTCGACAAGGCCTTCGCTCGCTACCACAAGCCACTCTATTCCTATTACAAAGCAAAAATTCTCGCAAAAAACGGCCACAGCGAAGAGGCGCTCAACATCTACCGCAAGTTAGTGCCCACTATGGGGCAAGGCTTTCTATGGAACGATATTGCCAACATTATCGGCGACCCCAAACTCAAGAAAGCGGCCATCTGCAAAGGCATTATCTCTCAGCGCGAAGAGCGATTCTTGGGCGGATCGCACCTGAGACTCGCAGCCATCCTGCTGAAGGAAAACGCCTTTGCCGAAGCGCTTCACGAACTGAACGCCTACAAAGCCATTTGCGAACGCAATAACTTCCATCTGAAATACGAATACGGCAATCTCTGCCGCCTCGTGCCAGCCAACACCACCCCATCGCCCGACAACCGACGACTCTACCAGCAGTGTGCCAACGACATTGAGGAATTCATCTACGCCGACTCGCCAGTGAAACTGCTCGTGCTCAGCAGCGTGTTTGAAAGCAACGGCCGAGAACGCGCTCGCCTGGTGAGCAACACCGGCGAAAGCGTAACCGTGAACGCCCGCCAACTCCGCCGCCAGCGCGACAATTCTTACCAGCCATTCTACACCGCCCGCGTGGTGGATGTCGATGGCAAAAAGAAGGTGGTGGGTATGCGCGCCACATCGCCCGATGAAGCCGTACGCAACTTCTCGCTCCTGCCGATAGAAGGTCCCGTGCGCATTCGCAAAAATCAGCAAGGCAAGCACTTCGGATTCGTCGACGACTGCTACGTGAACGGCAACCACCTCGACGGCATCACCGACGGCCAGCACATAAAAGTTTACGCCATCACAAAACCCGACGGCAAAAAACAAGCCCTCGCCATAGCAAAATAAAGAACGCATGATGCCTAAACGGAACGGCGGTTTTTAAACAAAAGAATAAATTTTAACATATTTTTTATTACAAAGGGACGGTTCTTTTGTTATAAAGATTTTCACAACATTGCTGATTATCAACTATTTCAATTTACAAAAAAATTAAGTAATTTACTAATACACTTGAGTTATGATTGTTACTACATTAAATGATTACGGTAGATATTTGGGGGTGGTTCCTGAGTTGAAGGTGCTTGTTGATTATGTGAAGGGGCATGATCTTTTGCATGCTGAGGTTGGGCGCATTGAGATTGATGGCGACAAACTGTTTATCAATAATGCGTGCCCTGAATGTGTGAGCGCTGAGGATCAGTTGCTTGAGATGCATCGCGACTACATCGATGTGCACATTCTTTTTGAAGGCGAGGAAACCATTGGCTGGAAGGCGCTGACCGACATCGAGCACTACACCCAAGACTATGAGAAGGAGGCCGACTGCGCTTTCTCCGACGATGCCCCTACGGCTTTCGTGAAACTGCAGCCCGGCCAGATGTGCATCGCGTGGCCCGAAGACGCCCATGCGCCCGTGATTGGCAAGGGGAAAATACGTAAGATGGTGGGTAAAATCAAGATATGAGCATGAAATTGGCTAAGGTTATGCTTTGCTTCTATTCTTGATGCCGAGCCTATTGAAAAGCGGGATGACAGGCGTTTTGTGGTAGGCAGATGCGCTTTTTTTGCAAAATTTGCTAGAAAGTCACGATTTTTTCCTTACATTTGTTGTGAAAAAAGATTTTTTTGCAACCTACCATTAACCCTTTTATTCATGTGGCTATGATTCGAAATTCCGTGATTAAGGCTTTTGTGCTGGCTGTGCTTTTGGTGATGCCTTTCTGCGGGCAGGCCCAGAAGTTGGCCGAGTTTAACTTGAACTGCTTCGACGGGTGGACCTATACGCGGTCGAGCGTCACGCTAAACCTGCAGTCGATAAGCAGTTACAAGGTGAACCTTTACGGAAACTATATGCTCATTTCACCGCTTTTCAGCACCCAGAACGTAAAGCACGTGAAGGCGGAAGTGACGATCATAACGAAAGAATACCAGCAAGACAGATACAACATCGCCAAGGCCTCCCCTACGCTGGAACTGATTGACGAACAGGGCACTGTGGTGGCTAGCAAGAAACATAACTACGACGAGGCGCTCTATCAGCAAATCGTGGAGGAATACCTTACCGTGCCCGAAGGCGCCGGGAAATTGGCGATGCGCTTCTCTGCCCCGTCGGCCGATGCCAACTGCACTGGCTCGGTGATTGAGGTGCTGCTTACCGCCAGCAATACCGACGGCGTGGTGAAAGGCGACATCGACGGCAACGGCAAATGCGACGTGAGCGACGTAACCGATTTGATCAACATCATTTTAGGCGACAAAGTAATCAACGACGCAGCCGACGTAAACGAAAATGGAATCGTAGACATAAGCGACGTAACAGCGCTTATCAACTTGATCCTCAATTAAAATCCCCTTATATTTCAATATCCACAAATTCGCCCCCTTCAGCCGGCTAAGTCTGAAGGGGGCGAATTATTCGTAAACCCACAGTGGCCAATAAAGTGGTGGTGACAGTAAGCCCTTCCCTTTAGGAGAGGGTTTGGGAGAGGCTTTTTATTTTATCCTAAAATCATATTGATGAGCGCGGTCACGTCGCTCACGTTCACTTGGCCGTCGGCATTGATGTCGCACACGGCGTCGG
>JAUNCU010000050.1 GCA_030526455.1 Bacteroidales bacterium | reverse complement strand
AATACTGTTTATCAACAGGTTGAAAAAATGCACTTTTTTGAGTGACGAAGTCAGGGGATGCGACCACACCACGGGTGCTTTTTTTTTACCACCTATACACCTGTAAATGTGCGCATTGATGGTGTGGTCGCATTCCGGCTGGAATGCATTTTGAGGGTGCATCAGTTGCAGGCATTTCGCTCCGGCGCTGCTTCATTCCGCTTCGCTCCATTTCGCAGCGCCTCCGCTGCATACCTGCCTACACACATCCAATCCCTCTGGGATTGCGCCGCCTCTCCTGCGAATTATACCCCTGTATTTTTCCGCAGAGCCCTTTCTTGATTGACAGGCTGGAGGCTTTCTTGCAGGCTTTTGGCTGGGGGCTTAAATGCTGAGAAGTTGCTGAAAGGGCGCGCCCTTTTAGCAACTTCTCTTCTTTTATCCTATTTTCTTATTTCTTTTTACTTTGCTTTTTTCCTTTTCAACCTTTCGCTTTTTTACTTTCCTCTTGCTTTGAGGAGGAGTTCGCCCAGCACTTCGATGTTTTCGGCTGTGAGGTCGGGGTTGGGGTCGTTGGCGATGGCGGTTTCGAGGGTGGTTTCGCCGCTGAGCACGAGCACGCCGAGCGAACCGGCATTCTGGGCTGTGGCTACGTCGGTGTAGATGCGGTCGCCCACCATGGCGAGTTCGTCGCTCTGGTAGCCATATTTGTCGCGAATGCAGTAGAGCATGTTGGGGTTGGGCTTGCCGATCACTACGTCGGGCTTGCGGTTGCACGCGCCTTCAATGGCCTTGCAGATTGAGCCGCAGTCCACGAGTATCACTTCCTGGTCGGTTGGGCACACCCAGTCGGGGTTGGTGGCGATGTAAGGGATGTCGGCCTTCGAAGCCCACCAGGTGGCACGGCAGAGGCGCTCGTAGGTGAGCGTGGTGTCGAATGCCACTACGAGCAAGTCGGGGCGGTCGGCGGGATCGTCGGCGCAGAGTTCGAAGCCGGCCTTGACGAATTCTTCCTGCATGCTAGGCGTGCCGAGGGTGAAGAGGCGCTTTGCTTCGGGATGGTGCTGCTTAATGTAGTCGATAGTGGCGAGCGAAGAGGTGTACATCTGCTCGTCGGTGGCATGGATGCCGAGTTTTTCGAGTTTCAGGAGGTAGTCCTTGTGGCTCTTGGTGGGATTGTTGGTGAGAAACGAGTAACTGATGCCGTTGGCAGTGAGGGTGTCGAGAAATTTGATGGTGTAAGGGAAGAGTGTAGAGCCCATGTAGATGGTGCCGTCCATATCGAGCGCCACGTGCTTGATCTTTGCGAGCGCTTCCATCAACTTCTCTTCGCCCAGTGGCGACATGTATTTATTGAATTCCATTTCTGTAGATTGAATTAAAGAATGATTAAAGAAAAAAAGGTGAACAGGGAGCGATGTGTCCCCTATTCACCTTCCAGTAGTTAGATAGTTTATTCTTCGTCGTAATTAATCTTAGAAGCACGTTCGTAGCCATCGCGTGGAGCAGCCCACATTGAGATGAGCACAAACATACCGATGATAGCCACTACGATGATGGTTTCGAACACGCGGGTCCAGCCGAAGATATCAGCCACGTAACCCACGAGCAGACCGCTCAGACCAGAGCCGAGGTAGCCGAGGATGCCGGCGATACCGTTGGCACGAGCCGATGCTTCCTTAGTGGCCTGGTTGCCGAGTTCGATACCGATGAGTGCCTGAGGACCGTAGATGCAGAAACCAGCGCCCACGAGCACGGCTGCAGTGACGGTGATGCTTGCATCGTTAGGAAGGAAGCGGAAGATGGTCATGAACAGCGCTGCACCTGCCATGCACACTACACACATGCGGTGACCCTTGCCCTTGAAGATGTGGTCGGTGGCCCAACCAGCGAAGAGGGTGCCCACGATACCGGCGATTTCAAATGCGGCAGTGGTCCAGGTAGCGCTCTTGATGTCGAGACCGCGCGCTTCGGTGAGGAACTTTGGACCCCAGTCGAGCACACCCATGCGCACTACGTACACAAAGAGGTTGGCAATACAGAATGTCCACACCCAACGGTTTTTCCACACCATTTCCATTTCGAATTTCTTGCGAGCCTTAGCGCTCTTCATGTTTTCGTTCAAGCCGCCGAGACCAGTGTCGGGGAGGTCGGGCAGACCCACTTCCTTAGGTTCGTCGCGAAGGCCGAGGAACACGAAGAGAGCAGTAACCACTGCCAAGCAGGCGGGAGCGTAGAAGCACCACTTCCAAGCGCCGATGTGAGCGGCATAAGTGGCTGCTTGCTCTACGGCCTTAGCCTGGTCGACGCCATTGGCGGTGAGGTTGCTGATGATGGTGTTCACCACACCGTTTTCGTTGGTCATGTCGGTACCCATGGTGCCCATGATGTAACCGCAGGCCACCACTGCGAGCGCAGCACCGATGGAGTGTGAGCAGTTCCACACACTCATCTTGGTGGCCAACTGGCTTGGGTGAATCCAGTGAGGCAGGATGCGGGCGCATGGAGGATAGCCCATACCCTGGAAGTATTGGTTGAGGATGATGGTCACACCCATCACCATGATAAACATGTTCACAAAGTCGGGGCCTTCATTCACACCGGTGAAGAGGGCGCTGAGGTTGGCACCGTAGCCGAAGAGGAAGTTGGAGAGCGCGCAAAGGAGCAAACCACCAGCCATCACCACGCGGCCCTTGAGACGGTCAACCACGTAACCGTTGATGAAACGAGAGAAGCCATACACGAGCGAACCGGCGAAGATGATCCAGCCGAAACTCTTGTTGGTGACACCATATTCAGCAGTGATACCAGGCATCGCTACCGACATGTTCTTTCTCACAAAGTAGAAAACGGCATAGCCAATCATCGTAACGAGGATGATGCGCCATTGCCAGTTGAGGAATTTCTTCCTGTCGTTGCCTAAAGAGGCATAAACGTCATTTGCCATAGTCGATAATATTTTTTAGAGTAGATTTTGAATCAATAATGTTAATGGTAGAGCACGAAGTGAACAAGGTGCTCAGGTTTCGCAGCGGAAACCGAAGCACCTTAGTCAATTATGCTTTATTTCTTGTTTTGCTCTGCAAGGTATTTCTCTTCCTTGTAGGTGAGTGCCATGAAGAAGATTGACAGACCGCAAGCAGCGAGCAGGAGCACGAAGGTCATGTCCCAACCAGCGCTTTCAGCCACGTAACCAATCACCACGTTGGCAAGCACTGCAGTACCGAGCACGTAGCCCATGAAGCCGGTGAGACCAGCGGCGGTGCCGGCAGCATTCTTTGGAGCAAGGTCGAGTGCCTGTACGCCGATGAGCATCACAGGACCGTAGATGAGGAAGCCGATAGCGATGAGGCAACCAATCACCACAGCAAAGTTGTTGAAGAATTGCCAGTAGATGACGATGGCCACTGCCACGAGTGCCATGAAGATGATGGTGGGCAGCGCACGACGGCCTTGGAACACCTTGTCGCTGAGCCAGCCGCAGAAGATGGTGCCTGGGATGGCGGCCATTTCATAGGCGAAGTAAGCCCAACCGGCGTCCTTCAGGTCCACGCCCTGTTCCTTGAGGATGGTAGGAGCCCAGTCGAGGCATCCGTAGCGCACCATGTACACGAAGGCGTTGGCAAAAGCGATGTACCAGAGGAGTTTGTTGCTGAGCACGGTCTTGAAGATTTCGCCCACGCTGAGCGCCTTTTCATCGTTTTTGCTATAGTTCTTTGAAGCATGTCCGCTCCATTCTTCGATCGACTGCAGGCCGCACGACTGTGGGGTGTCGCGAATCATGAGATAAGCCATGATAGCCACGAGGATGGCTACGGCTGCGGGGAATGCGTAAGTACCGATAAGGAAGTAGTAGTCGGTTTGGGCACCGTAGAACCATGAGCCGAACCACATAGCGCCATACACGGCCATAGGACCTACGAGGGCGCCACCCACGTTGTGGGCGCAGTTCCAGAAACTCATCCAAGTGCCGCGTTCCTTGATGGAGAACCAGTGGGTCATCACACGACCGCATGGAGGCCAGCCCATACCATTGAACCAACCCACGAGGAAGTTGAGCACTGCCATGAGCAGGATAGCGAGGCTCTTGTTGTCGGCACCGAGCCATTGCACGGGCACGATCATGAATGCCATAGAGATGGCGGCCAGAACAAGGCCCAGAGGGAGGAATCGCTGAGCGTTGCTGCGGTCGCTGATGCTGGCCATCACAAATTTTGAGAAGCCATAGGCGATAGCATTCATCGAGAGCACGATACCGAGTTCGCCCTTTTCGAAGCCGAATGGCGCGAGCATAGGAATCGCCATCGAGAAGTTCTTTCTCACGATGTAGAAGCCGGCATAGCCTATGAAGATACCAATGAACACTTGCCATCGCAGCGCGCGGTATTTCGCGTCGGCCTCAGGGCCGGTCTGCGCGGGCTTGTGTGCAGGGGGAGTTAAAAAACTTGCCATAATGTTTTTATCAAATTCTGCTTTATAGAGTTATTATTAATGTGTTATTAGTCGAGTCAATTTTTGTGAATATCATCGATGCGCTGAATCATAATTATTCAGTTTTGCACTGCAAAGATACAAAAAAAATAAATAAAAATAGGTCGGCACTACAGCATCACGCGCGATGCCGACCTAGTATTACAAAATTAATTAATTATGAATTCAGTTTGATGGTGGCTTCCACGTCGAGTGCATCGGCGATGATGCTGATGGGGTTCTCAACGGGCACGCCGGTCGACATTTCAATCTGCCACTTGCAGGTTTCGCAGTCGGTCGACACGCAGTCGGGAGCCAAGTCCTTGATTTGCTTGAACAGGCCGGCGCCGATGGCTTGCGAAGTTTCGTAGTTTTCGCGCTTGAAGCCGTAGGTGCCTGAGATACCGCAGCATTGCGAGTCGAGCATGGTGAATTCCACGCCGGGGATCATCTTCAGCAACTCGGTGCTGTAGAAAATCCAGCCCATGCGCTCCATGTGGCATGCGCTGTGGTAAGCCACGCGCTTCTTGTAGTCGTCGCGGAAGGCGAGTTTGATTTTGCCTTCGTCGAGCAGGTGGTAGAGGAAACGGGTGGCGAGTGTCATGCTCTCGCGCACGTCGGCCGATTCCAGTCCGAGCACGTGCTCATATTCGTCGCGAATGGTGAAGCAGCAAGTAGAACTGGTGGCGAGTGTCACGCGGCCCTCTTCCTTCGCCTTGCGGATGGAAGCGATGTTGATGTTGCCATGCTTCTTGGCCTGGTCGTAGAGGCCATTGGCAATCTTGGCCACGCCACAGCATTTTTCCTTGTCGAGCAGTTGCACGCCGTAGCCCACTGCGTTCATGATCTTCACCAGGTCCTGACCGAGTTTTGGGAAGTTGTAGTTCACGTAGCAGCCGTGGAAGTAACTCACCTGCTTGTCGTATTGCTCCTGCTGCGCCTTGGCTTTGCGCTTATACCAGGTTTCGAAACGCTGAGCGCTGTAGGCGGGGAACTGGCGGTGCTTGTCCACGCCGATGGTGCTGTGCATCACACTCTTGGTGAGACCCATGGCGAGGGTCATGTTCACGATGGGTGCAAAGCGGTTGGCCATGGTGCCCACGAAGTCGGTGCTGGCGAGAATGCGGTCGCGCAAGCCGGGCTTGTGGGTGCTGTATTTCATGCGGGCGGCTTGAATGATGTCGCCCACCTTCACGCCCTGTGGACAAGCCACCTCGCAGCGCTTGCAGTTGAGGCACTTCTTGAGGTTTTCGTCGAAGAACACAGGGTTTTTGAGGCGATAACGCTCGCCGTCGGGGCCGGCCTGCTTAGGGCCGGGATATGCTGGATTTACTGCCGACACTGGGCAATATACCGTACAAACAGAGCATTTGAGACACTGCTCGAAGTTGAAAACGCTTTCGCTATTGATTTGCAGTTTTGCCATATCGGTTGCTTATTTTAAGATGTTTTTCACTGCCTGCAATGCGGTGAGCATCGATACGCCGGTGCCGTCGGCCATCTTCACACGGTTGTGGCCGCCGAGCACTGAGCCCACTGCGTAGCAGTTGTTAATCACTTTACCATTTTTCTTCACATGGAGGGCAGCGTCGGTGGCTACACCAAATTCCATGTAAGGCTGAGCGTCGAACACGTTCCACTCTACCCACTTGCCGTGGTCGCCTTCAGGGGCGTCGACGTCGAGGCCGAGAACGGCTTCGGTCACGGCTTCGTAGTTGCTGCTGAGGCCGCCGCTCACGAATGAACCGCTGGCGAGGATGAAGTTGTCGGCCTTGAGGCAGGTTTCGGTGAGGTTTTCGGTGTTGATGCACTTGAGGGTGTCGCCTTCAATGGTGCCGCCGATGGCCTTGTCGCCGGTGAGGTGAACGCCACCGCCCGCGATGAAGCGCTTGCGGAGCAGTGTCTGCACACGCACGCCAGGCACCGATGGTGGCAGTGTGGCGATGAATTGCACGGGCGCATTCACGCTCTTCTTGAGCAGTTCGCTCAGGGCGGCGTCGGCGATACCGAGCACTGCGGGCAGGAGCACCACGTCGTATTTTCCGGCTGCCACTTGCTCGTTGACGGCCGCTGCCATGCGCAGCACGGCGTCTTCATTGCCGAGCACCTTGGCGATATTTGATGCACGCATTTCGCTTGGGCTCTTGCGTGCGGTGTCGAGTTCAGCAGTTGTGAACGCCTTCACATCCACCTCAGCGCCGAGTTTGCGCAAGCCGGCAGCGATAAATTTGGTGGGGAAGTCGAGATAACCAATCACGTTCACGAGCGCCACCTTCTTCCAGGCCAGTTTGTCGGCAGCATTGAGGGTTGCGTAGTCGTCGATGGTGAGCCATGCGGGCTTCACGGCACCCATAGGGGTGATGCGGAAGTGGTTGGCCTTGGCATCGCCGTTCACCTTCACGCCTGCTTCGGCGAGCAGCGCCTTGGCTTCCTGAGCGAGGGCAGCCACGTCGGCACACTTTTTATAAGGGTGCTTGTCGTCGAGGGCAGCGATGGCTTCGAGTGGATTAGCAACGGCGGCGCCCTGTGCATCGTAACCGAGCAGGTCGAACGAGCCCGAGTTGAAATGCAGCGTGCTCTGGCCCATGCTCACGATGGCCACACGCTTGCCGGCCTTCTGGAGCGCCAAGCCGGCTGTGAGGCCGCTAAGGCCTCCACCTATAATAATAGCGTCGAATTTCATTTATTACCTCCTTCCTTTGCATACTGGTTCAGGCCGCACATGTCTTCATACACCATGGCGATGAGTTGGGCTTCGTTGAGCGTAGCGCCCCAAGCCACAGGTTTCATACCCTTCCAGCGTTCGTTCACGAAATCGGCCAAGTCGGCAGCAGCCTCTTCGGCGTGGTTGCCTTGGCAAAGTTCGCCGGCAGCGCGGCACGAGCAGAGTTGGCCTTGGCAGGTGCCCATACCCATGCGGGTGCGGCGGCGCAGGTCGATGAGATTGGTCACGTTCTGGTTCTTCACCGCGTAATCCACCTCGGCGCGCGACACGCCTTCGCATTCACACACGAGTGCTTCGTCGAGTTTGTCGGCGGGCTTGATGTCTTTAGTGTAGGTGCCGTGACGGCCGTCGGCTGTCTTTTCGGCAAATTTATAGGTACGGAGTGTTTCTTCCGATTTCTTCGATTCCGAACCGGGCAGCGGAGTGGTTGCGGTTTCGCAAGCCTTGTTCACACCCAGTTTCTTGCAAGCGAGGTCGGTCACCATTTCGGCCATCAAGCGGTAGGTCATCATCTTACCGCCAGTGATGGTCACGAAGCCTTCCATGCCATCGCGGGTGGCGTGGTCGAGGGTCACGATACCGCGGCTGATGCTGCGGCCGCTTGGGTCGTTGTCGCTGGCCACCAGGGGGCGAACGCCGGCATAGGCGCGCAGGATGCGGGTGGTGGCGAGCGCTGGAGCCAGTTGAGCGCCTTCCTGGAGGAGCACTTGCACTTCCTCGTCGGTCACGCGCATGTTGTCGCATTCTTCAATGGGCACACGGTCGCTGGTGGTACCGATCACACACACAGCATCGTCGGGCACGAGAATGTCGGCGTTGGCTGGCTTGCGGCAGCGGTTGATCACCATGTTGTTCACACGGTGGCCGAAGATGAGGAGCGAACCCTTGGCAGGGAACATGTTCACGGTGATGCCGGCCATCTTGGCGACGAGCATACCCCAGATGCCGGCAGCGTTGATGGTGAGGTCGGCATAGGCTTCACGAATCTCGCCAGTGATTTGGTCGCGCATCTTCACACCCACCACGCGGGTCTGGTCGATGATGAGTTCGGTCACTTCCTGATAGTTGATGGTGTCGGCGCCATGGAGGCGGGCGTCAACCACATTGGCCACGGTCAAGCGGAATGGGTCGACCGAAGCATCGGGAATGCGCACAGCACCGATGAGCGAAGGATTCACCGAAGGCTCGAGAATGCGGGCCTCGGCAGGATCGATGATATCGGCGCGGATGCCTGCGCGCTGGCACGATTCCACGAAGGTGGCCTGGTAGCCCAGGTCGTCGTCGGGGAGGGTGATGAAGAGACCATCGGTTTCTTCCACGCAGTGACTAGCAATCTTGCGCAAAATCATGTTTTCCTGAATACACTCTGTAGCCGACTCCTGGTCGGTAACAGCATAGCGTGCACCACTGTGCAGCAAGCCGTGGTTGCGGCCTGTGGCACCTTGAGCATAGTCAAATCGCTCGATCAGCAGCACACTGAGGCCACGCATGGCGCAGTCGCGGGCTGTACCCGCACCAGTAATACCACCACCGATCACGATGACGTCATACTTATTTTTCAATTTCACATCCATTACCCTTAAATTCGTTTTTGAAGGTTGAAAGTATTTAGTTTTAATTGTATTTTTTGATTGAAAATGCACCTTGCCGGAAGCAAAATTCCGATGACGAAATTTTGTTTCGCAACCAATTTGCTTTTTTTTCGCAACAAATATAGCGACTTTTTCGATATGAAACAAATTTTCAATTATTTTTTCGCAGATAATTTCGTGAAAACGAAAGGATTTCGTATATTTGTACTGGAAAATGAATAATATTCGGTTTTGTTTCAAAACCTTTACATAATTAATACGCAACATTCAGTCATGACAAAAGAAAAGCGACATCAGATCATTATGAGCACCCTGCTGAAAAAAGGGTCGGCACAAGTGACCGAACTGGCCGACATCCTTCAGGTGTCGTCGGTTACCATACGAAAGGACCTTACCGAACTCGAAAAGGACAACAAACTCTATCGAAGCCACGGCAGGGCCATCATGCTCAACCCTTTCACCAACAACCGCTCGGTGAACGAAAAAGAAAAACTCTACACCGAGCAAAAAACACTCATCGGACGAGCAGCGGCAAAACTCATCACCGCCAACGACTCCATCGTGCTCGCATCAGGCACTACCGTACATGCGCTGGCACGCAATATCGTAGTGCCCAGCGGACGACTCACCGTGGTGTCGGCATCGCTGCAAGTGAGCGAAATTCTCACCGAGCACGACAACATCGACATCCTACAACTCGGCGGCATGCTGCGCCACAGTTCGCTCTCAGTAGTGGGTGAATACAGCGAAATGATTCTGAAAAACTGCGCATTCAGCAAACTCTACCTCGGAGTGGACGGCATCGACTTCGAATTCGGATTCTCCACCACCGACATGCGCGAAGCCAACCTCAACCGAAAAATGATGCAAACCGCACAGAAGACCATCGTGCTCGCCGACTCCAGCAAATTCGGCAAACGAGGATTCGCAAAAATAGGCGACACCGAAGAAATCGACGTCATCATCACCGACGCCGGCATCTCAGCAAAAGACCGAGCCGCAATAGAAGACCTAGGCATCGACCTCATCATCGCCAAGTAATAGAAAGAAAAAGAATACTCACATAAAAAACAACACCATCGGGAGCACCCCACCAAAGGGCACTCCCGATTATTTTATATGTGTATATGAAAATGGCAACAAACCACTATTCTCGTCGAGGACAACCAGAATGTTGCACCCCACCAATCCTGCCACACCCACCAGTTACCATTGTCGCCAGCCTCACGAACACAAGGACCATTCCCCACAGCATGGCACAGACGCGACTCTTACATCCGCGCCAAGCATCGCAGATTTTTCGTGAAAGGGGACGGTTCTTTTTCACGAAAACTTTAGGAAAGGAATTTACTAATCGTTTTGATTATCAGTTATCTATATTTATTTGTTTTGATTTTTTTCGTGAAAGAGAACCGTCCCCTTTCACGAAAACTTATTCTATCCGGTAAGAGATCGTAGAATAAGGCACACCTGTTATTCGAGCCAACTGGATTTTCTTGACACCTGCTGATAAAGCCTTTGATATTACAATTCTCCTTTCTTCTTTTGACATTTCGGAGAATGGCACGTCGCCACATATTAGGAGAAACAAGGCTTGGGCTTCCTTATCGTTCATCCCTCGGTGGTCTATGGCGGAGGATGCTATTACCTCGTGGCAATTCTCTTGCACAAGTTTACAGATTTTGTTCCAAGAAAGGTCAGCAAAAGGTAGCTCGTGTGCACAGATATCCATTTTTGGATTCTCGTTACGGTATTCACTCCAACTACTCCATCGATATTGATCAAGACTCTCCACCATTTGTGCCTTAATAGGATTAAAATGGATATATCTCAGCAACTGTATGAAATACCTCACGTCGCACACTGCTTCACTCTGGAAACGACCTTGGAACAAAGGACCAATACGCAAGTGTTGTTTATTAAAGTAATTCACATAAGCAACACCTATTTTCTTCATAATAGATGCAATTTTTTCAGACCCTTCCGCTATTAAGAGATGAATATGATTGTCCATCAAGCAGTAGGCATGGATTTTGCAACAGGGAGGAAGCGTCCCTTCTTCAGTTTCAACAGGAGAAACAACAGTGCGAAGAATCTTCAGAAATTTTCCCCGATCCATATCACTTAAGAAGATGTCGCTGCGGTTAATCCCGCGTAACATAACATGATAAACGCCCGTGGGGCTAATTTGTCTTTTTTTGCGTGGCATAGTATACAGTTTTTAAATCGGTTTATCGCAACAAATTTATACTATTTTATTGAAAACTCCAACGTGTTTACATAAAAAATTCGTGAAAGGGGACGGTTCTCTTTCACGAAAATGATTTTTCTATACGGCTATAAATCAAAATTATAAAAGAATTTTAAGAACGATTTTTCGTGAAAGAGAACCGTCCCCTTTCACGAAAAACAACAAAAAAACATCGGGAAAGCCTGAGTGTAATGGCGCTCCCGATGTTGTATGGAGTATCAGTTTTTACTCTTTGTAGAGCGTTAAACTTTGGAGTGTGAACTTTTGATTAGTCGATTTCTTCGTCGGCTTCGTAGCCGCCCATTTCGCGGATGGCGTTTTTGAGCATTACGTACTGCTGGAAGAGGTGGTTAACTGGCACCTCGTCGTTGAGATAGTCGTGCTGTGGGCTCTTGAGGAAGAAGCTGAGGAAGCGTTGTGTGCCCCAGAGGCCTGCGCGGTGAGCGAGGTCGATGAGCAAGCAGAGGTCGAGGCAGAGAGGTGCTGCGAGGATAGAGTCGCGGCAGAGGAAGTTGATCTTGATCTGCATTGGATAGCCCATCCAGCCGAAGATGTCGATGTTGTCCCAGCCTTCCTTGTTGTCGTCGCGAGGTGGGTAGTAGTTGATGCGCACCTTGTGGTAGTAGTCGCTGTAGAGGTCGGGCTGCTCTTCTGGCACGAGGATAGACTCGAGAGTAGAGAGTTTCGACACTTCCTTGGTGCGGAAGTTAGCGGGTTCGTCGAGCACGAGGCCGTCGCGGTTACCGAGGATGTTGGTAGAGAACCAGCCGTTGAGGCCGAGCATACGGGTGCCGATGATAGGAGCGAAACCGCTCTTCACGAGAGTTTGTCCAGTCTTGAAGTCCTTACCTGCGATAGGGAGTTTCTTTTCTTCGGCGAGTTCCCACATTGCTGGGATGTCGACTGTGGTGTTGGGCGCACCCATCACGAATGGGCAGTCTTCCATCAGTGCAGCGTAGGCGTAGCACATAGAAGGAGCGATGTGGTCGACATCGTTGGCCTTCATGGCTGCTTCGAGTGCTGCCACTGTGCCGTGGTACTTCATATCGGGAGCCACGAAGATTTCGGTAGAAGCGGCCCAGAGCACAACTACGCGTTCAACGCCGGTTTCGGCCTTGAAGTTGCGGATGTCGGCGCGAATTTGTTCGGCCATATCCCAGCGGTCTTTGCATTGCTTCACGTTGTCGCCGTCGAGGCGCTTAGCGTAGTTTTTGTCGAAAGCGGCCTTGAGAGGCTTGATAGCGAGGAGTTCGTCCTTCACTGGCTCGATGTCTTTTTCTTTGAGCACTTGTGCGTTGACAGCGCTTTCGTAAGCGTTAGCGGGATATACGTCCCATGCTGCGAACACGATGTCGTCCAAAGAAGGCATTGACACAATTTCGTTATATTTCAAGTACTTCTTGTCTGCGCCACGGCCAACACGAATCTTGTCGTATTGAGTCATAGAACCTACTGGCTTAGCGAGGCCCTTGCGAGTCATCATAACGCCAGTGATGAAAGTGGTGCTAACTGCACCCAGACCAACTACCATGATACCGAGTTTGCCGGTAGCGGGTTTTGCTTTTGGAGTTGCCATAATATTAATGTCTATTATTAATGAGTTTATATTCCGTAAATATTCAATTCTCCACTTCAAAAGTGGAAAACATCGCAAAAGTAATGCCTTTTTCTGAACTGAAAAACTTATTAATGTGAATTTTTAGTTAAATATTATTTCGTTTTGTGGGTTTTGCTAAATATAGGTTAATTTGACACCTATACCATGCTAATATGTTAATATTTACAAATCCTACCTACGGGCAAATAGCCCGATTTTGTGCAAAAAATGGCTGAAAAACCGCCTTTTTCTCCCCGAAAAACATTTTTTTACATTTCAACCACATTTGTTCGCTTTTCGACCAACGCGCTGCTCGCCTGCCCCGAGAACGGGCTCTGCGCCAGCAAAATTGACTGCATTGCATGGAAAAACCAACCATTTTGTTCAGCATTCGCTGAAATAGTAGAATAAATGTTTTGCTTTTTAGCAAGATTATACTAAATTTGCAACACAAGAAACAATTGCTTTAACCAACTACATTTTATTGTTATGAGAATAACACTTTCTATTCTTGGCGCGATCGCGGGCCTCATCACCTGCCAGGCCGCTACCATCACGCCAAACCAAGCCCTCGAGAGAGCACAGAAATTCATGAGTCGACCTTCGGCCGCACATCGCGCCCCAGTGGCTGGTGCAAAGAGCCTCGCGCTTGCCTACACCGCCACCGACGCTGCCGGCGAGGCCGATTTCTTCGTTTTCAACCAGGCGGCCGAGGCTGGCTACGTGATTGTGGCTGGCGACGACGCCATCACACCGGTGATTGGCTATGCCGATGCCGGTAAATTCGATCCCGCCAATATGCCCGCCAACATGAAGTGGTGGCTGAGCGAGATGCAGCGCGAAATCGAATTCATCAAAAAGAACCCCGACCAGGCACGCAAGGCGCCTGTCACCACAAAGGCAGTGGCTCCGCTGCTCACCTGCACCTGGAACCAGGACGGCCCATTCAACAACCTCTGCCCCACCTATAGCGGCGACACCCGCTGCGCCACCGGTTGTGCCGCCACAGCCACTGCGCAAATCATGTATCACCATAAGTATCCCGCGCAAGGCACTGGTTCGCACTCCTACACCACACGCACCAAGAAATTTGAACTGAGCGTGGATTTCAGCCAGTCGGTCTACAACTGGGCTGCGATGAAGGATGTGTACAGTTACAGCACCCCTGAGGCCGCTAAAGAAGCGGTGGCTCGACTGATGTACGACGTGGGTGTGGCCCTCGATATGGACTACAGTTACTCCAGCGCGGCGCTCAACACCGACGTGGTGAACGCCCTGCCCACCTACTTCGGCTACGACAAGAGCATCCAGTATCACATTCGCGACGCCTACTCAGTGGCCATGTGGGAAAAACTGCTGCGCGACGAACTTGACGCCGGTCGCCCCGTGTACTACTCAGGCCAAGCCAACACTGGCGGCCACGCATTCGTGTGCGACGGCTACGACAAGGAAGGCTACTTCCACTTCAACTGGGGCTGGGGCGGCAATAGCGACGGCTATTTCATGATCACCATGCTCAACCCCAAGGACCAGGGCATCGGCTCATTCGACGGTGGCTACAACACCGCCCAAGCCATGATCACCCACATCATGCCCGACCAGGGCGGCGTGGCACCTGCGCCCACAGGTTCAATCGGTACGGCCACCTTCCGCACCAACGTGACCTCCGCCCCCGTGGGTAGCGCACCAGGCTTCTACCTGAGCAACATCACCATGTCGGGCGCAAAGGACTGGAACGAAAGCCTCATCTGGGGTGCTACGTTCACCACTCCCACCCTCGACAATCCTGAAATGAAGACCCAGCAGTGGCTCACCAATGCCAAGGACATCACCCCAGGCGTGGGCTACAGTTTCGAATCGCCCATCCCCATCGGCGTATTCGACCTGCCCGACGGCAAATACTTCCTGCGTCTCTACTACAAGAAAGACGACGGCGCCTTTGAATTCTTCACCGGCATGTCGCCACGTCAATACGTGATTTGCTGCGAATTCGTGAACGGCTACGTATTCTTCTCGCCCTACAACCTCGATGCCTCGCTCGAAGCCACCAACCTCACCCTCTGGGGCGACACCCTCTACACCAACAACAAATGCGAGGTGGCTTGCCAAATCAAGAACAATGGCACAGAGGAATACTGCGACAACATCAACGTGGCGCTCATGCAAGGCACCACCGTTAAGCAAAAGGGCAACGACTTCAAACTGGGCATCGCACCAGGCAAGTTCTCTAACTTCAATGTAGAATTCCAGCCCACCGTTGAAGCGGGCGAATATGTGCTCGCCATCCTCGACGCCGACGGCACCGTGATTGGCAGCAAGCCCGTAGTGATTGAAGACGCAGGCGCTGCGCCCAACGTCACCGTGAGAGTGAGCGTTGCTCCCGATGAATATGAAATGCCTAGCAACGCCATCAAAGCATCGGCAATGATTCGCAACAGCGGCGGCACATTCATGGGCAAGATGGGACTCTACATCATGTCGGACTCTGAAACCGGTGAATTCAACTTCCACAAGACCCTCTACTCCGACGTGGTGACCGTGAAAAACGGCGAAACCGCATGGGTTTACTTCAAGGGCGAGTTTGCGGGCGAACCAGGCGAAACCTACTGGATGTCGCTCAAGCACCCAAAACGCGCCGAACCATGGGGCGCCATCGTTTCGTTCACCGTGAAAGCGCCTGAACGCATTCCAGGCGACATCACTGGCGACGGCAATGTGGACGTGAGCGACGTGACCGCCCTCGTCGACAAAGTGCTCGGCAGCACCAAGTATCCCGACGAAATTTGCGACATCGACGGCAACGGCGACATCGACGTGAGCGACATCACCACCCTCATCGGCATGATTCTGAACTAGTATCAAAATACTGATATACAATCGGCTACGAAAAAAGTTGTAATTAGGGTCTGACCCTGATTACAACTTTTTCTGTTTTTCGAACACAAATCACACGAATTAAATAAATAATAATCTGTGAGTGAGATCTGTGTG
>JAUNCU010000049.1:4159-16325 GCA_030526455.1 Bacteroidales bacterium | reverse complement strand
CCCTCAAAATGCATTCCATGGGAATGCGACAACACCGTCAATGCGCACATTTACAAGTATATATGACGTAAAATCAAATAGCATTCATAGCGTGGTCGCATCCCGCCGGGATGCAATTTTTACACGACCAATTGCAGGCATTTCGCCGTGCATGTATTATATATATAAACGAAAGTCGGGAATCTCTACCGGTGTGGAGATTCCCGACTTTTGTTATGGAGAAGTGAGATGGATGGGTTATCTCAGTTCTTTTACGGTGCGGATGGTGCCGTCGGTGTGGCGGATCACCATGATGTTGATGCCTTCGAATGGCTCAGCGCTTTCGCGGCCCATGGCGTTGAAGTAGCGGATTGATGCCACTGGAGCGGTGGTCTGCACGTCGGTTACCGATGATGGTTCTTCCTTGCCTGCTGGCATGAAGATCACTTCGCCGAGGTCGGGGTTGTCTACCTTGTGGAATACGTTCACTTCGATGCTTGCGCTGTCTTGAACGGCCACGTTCCAGATGTTGCCCTGTGCGTAAACGGTCTTAGGACCATTGTTGTAGAGGTCGTAGAGCACGCCACCGTTGCCGCAGTCGATGAAGATGTTTTCGCCTGGGTTGTAGTCGTCGGCGTTCACGTCTTCCACCTTACCGCAGTTCACTTCAGGACCACCGATGATGGTGATACCCCAAAGGTTGTTCTTCATATAGTTACCTTTCACAAACACCTTGCCCTTGCCAGCCGAGTCGTAGAGGCTGATGGCGCTACCGCCGTTGTTGGCAACGGTTTCGTAGATGTTGTCGATGATCTCGTTGTCGATGATGTCAAGGTTGAGCGAACCGGTCATGGTGATACCGTAGCGGTTTTCCTTCACCACGTTGTTTTTAATCACCACCTTGTTGCTGAAGCCGCTGCCGAGCATGTTGTTCACAGCGATACCACCCACCTTGGTGTAGTGGCCGCCAATCACCACATTGCCATCGATGATCACGTCGTTTTCGCCGTAGGCAGTGAGGTTGATTTGAGGACGGTTGCTGTTCTTGTAGTTGTTGGCGTAGAAGTAGCAGTTGGTGATAGTGATGCCCACAGGGGTGTTGGCACCAGTAGCGATGGCTGCAGAGGCGCCAGCGGTGAAGTTACAGCGGTTGAACACGTTGCCCTTGCCAGTCTTGCCGTAGTTGATGGTACCGCCGGTGGCGTTGGCGTAGTTGTATTTGTCGAACGTGCAGTTTTCAGCCACGATGTAGCCGTTGGCAGCCGAGATGGTGATGCCCACATATTCGAAGAGTGTGTTCTTCAGCACAGCCTTAGCGTTGTCGCTGAAGAGTTTGAAGCCTTTAGGAGTGGCTTCGGCGCTGGTAGATGTGATGGTAGCGGTGTCGGCAGGCGCGCAGTCGAGCGTACCGTTGACGCTGATTTGCACCTTGTCGGCCATCTTCACCACTTCATTGTTCTGGATTTTGAGCACGTCGCCTTCCGAAATCACGAAAGTGGTGTCGAGCACCCATGCGCCATCCACCTTGCTCACTTGGCAGTCGGGGATTTGAGAGAGCATTTCAAGGGTGTAGGTAGTGCCATTGCCTGGCGAAGTAAACAATTCAGCAGAAGCCGAACCCGCCATAGCGGCAACACATAAAAGCGTAAAAATCTTTTTCATAAGCCTAAACTTTAGTGAATAATTAGATAGTAAATTCGTGACAAAGTTACAACTTTTTCTTGACATAAACAAATCGCGACGGCGCGGCGCGGTGCCTTTTTTGCTAAGGTGGAGAAAATTTAGTAATTTTGCACCCTGAAAAAGAGCAATCATCACATAATATATATATGTCATCAATCACATCTATCCTCATCACCATCACGCTGCTGGTGGTTTCCAACGCGTTTATGACCTTCGCCTGGTATGGCCACCTGAAACTGCAAAATGCGGGCATCTCCACCCACTGGCCACTGGCGGTGGTGATACTTTTCTCATGGGGCATCGCCCTGCTGGAATACTGCTTCATGGTGCCAGCCAACCGCATCGGCTTCGTGGACAACGGCGGCCCATTCACCCTCATGCAACTCAAGATTATCCAGGAGGTGATCACGCTCACGGTGTTCACCATCTTCGTCACCCTCTTCTTCAAGGGCGAACAACTGCACTGGAATCATTTCGTGGCCTTCTTGCTGCTCATCGCGGCAGTGGGATTTGCCTTCCTCGACACCTCTAAAGCATAGCGCCATGGCAGAGCGCACTGAAAAAAGCATATGGCAGCGACCGCTGTGGGTGGCAATCTTCGCCTTCACGGCGGCTTTTGCGTGGGGCTGGGCCTATCCGCTCATCAAACTCGGCTTTGCCGAATTTGGCATCACGCCTGAGCAGACGGGCAGCAAGATGCTCTTCGCCGGCGTGCGATTCGCCATCTCGGGCCTCATCATCCTGGCGATGGCGCGCGGCAAAGGCCTTCGCTTCGGCATGAGCACCGGCGCGAGGGGGTGGTGGTTTATCCTCATCTTCGCCCTGCTCAACACCACCATCCACTACGCCTGCTTCTACATAGGCCTCTCGCACAGCGCCGGCTCACGCGCCGCGATTCTCAACTCGCTCAGCGTCTTTGCCCTGGTACTGCTTGCCTGTGCCGCCTATCCCTCCACCGACCGCCTCGGGGCATCAAAACTGCTGGGCTGTGCCCTCGGTTTCGTGGGCATCCTGGCGCTGAACCTCGGCGGGGCCGACAGTGGCGAATTCACCTGGCTGGGCGACGGCATGATCATAGGCAATGCCCTCTGTTCGGCAGCCGCGGGGCTGATGACAAGGAAGATGAAAAGCCACGTCGACGTGGTGGTGGGCACGGGCTACAGCCTGCTCTTCGGCGGCATCCTGCTCGCCATTCCCGGCATCGCCATAGGCGGCACGCTGCCCGTGGTCACTGCATGGGGCATCGCCATTCTGCTGATGCTCATCGTGATTTCGTCGCTGGGCTTTGGCCTCTACAACAAATTGCTCAGTTGCAACCCCGTGGGCAAGGTGGCCATCTTCAATTCGCTCATTCCGGTGATAGGTGCCGTGAGCAGTTGCGCCTGCCTGGGCGAACCCTTCTACTGGAAATACGCCCTCGCCGCCGTGCTCGCCGCCGCCGGCATCTACGTGATCAACCGCGCGAAATAACTTCGCCCAAAATGAGAAATTGGTAGCCAGAAGTGGGTAATTGACATTTTTTTGCTATATTTGCAAATCTATTATAGAATCAAGAACGAAAACGATAAGTAAAACTAAACAACAGTATATTCTTATGGCCGACAACAGATGTCCTCACTGTGGAAACCTCGTGCCCGACGGCTCGAAATTCTGTAATCACTGCGGTGGCGTGCTCACCAGCGAAATCCTTTGCCCCAACTGCGGCAGCACTATCCCTTCCGACAGCGCTTTCTGCCCTAATTGCCGCGCAGCCATCGACGCCGCTGGCGCCCAATCGGCCGCGCCTCAGCAGCAGCCCAAGAAAAAAGGACGCAGCGTGATGCCCTACATCGTGTGTGCCGCCATCGCCGCTTTCATCGGCCTTGTGGTGGTGCGCAACTGCTTCTTCTCGGGCAATCACCACGACGTGACCGCTGCCGACGTGGAAGTGACCGACATCGACGCAGGTCGCTACAACGATATCTTCAACAGCGCCCTCATCAAAAACAATATGAAGAACGATGGCGACAAAATCGCCTACGCATGCCCCGTGAAAAACGAGGCTTCGGGCGCCGTGGAGCAACTCATCGGCGTCACCTACCTCTCCGATGCGCAGCACTCGTTCTACAAGATTTTCGTGCTCACGCAGAACGGACAGGACTGGGACATCAAACTCCTCAACCAGCGCTACGTGGACGGCTACAACCTCATCTTCGACCCTAAGAGCCTGCGCGCCGAGGAAATCCCCGCCGTGGTGAGCCTCCAGGGCAAGCGCTACATGTTCTTCGCCTACGCCTGCATCCCATCGAATGAGGAATCGGGCAAAATCACTACCGTGTATTTCGACATCGACGAACTGAAGGAAATTCGCCAAGTTGACTTCCACGGCGCCTTCATCCGCGACATGGACGGCCAGCAGATTCTCAAGTGCGCCACCGTGCCCGTGGGCACCGGCATCCTCGACAGCGAACTCATTAAGCGCGCCCGCAGCATAGGCATGCTCCACATTCCCACCGAGGAAGAACTGGCTCGCGAAAAGGCTGAGCAAGAACGACTCGCCGAGGAAAAAGCCAAGGAAGAAGCCGAAAAGGCCGCACAGGAGGCTGAAGAACAGGCGAAATTTGAAAGCGGCGAAGAGGTGAAGGTGGAAACCGAACACGTCGACAAAAACACTCCTCTCTTCCGCGCCGAAGATTTCTCGAAGAAAATCAATGGCGGTGGCTACACCGTGTTCCTGCTCAAGAACGGAAAGGTGTACGCCTTCAGCAAGGCTGCCAACAGCACTTTCGAGGTGCAATTCGGCGGCGGTTCGGCTTCCGACATCGGTTTTGAAGACTCTGCCAACGGCATCGTGAACATCCGCACCAGCGCCGGAAAGGTGCAATACAACCTCGGCAGCAAAACCATGAAGAAGGTGGAGTGATAGAAATTTGAGATTAGATATTAGTGGGTTCTAGAAATCTAGTGAATCTAGACGTCTAGAGCCCGCTTTTCTTTTTTGCAAAAAAGCACTTCCATGATTTCGCTTGAGGAATTGATTACGCGCCGCGAGGTGAACACTCGCGTGATGGCGCTGCTGCAGCAACGCGCTGTGGCGGCGCTCATCCAGTTGCGTGCCGAAGGCGAAACCGGCGCCATCAGCGCGCGCTCATTCATTTTCAGCGACGACTTCCGCACCCTCCACATCCACCCCGTCAGCGCCACGCCCGCCAGCGAGCAGCAGGTGGT
The DNA here is from genome assembly GCA_030526455.1 of Bacteroidales bacterium. Lineage (GTDB taxonomy): Bacteria > Bacteroidota > Bacteroidia > Bacteroidales > Muribaculaceae > Sodaliphilus. The sequence goes on along the minus strand of JAUNCU010000049.1, from coordinate 11,456 downwards.
GGCAGCCTTTGGCGAAGCGCTGCTCGATGCCGTGATTGCCTCGCCCAGCCATCCCAAGCGCCTCATCGCCATCGCCACAGCCTGCACCAGCGGCGAAATCCGCGACCTCGACGACCTCGACCTGCGCCTCGAGCGCCGCCTCAGCGACACCATCTACCTCCCCCTCATCGCCATCATTCTCGCCTGCCTCATCCTCCTCTACTGCTTCAGCAGCAGATAACACGCTGTAGGAAATATTTCAACAAATTTTGTATATTCAGAACAATCTCTTAACCTTGCACACATTTCACAAAATGCACCATAACCATTTTATTGTATTGGAGTAATATTAAATCGTGAAAGGGGACGGTTCTCTTTCACGAAATTTCGCCTGCACACATTACGTATCACTTTAATACACAATGTAATACCGAAATCTTTTCTAAAATTTTTCGTGAAAGAGAACCGTCCCCTTTCACGAAAAAACATGCCATCACCACCGCGCCATCACCAGGTAATCGCCCTCACGCACACCTGGTGTTCCTCAGTAATCGCCCTCCGCACCAGGCGACCACCCTCCGCCGTCGTAGACGGATTATTATGTTTAACTCAATGCAAGCGAGTGAATTGCGAAGCAATTCGCGAGCGCGGCTTGGAGATAGAGAATCCACAAAAGGATGAGCCTCGGAGAGGGTCGGTTATGGTAGCAACTCGAGTTCTCGGTCAGCCTCCACCCGGAAATCTCCCCCGGCTAAGCCAAAAGGGTCCGATAAGTCCGATACGTCCGATAAGCCTCACCTTAACTTCCTTATGAAAAAAATCTCGCTACTAATTTCTATTCTCTAATTTCTTTTGTAACTTTGTGGGTTGAATTATTAACTAAAGAATAAGCATGGCAGTTGAAATACGCAGACTTGAGCCTTGCAAAAAGGAATTGCTCAAGTTTATCCACTTCCCAACCGACGTACTCTATAAGGGCAACGCATATTACGTGCCCGATCTCGTGAGCGATATGCTCACCACTTTCCTCCCCGAAGAAAACCCCGCTTACGAATTCTGCGAGAGCGCTTTCTTTATGGCGTATCGCGACGGTAAGCCCGTGGGACGCATCGCCGCTATTATCAATTCGCTGGTGAACAAGCGCGAAGGCGTGGCTGAAGGCCGTTTCGGATTCGTCGACTTTATCGACGACGACGAGGTGGTGGACGCGCTCATGGACGCCGCCGTGGCATGGGCGAAGGAAAGGGGCATGACCAAAATCACCGGTCCGCTCGGCTTCACCGACATGGATCCCGAAGGTTGCCTCATCGAGGGCTTCGACCAACTGAGCACCCAAGCCACCATCTACAACTACCCCTACTACCAGAAGCAATTTGAGCGCCTGGGCTTTGTGAAGGACGTTGACTGGGTGGAATTCAAGGTGTTCGTGCCCGAAGCCATCCCCGAAAAGATGGTGAAAATCGGCAACATCGTGCAGCACCGCTTCGGCCTGCACCTGGTGCACATGAATAGCACCAAGGAACTGGTGAAGAAATATGGCGACGCCATCTTCAGCCTCATCAACGAGGCCTACGACAGCCTCTTTGGCTACTCGCCACTGTCGCAAAAGCAGATGCAGCACTACATCGACGTGTATCTGCCCTTCCTCCCGCTCGACCACATCTCGCTCGTGGCCGATGCCGACGAGAATCTCGTGGGTGTGGGCATCTCGGTGCCATCGCTCTCCAAGGCGCTCATCAAGAGCCGCGGACGCATGCTTCCATTTGGCTGGTGGCACATGCTCAAGGCCATCAAGAAGGAGAAGGAAATCGTGGACCTGCTGCTCATCGCCGTCAAGCCCGAGTATCAGAGCAAGGGCGTGAACTCGCTCTTCTTCCTCGACCTGCTGCCCGCCTACTTCAAGCGCGGCTACAAGTGGGCCGAAACCAATATCGAACTCGAGAGCAACGAAAACGTGCAGAAGCAGTGGCAATACTTCGACCTCGAGCAGCACAAGCGCCGCCGCGCTTTCACTAAAAGCATCTAAACAGAAAAAAAACATAACAACCCAATATCAATAGTATTAGAAGATTAATTATTTATGACACAGAAAATTCAAGTAGCAAACTTTGCTGCACTCGGCCAGGTGATCGACCAGGCCAAGGTTGACGCGCTCCACGCTTCGGCAGTGGCAGCAGTTGAAAAACTCGAAAAGGGCACCGGCGAAGGCAACGACTTCCTCGGATGGCTCCACCTGCCCAGCAGCATCACTAGCGAATTTCTCGCCGACGTTGAAGCCACAGCCAAGGCGCTGCGCGAAAGTTGCGAATTCGTGGTGGCTATCGGCATCGGCGGCAGTTACCTCGGCGCAAAGGCCGTGATGGAAGCGCTCAGCGACAGTTTCGACGCCTACAAGCCTGGCAAGTGCAAAGTGCTCTTCGCCGGCAACAACATCGGTGAAGACTATATCGCCGAACTCATGGACCTCTTGAAGGGCCGCAAATTCGGTATCATCGTGATTTCTAAGTCGGGCACCACCACCGAGCCCGCCATCGCTTTCCGCCTGCTCAAAGACATGCTCGAAAAGCAAGAAGGCAAGGAAGAAGCAGCAAAGCGCATCGTGGCTATCACCGACGAGAAGAAGGGCGCACTCCGCAGCCTCGCCACTCAGGAAGGCTACAAGACCTACGTGATTCCCGACAATGTGGGCGGCCGCTTCTCTGTGCTCACCCCAGTGGGTCTGCTCCCCATCGCAGTGGCTGGTTTCGACGTGAAGGCACTCGTGGCTGGCGCAGTGGAAATGGAACAAGGCGACGACACCGACGTGTTCACCTACGCTCAGACTCGTAACGCCCTCTACCAGGCTGGCAAGAAGATTGAAATCCTCGTGAACTTCTGCCCACGCCTCCATTACTTCGCTGAATGGTGGAAGCAACTCTACGGCGAAAGCGAAGGTAAGGACAACCTCGGCATCTTCCCCGCTTCGGTCGACTTCACCACCGACCTCCACTCTATGGGCCAATGGATTCAGGAGGGCGAACGCACCATCTTCGAAACCGTGCTCTCAGTGGGCGACCAGAACGCTACCGTCGTGATCCCTAACGACGAAGCCAACCTCGACGGCCTCAACTTCCTCGCTGGCAAGCGTGTGGACGAAGTGAACAAGATGGCCGAACTCGGCACTCGCCTCGCTCACGTGGACGGTGGCGTGCCCAACCTCCTCATCACCATCCCTGCACTCACCGAACGCTACCTCGGCCAACTCATCTACTTCTTTGAGAAGGCTTGCGGCGTGAGCGGCTACATCCTCGGCGTGAACCCATTCAACCAGCCAGGCGTTGAAGCGTACAAGAAAAACATGTTCGCCCTGCTCAACAAGCCAGGCTACGAAGCCGAAACAGCAGCCATCCAGGCAAAACTCCAGAAGTAAACAGGCGCTATCCTAGCGGCATAGCACGCCACCCATAACACAAGCAGCGAAGCCCCCCACACATCAGGCTCCGCTGCTTTTTTCTTCCCACCACGGAACCCACCCCATCCGAAAACGCGCAATGCAGCAGGTCTATAGCGTAAACGCCAGGCGACCACCCGCCGCCGTCGGAGACGGCCTATTATGGTTAACTCCATGCAAGTGAGTGAATTGCAAAGCAATTCGCGAGCGCGGCTTGGAGATAAGGAGCCACAGGGGAATGAGCCTCGGAGAGGGTCGGTTATGGTAGCAGCCCAAGTTTTCGGACGGCCTTCACCACAGTTTGCATCTTGCCCATCTGTCATTTATCGGAATCATTATCCACACAAAAAACCACCGAGCCGAAAAATTTTAATTATTTTTGCATAGATTTTCAAATAAGGCACTTTTACTCATGTATCGACTTTTCATTTCTATAGTTTTAGCGCTTTGCTTGGCTGCGGCTGGGTGGGCGCAGAATGTGACGGGACGCGTCGCCTGCGAGGGGCGCGGTATTGCTGGCGTGGCGGTGAGCGATGGTATCACGGTAGTCACCACCGACTCCACTGGCCATTATGCGCTGCAGAGCGACAAGGCTAACGGCTACGTGTTCATTTCCATTCCGCGCGGCTACATGGTGGACATGGCGCACGGCTTCAACCCGCAGTTTTGGCAAAGGCTGAGCGCTGATGTCAAGGCTAAGGAAGTGCACAACTTCGCGCTCAAGGCACAGCCCGACGACAATTACGTGATGATCCTTGGCGCCGACTGCCAGGTGGCCAACCGCTCGGGCGACCGCAAGAATTACAAGAATGGCTACATCGCATCGCTGCGCCGCGAGAAGGCGATGGCCGAGCAGTGCCACATGCCGGTGTATTCCACCATTCTGGGCGACTTGAGTTGGGACAATTTCTGGTATGCCCACCGCTATTCCATCACCCATTTCCTCGACGAGCAGCGCAAAATCGGTTACCCCGTGCCGCTCTTCGCCGTGATGGGCAACCACGACAACAATCCCTCGGTGCCACACTCGCCCAGCACCGACTTCCTCGCCTCCAAAACTTGGCGCGAACGCGTGTGCCCCAATTATTACTCGTTCAACATTGGCAAGGTGCACTACGTGGTGCTCGACAATATCGTGTATCTCAACGACACCCTCCCCGAGGGGAAAAAGGCGCGCAAAGGCGTGTGGGGGCTGCGTAACTACGAAGCCGCCATCACTCCCGAACAACTCGCGTGGCTGCGTCAAGACCTCGCCCTGGCCGACAAGCAGGCGCCCGTGGTGGTGTGCTCCCACATCCCCACCTTCCGCCTCAACAAGGAATTTGCCACCTTCGGATCGCTGAAGAACGTCGACGAACTGGCGGCGTGCTTCGAAGGCTTCAAGGAGGTGCACTTCGTCAGCGGCCACACCCACGTGAACTACAACGCCCACCCCAAGCAGTACCCACATATGCGCGAACACAACATCGCCGCCATCAGCGGTTCGCTGTGGAACACCTCGCCTTTCTCAGGCGTGGGCATGTGTGTAGACGGCTCCCCATCGGGCTATAGCCGCTGGACGGTGCGCGGCGACAGCATCGAGTGGAAATATGTGGCGGTGGAAGATGCCACCGAGCCACAATTCCGCGTTGCCGACATGAATGCCGTGAAGCAGTTCCTCGCCACCGACGCCGATGCCCTCGCGCTGAAGGAGAAGTGTGAATCGCTGCCCACCTATGCCGAATTTGAGGACAATGCACTGCTCATCAACGCATTCGCCTGGGACGACGACTGGATGCTCGAAGTGACCGAAAACGGCACACCGCTGCCCACGCAGCGCATTCGCGCCGTCGACCCAGCCTACCTGCTCGCTTACGCCCTGCCGCGATACCGAAAAGGCGTGAACGTGGCGCCCCACTACCTCAGCCCCACGGCGCACATTTTCAAGGTCGTAGCCTCGAGCGCCCACACCCCCGTGAGCGTGCGCATCACCGACAGTTTCGGCCACGTCTACGAAACCACCGTCCAGCGCCCAGCACCATTCAACCTCCACAACCCAAACAAAGAATAACACGATGAAACTCAACGAATATCAGCAGCAAGCCGCCGCGTCGGCCATCTACCCACGCGACATGAAAGGCGTTTACCCCGTGCTCGGCCTCGCCGGCGAAACAGGCGAAGTGGCAGAGAAAGTGAAAAAGGTGATACGCGACCACGGCGGCCACTTCAGCGACGAGGCCAAGGTGGAAATCGCCAAAGAACTCGGCGACGTGCTCTGGTACCTAGCCGCCACAGCCGCCGACCTCGGCTTCACCCTAGAAGAAATAGCCCAACTCAACCTCCAAAAACTAGCCTCCCGCACCCAAAGAGGCACCCTCCAAGGCTCAGGCGACAACCGCTAAAAAAAGAAAAGGAACGCACCGCCCAGCCCGATAAGTCAAGACGAATGTGGGGGGTGTCAAAACGTAGAATAAGGTAGGGACGCGATACATCGCGTCCGCGCTAGGCGAAGGCTATCATTTTGATTACCAACGCCTAATGCGGACGCGAAGTATCGCGTCCCTACCATAAATTTCCTGTTTTTGGGCGTATGTTTGAATTTTGACACACTCCCAACGAGCCCGATGTTATTCTTTTGTGGTGAAGGTGAGGCCCAGGGAATCGGCTATGGCTTGGGCTTTCTTTACGGGTGTGGATTCGGGGCTTAGGCCGATGGAGTGTTTTGCTGTGAGGCTGATGTCGATTTTCAGGTCACAGCCTTGCAGGTGCTTTGCGAGCGCTTCCAGTTGGGCGATGGCAGCGGCGCTGATTTGCCCCGCCACTTCTATTTGCGTGATGGGTGCTGTGGTGGGCTGTGCCTTCGGTATGAAGGATCTGGTGAAGGGGGTCACGCCTATGAAAGGCCTGATTTTGTTGAAGAATTCTTCTTTTTGGGCTGGTGTTTTCAGCAGGTAGACGATGCGGTAGCGGATGGCGGTGATGGAGCGCTGCAGTCTTTCTGCTATCTGGTCTTCGCTGTAGCGGCCAAGGTACAACTTCATTAGGCGCTGCTCGTCGTCGGCCACCCACTTTCGTCCTCTTTCGGCATAGATGGCCGAGAAACTCAGGCGCTGGTCGTTGCGCAGGCGCTCGTTTCTTTCGCTCGTTTCTCTGGTGTTGAGTACCGACATGTAGCGCGCCATCAGAATGATGTCGCCATCGTTGTGTTTCGTGATTTTTGCACTGATTTCTTTCAGCGTTGCGCCACTTTTCGCCATGCGTTTGAGTTGGGTCATTTCCACCCAGGTCCAATTGTTAAGAGAGGGCATAAGTAAGGTGTTTATTATGGGTTATTAATATCGTTAACTTGCTCATTTTAATATTGTAAAGATACAAAAAATCCTTCAATTATGGAAATATTTCGCCGTCTTTTTTCACCCCAAAATACCACATGCGATTGCTTGGAACACGAACCCATACACCAGTGCAAAAGGCAAGACTATCGTCTCCCCAAAAATCACCCCCTCAGTCTGTCCGAAAACTCAAAAATTCGGCAGGACTATTGCGAAAACGCCAGGCGTCCACCCACCGCCGTCGGAGACGGCTTATTATGGTTAACTCCATGCAAGCGAGTGAATTGCGCAGCAATTCGCGAGCGCGGCTTGGAGATATGCGGCCGCAAAGAAAAGAGCCTCGTAGAGGGTCGGTTATGGTAATAGCCCGAGTTCTCGGACAGCCACCCCCCTCGCCTGCAGAAGCAAAAAAACGGCTCAGTAGAAATTTAGTGGGGATGACAATATGATATAAGTTGGGTGGTTGTTGTGAAAGCAACAGCGGAAAAGAGGCGGGGGGAAACGCCTGGGGTTGTGCCGCCACACCCACCAAATACCCCAAAAAATTTTAAAAGATCCAAAAAAAAAACCCACGCGG
>JAUNCU010000049.1:0-4149 GCA_030526455.1 Bacteroidales bacterium | reverse complement strand
AAAGAAACTGGTTAAATGGGGGGGCGAAAGCGTATGGTTTTTGCGCCGCCTCTCCCACTAATTCCCCCTACTTTTTTCCACTGAGCCAAAAAAACTCCCCTGGCGGAGATGAGTCGCTGGGGGAGTTTTGTATGTTTTTGGAAAAAATAGGATTCACCTGCTAATTGGGCTTTTGTGGTGCCCCATTAGCCTAACAGAGGATGCAAAAAAGGTTGCAGAGATTGGGCGGGCGATTAGCCGATGGCCTCAATCACCTTTTTCACGCGCTCAAATACCACTTCAGCACCGCCTGTGCCTTTCACCATGTGCAGAAGGCCTTTCTGAGCATAGAATTCCTTCAGTGGGTGAGTTTGGTTGTTGTACACTTCAAGGCGAGAAGTAATGGTTTCGAGATTGTCGTCGCTGCGACCGCTTTCTTTGCCGCGGTTGAGCAGTCGACCGATGAGGATTTCTTCGGGCACGTCGAGGCCAATCACTGCACTCACCTTAGTGCCGCGCGCTTCGAGCATACCCTCAAGCGCTTCAGCCTGGGCGATGGTGCGTGGGAAACCGTCGAAGATCACGCCGTTGCTGGCCGCTTCCTTGTTGTCGTCGACCACCGATGCCAAGATATCCACCATCAGTTCGTCGGGAATGAGTTGTCCCTTGTCGATAAACTCTTGTGCAGTCTTGCCCAGGTCGGTACCGCGCTTGATGTGGTCGCGCAGCACGTCGCCAGTAGAGATGTGAAAGAGTCCATAGGTCTTAATCAAGACTTCGCTCTGAGTTCCTTTGCCAGAACCTGGAGCGCCGAACATTACAATGTTGAGCATATTTGAAAATTTAAAAAATTAATTAGCCGTTATTTATTGTTTATCAATCTTCCTTCAAAACGAGAATGTCGCGAAGTCCGCGTGCCTGTCCGTCGAGGTCGAGGCCGTAGCCGATGATGAATTTCGAGGGGATTTCGAATCCCGCAAATTCGGGTGGCACGCCTGTGGTGAGCGACGCTGGCTTGTAGAGCAGCGTTGCCATCTTCACGCTCTTGGGATTGTGCTTGGCGAGCGTTTCGCGAAGTGCCTTTGCCGTAACGCCGGTGTCCACGATGTCTTCAATGATGATCACATTGCGGCCCTCGATGCTTTCGGTGAGCCCCATCACTTCGTTCACCACGCCAGTCGACGAGGTACCCTCATAACTCTTGAAGCGGATAAAAGTGATTTCGGCTTCAGGCAAGTTGCAGGCGCGGAACAAGTCGGCGGCAAAGACGAAAGCGCCATTGAGCACACACACGAAAATGGGTGCTTTATCGTCGGCCAGGCTTTCCACTACTTCGCGAGCCACACGGTTCACTTGCTCCAGAATCTCTGCTTCGCTAAGGTAAGGTACGAAGGTCATACCTTTCACTGTTGTTTCTTTCATCTTTTCCAATTAAAGAAAAATTTCCACAAAGGTAAAAAAGTTTATAATACCCACCAAATTTTCTCACTACATATCTTGCTTTCATCGCATTTTTTCGGCCTTTGCCTTAGTTTTTTCCGATTTCGCTATCACGAGAGAGAAAAAATCAGTATTTTTGTAGAACTTTTTTGTCAACAAGCACAACTGCATATTTATGAAAATATTCACAACTGAAGGCATTAGGCGCATCGACGAAGCCACCATCGAAAGAGAGAACATCAAGCAACTCGACCTCATGGAGCGAGCCGCTAATGCCGTGGTGTATCAAATCATATCGCGCTGGCACCCTAGCAAGCGCATCGTGATATTCGCCGGCCCCGGCAACAACGGCGGCGACGCCCTGGCGGCGGCACGTCTGCTCGCCGAGCAGGGTTACCGCTCGGAGGTGTATCTCTTCAACGTGAAGGGAACCCGACTGAGCCACTGCTGCGAAACCAATCGCGACCGACTGAAGAACATGGACCGCGTGACGCTCTACGAGGTGATCGACACCTTCACCCCGCCCGAACTCGGCCCTAACGACCTGGTGATCGACGGCCTCTTCGGCTCGGGATTGAGCAATCCACTCAAGGGCGGCTACGCTTCCACAGTGCAGTATATCAACGATTCACACGCCTTCGTGGTGTCGATCGACATTCCCTCGGGCCTCTTCGGCGAGTGGAATGCGGGCATCGACCGCCGCAATGTGGTGAGGGCCAACCTCACCCTGGCGCTGCAATTCAAGCGCCTGTCGTTCTTCTTCCGCGAGAACGCCGAGTTTCTGGGCGAAGTGGTGGTGCTCGACCTGGAGATGGACCAGTATGCCATCGCCAGCACCCCCACCGACTTCTACCTCATCGAGCGCGACGACGTGAAGCGCGAATTGCGACCACAGGGGCAGTTCATCAACAAATACGACAACGGCACCGTGTTTCTCGTGGCCGGCAGTTACGGCATGATGGGTGCCGCCACACTGGCTGCACGCGGCGCCATGCGAGCCGGCGCCGGACTGGTGACCGTGCACGCACCCAAATGCGGCTTCATGCCACTGGCGTGCACCGTGCCCGAAGTGCTGTTTGAAGCCGACCAGAGCGAATTCTTCACCACCGACATTGAGTTGCACCACCGCTACAGCGTGGTGGCGCTCGGCCCCGGCATCAGCACCACCGTTGAAACCGCCGCTGCCATCGACTCGTTTATCAAGCGCTACCGCTTCCCATGCATCCTCGATGCCGACGCGCTCAACTGCATCGCATCGCGCCCTGTGCTCATCCACAGCATTCCCAAGGGCTCGATTCTCACCCCGCACGACAGCGAATTCGACCGCCTCTTCGGCGAACACATCACCGAGGAAGACCGCCTCAAGAAGGCCATCGACGTGTCGCGACTCTACGAAATCACCATCGTGCTTAAGGGCAAATTCACCAAGACGGTGCGCCCCGACGGCAAGGTGTACATCAACAGCACCGGCAACCCCGGCCTCGCCACCGCGGGCAGCGGCGACGTGCTCACGGGCGTGATTGCAGCCTTCATCGCTCAAGGCTATTCGCCCGACTGGAGCGTGGCGCTGGGCGTCTACGTTCACGGCCTCGCTGGCGACATCGCCGTGAAGGAGCAAGGCACCCACGGCCTCATCGCCCCCGACGTGGCCAATGCAGTGGGCCGTGCTATCCAGAGCATCGTAGGAGCCGACCCTTCGGAAAGAGACTAAAGAAAAACAGCCTGCCTGTGGCGTGATGAATTGCCACAGGCAGGCTGCTATTTATATTTCTATCACACTCAACAGCAACAAAATATGCCTCTGAAAGCACCATCTCTGCTACAACTTAAGCGACTCATGGAACTGGTGGGATACGTGATTTTCCCCGACTATTCCGACGTGCCCTCGTGGACCAACGGTCCCGAGGCGATTCGCGCCATCCTCACCGACCAACTCTCCACCATCCCCGAAGTGGCCGCCCCCGAACAGGTGGCGGAGAAATTTGTGGAAGCGCTCCCCGAAATATCCCGACTGCTCCACACCGACGCCCAAGCCGTGAAGCACAACGACCCCGCCGTGAAGAGTATGCGCGAGGTGATTTTGTGCTACCCCGTGGTGAAGGTGATGGTGCACCACCGCGCCGCCCACCAACTCCACCTGCTGGGCGTGCCCATCATTCCGCGCGTGATTGCCGAAATGGCACACTCCGCCACTGGCATCGACATCCACCCCGCCGCCCAAATAGGCGAATACTTCAGCATCGACCACGGCACAGGCGTGGTGATAGGCGCCACCAGCATCATCGGCAACCATGTGATGCTTTACCAGGGCGTGACCCTCGGAGCAAAGAATTTCACCTACGACGAAAACGGTGATCCCATCGACGTGCCTCGCCACCCCATCATCGAAGACCACGTGACCGTGTATTCCAACACCTCCATCCTGGGCCGCGTGCGCATAGGACACCACACCATCGTGGGCGGCAACGTGTGGCTCACCCACGACGTGCCACCCCACTCCCGCATCCTCCAGAGCAAAGCCATAGAAAGCCCCTGCTTCTGCGACGGCAGCGGAATTTAAGCACCCACCTCGGTCTGTCCGAAAACTCAAAAAAACAGCAGAACTATAGCGAAAACGCTAGGCGTCCACCCACCGAGGGTGTTGCAGAACCCAGAATATAGTAGGGACGCGATACATCGCGTCCGCGCCAGGCGAAGGCTATTGTTTTGATTACCAACGCCTAATGCGGA
>JAUNCU010000048.1 GCA_030526455.1 Bacteroidales bacterium | reverse complement strand
GAATTACACGAATTTTTAAATTAAACGAATTATAATCTGTGTGAGATCTGTGTGGGGCGCTTGTTGACTCAAAAATATATCTCAGTATATTCTTGCACCTAATAGGAATTATTATTATCTTTGCTCTCTGTACAGATATTGATTAGGTGAACAACAGCCTTGTTCATTAACTGATTGACGATTACTATTTCATTTTATACCCTGTTTGTTATGAGGTACCATTATTTTAAATTAGGAAGCATAGCGAGAACTTTAATCTTTTCGTTAGCGGTATTATTGTGCGCTATTGGCGCTCAAGCGGCTTATGTGGTTTCGTCCACGCCTATCGACTTGGCTAGTGTCACGTCGGGCACCAAAGCCGTGCTCTACAATGTGGACCGTGGCATGCTGGTGGGCTGCACGGGTGGCAACAACAATACCAAGGCCACCAAAACCATCGAATCGCTCACTGAGTACAATGCCTATGTGTTCACCATCACAAAAAGCAACAATGCTTTGCGACTCCAGAACGGCAACAATTATGGCCCACGCGTGAGGCGCACCGGTTCGGGAGGCTCTTTCTCTTGGAGTCAAAACAGCATTACAAATATTTCCTACACTTCTAGCGGCACGGCCTACACACTTTCGGCCACGCCCCTCGTCACCACTTACTATTTGCTGCTCAACGATGGCGGCTCGGTGGAAGCCGTGTCGTCCTCTACCGACCTCGGCACCAAGTGGCAATTCTTTGAAGTGACCGAAGTGTCAGAGCCCTCCATCACCACGCCACAGAACAACAGCAGCGTGAGCCTGGGCAAGGCCGATAGGGGAGAGACCATCACCAAGGCCATCAGCATCAGCGCTGCCAACCTCACCCAAGGGCTCAACATAAGCGTGGAAGGCGCAGGCTTCAGCGTGGATCGCACCTCGCTCACCGCTGCCGAAGCCAATGCGGGCGCCACCGTTACGGTTTCGTTTGTGCAAAACGTCTACAGCACCTATAGCGGCACCCTCGTGATCACGGGCGAAAACGGCATGCGCGTGGTGGTGAACCTGAGCGCTCAGGTGATCAACCCCGACATCGACACCCCCACAAAGATAGGCCAACTCACCACCTGGCAAGTGAATGCGGGCGAACAGATGGTGGGCTACGTGGGTCTGGCCAACCAGAACGAGCCGTTGGCAAAGGCTTGCGTGAGTCTCGCCTCAGCGCAGATTCCCGAATTCACCTATCGCCTCTATGGCAATGCACAATACATTCGCGCTATCCGTTTCTACGCACGCGAGCGCGATGCTGGTTACGACTACACCCCCATGGCAACTACGCCAGCGTGGAAAACACCTTCTCCCACATTTTCGACTACCGCAATCCGGAGAAGAACTGCGGCGCCATTCTGCTGGGCTTCACCACCGTGGTGCCCGAGTCGGGCGTGACCACCACCTTCCGCAGTAATCTCTCCATCCCGGCGGGCGACTACGTGATCTACCTCGTGGCCGACATGAAGACCGAGGAAGAAATAGGCGGACTCAGCCAGTTGCCCCTCATCGGCGGCAATGCGGCCAACTTCACCCGCGTGGGCGGCGTGGTGCGCACTGTGGCCTACGGCGGCACCACCCACACCATCAACTACGTGAACAACTTCTCGGCCGACGGCGGCGGACGCGTGATTGTGCCTCAATTCAAGATGCTCTACGCACCACGCTACGAAGCCTTCGCCTCGCCCGAGGAATACTCAAGATACTACCGCATCCCCGCCATCACCCGCACTGCCAACGGCACCCTCGTGGCGATGAGCGATGCGCGTAAGGAACACATCCACGACGTGACCAACAGTATCGACGTGGTGACCCGCCGCTCGAGCGACAACGGCAAAACCTGGAGTTCCTATTTCGTAGTGTTCCAGGGTTCGCAAGAGGGCTCCGACTGTAAGAACTGGCTCGGCTACGGCGACGCTGCCGTGGCAGCATTCCCCAATGGCTCAGTGATGGCCACCGCCATCCACGGCTACGGCTTGGCGGGTGGCGTCAACGACCCCGCCAGCGACGTGGTGTGGAAAATCAGCCGCGACAACGGTATGAGTTGGAGCCGCGAATTCGTGATGCCACGTAGCCTCTACGGCGGCTTCCGCGGCTGTATCTCGCCAGGTAATATATGTGTGCCCCAGACTGGCTACCTCAAGTATCACGCCCTGGGCGCGCTCCGCACCAGCGCCGCCACCAACAACGGCCAGAGCACCAGCACCACCACTAGCCATGTTTATTTCATGAACTACGATCCCGAAACCAACACTTGGAGCCGCATCACCGTGAACGGCGCCGACTACATTGCCGACGGCACCAACCTCGACGAGGCGCAATTTGTGGAACTGGGCACCAACACCTTCCTGCTCACCATCCGCAGTTATTCTGGAACCGACAATTACCGCGCCTTCTACCGCGTGGAACTCACTTCGGCCACCACCGCCACCGCCACCCGCATCACCACTTCGGGCATGACGCTGGCCGTGGGCTGCAACGGCGACGCCATCAACTATCGCGTGAGCGACGGTACGAACTACCTGCTCCACACCGTGCCCAAGGACATGGTGTACACCGGCGACAACTGCCGCTCGGGCCTCTCGCTCTACTACGCGCCCACCACCAGCGTGGCCAACGGCATGCAGTGGACCCGCAGTCTCGACCTCTTCGACCCATTTGACAACACCGCCGGCGGCGAAAAGAGAGAAGGCATTGGCGCCCTCGACGAAACCGCACAGTATAGTTCGATCGTGGCACAAGGCGACTACACCGTGGGCGTGGTGATGGAAGCCTATCCAAAGGCCATTCGCCACAAAGACAATGTGGCCACCTCCTACAATCGCCACTGGGGCGACTGGGTGATGGGACAATACTACATCAACCTGCGCATAGGCGACATCATCCCCGATGCTCAGCCACTGGTGGAACAGGAAATCGATGCCCCAACGGTGGTGGATGAGTCGAAGACCTACTGCTCAACCGACCCCGCCGACCGCCCAACGGTCACCATCTCGCACCAGAACTACGCCACTCACCCCTCGCTCTACAACTACGACGACCCCGCCAAGCGCGTGAGCACCTACTATGTGATGCGCCTCGTGAATGCCGAGGGCGAAGTGGTGGCTGAATCGTCGACCACAGCAGCCTTCCTCACCGAAGAGAAAGTGCTCACATGGGAAGAAGTGTGGGGCAGCCTCGTGATAACGGGCACCGACGGCGAGCACTACACCGCCGACCCCACCCTGGGCACCCAGGGCTACATGCTGCAAGTGATGTCGCGCTGCGTGGCATTTGAAGATCCCGACATCATCTCCGATGCAGCCGTCACGGTCTACACCTTCGACCCCGTGATTCGTCGCTTCAAGGTGGTGGGTGTGCCCTCCAATGGTGCTGGCGAAATCCACCTCTCTACCGAGGGTGGCCACGTGCACAATGGCGAATGGCTCACCGCCGGCGTGGGCAAGGAAGTGATTGTGAACACGCCAGCCAACTACCCCTACGTGTTTGAAAACTTCTACTACACCTACGGCGATTCGGAAAAGCGACTCTTGAGCAATGTGCTGCCCGTGACCCTCGTGTCAGACATCAAGCACCACATCTCCTTCACTTCGCCCACCTTTGAAGATGTGCCCGACAACTACGGCAACGAAGGCGAACAGGGCATCGTGATCTACGCCGTGTATAAGATGGCTGGTGGCTTCACCTCGCGCGTGAACACCCAGTACAACAACGGCGCCATCAAGGATGCCGACGGCAACGACGTTTACCAGAGCCAGTTCTCATTCTGGACACCCACCGAGAGTTACGACGATGCCCTCCGCATCGTGGAAGCACAGGGTGGCGACACATTCGGCTCCGATTTGGAGATTCCTACATCAGGCAAACAGGACAACAAGTTCCGCAGCGGTACCGGCACGGGTGATGCGAATGGCTGCCTCTCTTATCCTCAGAGCCTCAACTACGGCCTCGACGCCTATGTGACCCTCGTTCCCGACGCCAACAGCGCCAGCGAACTCAATGCCGTGGTGCGCGTGAAGAAAGGCGGCGAGTATCTCGACAACTACTACGTGGTGAATGGCTACAACCACCCGCTCACCTCACACATCATCGAGCCAGAACGCGGCTGCGTGGCATATCTCCACTGGTACGACTTCGAAAACGGCGCCCTCGTGCCTAAGGCAGTGGGAATGCAAAGTTACGAAGTGGGATGGAACACCTCCTCGGCAGCCAAGCGCCGTGCCACCGTCAGTGGCGGCGACAAAAACGGCAAGGCTTGGTATAAGGTTGACAGCGACATCGCATTTGCAGGCATCTGCGCCGTGGGCGAAACCACCTTCGAAGGCGAAGTGGAAGTGGAAATCTACCTCGTGGACGAGCGCCTCACCAGCGTCGACCAACTCTCCAACACCGCCAACTATGTGGCAAAGGTCGTGCACCCTATCATTCGCGACCAGGAAACCGTGACCGGCGTGCTCGACGTGAACACCACCAAAGAAGTGGCAAAGGTGACCTACTACAACCTCCTCGGCCAACCCTCAACCCACCCACACCCAGGAGTAAACGTAAGGGTAACCACCTACACCGACGGCACCACCACCTCAGCCAAATTCCTAAAATAGATTAAAGGAACGGTTCCTTCTATCTAAAAAATCGATAAAAGGCACAAAATCAACAATCTAGATTTTCAAAATTAGCAAAAGGGGACAGTCCTCTTTTGCTAATTTTGGTTTTTTTGGGGGGAGTTAGGAAGTTTTTTTAGAAGTTAAGAAGTTGAGAAGTTTTTTTGGCTCAGTGGAAATTTTGTGGGATAATATTTCAGAAAAAATTGCAGATGGGCAGCAATCCCTTTAGGGATTGGATGTGTGTAGGCAGGTATGCAGGGCTTGGGTGACGGAATGGAGCGAAGCGGAATGGAGTCGGCCAAGCCCGAAATGCCTGCAACCGATTGTGTAAAATTTGCATTCCAGAGGAATGCGACAACATTATCAATATTCACATTTTCAACAAGATAACCAATAAGAGGGATAGTAACCATAGCGTGGTCGCATTCCGCTGGAATGCAAAATTACATGCACATGGTGCAGGCATTTCGCTCCGGCGCTGCTTCATTCCGCAGCGCTCCATTTCGCAGCGCCTCCGCTGCATACCTGCCTACACACATCCAATCCCGCTGGGATTGCGCCGCCTAACCGTTCCGCTTCCCAACACAACTGTTTTTGCAGCGTCTATAATGTTCATCCCCCAGGATTTTCCACTGAGCCTTTTTTTTGAAGTTGAAGAAGTTAAGACGATAGTCTCGCCTGGTGCTATCGCTTAGCCATTCATCCGGAGGCTCCGGAAAAACTTGTTGCCCCAGGCGATACCATTGCCTATGGTAATATCCTTTTAGTCCTTTAGTCCTTTAGTCTTTAAGTAGTTAAAAAAAGTTGAAAATTTGGTGGTGTCGGTTTTTGTTTCTAATTTTGCAGTCCCAAAATTGGGATTTGTAGAATAAATTAGGACAATTTTTTCAATGTGCGACTCCTGATGACTGTGCTTGAAGGGAAGGGATTCTCTGGCTCGGTTAGAAGTTTGAAAAAACTTTGCGGCGCACGAACAACGGACTACAGCAGGGATCGATAGTCCGCTTAACAGGCTATATGTGTTACTATTCCACTTCCTTTAAGAAAGTGAACTTGAAATTTGCTGTTTTTTCTTTAGTGCTGATGCTCTCAGTGTGCTTCAGCGCCCAGGCCGCCGTTTATAAGGTGCGCCAGACCCCAGTTTCTCCCGCCGATGCCATCGGTAAGCAAGTGGTGCTCTACAATGTAACCCACAACTTGATGGCTGGCCATAATGGTTCGTCCGAACAGGCAAAAGCCGGAAAATCAACCCTTTCTGACTTGGAAAAGCCTACTTACACAGTCACCGTAACGGCTGGTGCCAATGGCTCGTATACGCTCAAAAACGAGCAGGGCTTTGGGCCGTCGCTCGCGGTGAAGAACAATGGCTCGGGCTCTGTGAATTGGAACAGATGGCCCACAGCGATGACCTATGCCAATGGCCAGTTCTACACCGACAACAAGCGTTACCGCGCCTATTTGAGCCACTCAGGCCTCAACGGCCACACCACCGTGGTGACTACCCAGGCCAACGCCAGCACGCAGGCCGATGCCACCAAATGGGAACTCTACGAGGTGGTGGAAGCGGCCGAGATTGAATCGCCGCTGATGGGTTCGGTGGTGATGATGCCTAAGGGCGACAAGGGCGACGTGCTCACCACCACCGTGCGCGTGAAGGCTGAGGGTCTCACCTCGGGCCTCTACCTCTCGGTGGCTGGCGACGACTTCAAGTTGGACCACTACACCCTCACCGCCGAGCAGGCCAATGCCGGCATCGACGTGAAGGTGACCTTCTCGAGCGAGCACTTCGGCACCTATGCGGGCGTGCTCACCATCACTGGCGAAGACGACATCCACACCGAGGTGCACCTGCACGCCACGGTGATCAGCGCGGCCGACGACCGTCCCACCATCCACAACCAACTCTACACCTGGGCCGCCGACGAAGGCTACCAGGCTGTGGGCTACGCCGGCCTGGGCAACCACACCGAAATGCTCGCCTTGGCAATGGTGAACAATGCCGAAGCAGGCGTGCCAGTGATGCAATTCCGCCTCTTCGGCGAAACGGCGAAATACGTGCGCTCAATCCGCTTCTACGCACGCCCTCGCGACCCGAACAGCGATTACAGGAACCTGCTCAATGGCGAGTGGACTAATGCGCCCGAAAATACCTTTGCCCACATCTACGACTACCGCAACCCATCGCGTAACATGGGCGCCATTCTCCTGGGCTTCACCATCAATGTGCCCGAGGTGGGAAGGGTGGAAACATTCACCAGCAGCGCCAAACTCCCTGCTGGCGAATATGTGATCTACCTCACCGCCGACATCAGCACCGAGGAGGAAATTGGCGGCATCGACCAACTTCCGCTCATCGCCGGCAACCCCGCCAACTACACCCGCGTGGGTGGACAAATCATGAGCGTGAGTTGCGGCAGCCAGGTGCACGAAATCAACACCATCAACAATTACTCGGCCGAAGGCGGTGGCCGCGTGATTCTGCCTAAATATAAAATGCTGTTCTCGCCCAAGGACAAGAACTTCCCCAACGAAGTGGACTACTCCAACTTCTTCCGCATTCCATCGGCCTGCACCACCGCCAATGGTTCGATTATTCTGCTCAGCGATGCGCGCAAGGGCCACATCCACGACGTGAGCAACGACATCGACATCGTGGCACGCTGGTCGACCGACCACGGCAAGACTTGGAGCAACTACATGGTGCTCTTCGAAGGCGAGCACAATGAAGCGGCAGGTCCCGACGGCTGCGACGGCTGCACGGGCTACGGCGATGCCAGCCTGGCCGCATTCCGCGACGGCTCGGTAGTGGTGGCCACGGTGTACGGCCTCGGCTTGTTTAAAAACGACGCCACAGCCGCCCCTACTAAGGTGGTGTGGCGCTTGAGCCGCGACAACGGCCGCACCTGGGGCGACGTCAAGGAAATGCCGCTGAGCATGAGCGAATACTTCCGCGGCAACATCACCCCAGGCTTGATGTGTGTGGGCACGGCGGGCGTGCTGCGTGGTCATGCCATCGGTTGCCTCCGCACCTCTACTTATCAAAACCCTGGCGCCACCCAGACCACCAACGAACACCGCGTGTATCTCACCGCGTTCAACCCCGATGAAAACAACTGGACCAACATTCTCAACGCCAATGGCAAGCCGCTCTATATTGCCGACGGCACCGACCTCGACGAATCCAACGTGGTGGAACTGGCCGAAAACGTGTTCTTGATCTCGGCACGTAGCCTCAACGCCGATCACCGCCGATTCTTCCGCCTCGAAGTGGAAGAAGGCGCCGGTGGCACCATCGTGGGCACCGTGACCCCTGTGACTCAGAACGGCATCTCGCTCGCCATGGGCTGCAACGGTGGCATTACCAGTTACCAAGGCAAGCACGACACCCACTTGTTCCACACCCTGCCAAAGGACTATATTAGTAAGTACGGCTCTACGGCTCGCTCCAGCCTCACCCTATACACCACGCTGAAGGACGACGCTAGCCACTTCAACTGGAAGCCCTGCTTCGCCATTTCCGACCCCTTCGACGACTACACCGCCAGCAATCAAGAAGGCCCCGAAGGTGGGTTGGGCGAAACTGCGCAATACAGCACCGTAGTGGAGCAGGCCGACAACACCGTGGCCATCTTCTACGAAGGCTACCCCTACGCCATTCGCCACTACGACGAAATGCAAGAAGGCTCAAAGTATTCAACCCAGCACACGGGCGACTGGCTCATGTGTCAATACTACATGAACTTGCGCATCGGCGACATACTTCCCGACGAAGAGCCGCTCGTGCGTCGCGAAATCCATGCGCCTTGGGTAACCCCACGTTCGGCTACCTTTAATTCCGACAACCCAGCCGACCGCCCCGAAATCGTGATTTCGCACGACAACTACGAAACACTCAGCGAAACCTACAGTTACGACGACCCCGAGCGCTGTAAGGTGAACACCTACTACGAGTTTAGTTGGCACAACGACAAGGGCGAGGTGCTTGCCCACAGCGATATGACCGTTAATTTCTCGGAAGCCTCAAAGGCGTTCACCTGGGAAGAGGTGTGGAGCACGCTGCGCGACATCAACACCGACGAGCCTTATTGCGATAGCGACCCCGCCCTGGGCAAGAATGGCTATGTGCTTCACGTCACCACCATCTGCCTCGATGAGCACGACTACATGATGCGCTCGCTCACCACTTCTCGCTCGTTTATCTTTTCCAACCCCGTGCGCCGCATCGCCGTAGTGGGTTTGCCCACCACTGGTGTGGCCGACATCACGCTGGTGAGTGAAGGCGGCATGGTGGGTCCTCACGAATGGCTCACCGCCACCGTGGGCAAGCACATCGCCATCAGTGCGCCCGCCAACTATCCTTATCAGTTCAAGGGCTTCTACTATAAGTACAGCACCGGCACGCTCAGCGACGATGGCGGCGTGCTCCTGAGCGACCTCATTGAGGTGAACCGCACTTCGGGCATCAATCACCACATCGTGTTCCGCGTGCCTAAGTATGGCGACGAAGTGGGCACCTATGCCACCGAGTCGGATAAGGAACAGAATATCTTGCCCGACAACTACAGAGACGATATTGAAGGCTTTGATGGCTTGATTATCTACGCCGTCTACGACATGAGCGTGGGCTTCAGTTCGCGTGTGAACACCCAGTACAACAACGGCAGAAGCAACGGCGGCAGCAACTTCGAAAGCCAGTTCTCCTACTGGGTGCCTGCCTCGGCCGACAGCGACGACGAATTGCGCATCATCGAAGCGAAGGGCGGCGACAAGTTCCCCGCCGACTTGAAGATTCCAACTCCGCTGCAGCAGTCCAACCCCATCACCTCGGGCACTGGTAGAGGCGCTGGCGGTGCGCTCACCTATCCACAGAACCTCAACTACGGCCTCGATGCCTACGTGACCCTCGTGCCCGATGCCCACACCGCCGAAAACCTCAACGCCATCGTGCGCCTGAAGGTGGATGGCGTGTATCAGATGGGCTACTACGTGGTGAACGGCTTTAGCCACCACCTCACCAGCCACATGCTGGAAGAAGACGAAGGCTGCTTGGGCTACTACCACTGGTATGACTTCTACGATGGTGAAATCCACCCAGTGGCTGTGGGCATGAAGAGTTACGAAGTGGGCTTGGGAAGCGAAGCGTCGAGCGCGATGAGCAAAGCGGGCCACCAAGATGATGGCTACGTGTTCGCCGGCGGCGACGACAAGGCTTGGTATAAAGTGAACGCCCAACTGGCCTTCCCGGGCATCCTCGCAAGAGGCGAACAAACCCATGCCGCCGTGGAAGTGGAGGTGTATCTCGTGAGCGACAACGTCACCAGCGTAGACCAACTCTCCAGCCCCGAATACTACGTGACCAAGGTGGTGCACACCATCACCCGCGACGACGACCTCGCCACGGGCGTGCTCAATGCTGAAGTGGAAAAGACCGTGGCAAAGGAAGTGTACTACAACGTGCTCGGCATTCCTTCAGCCCGCCCCCACGAAGGCGTCAACGTGAAGGTAACCACCTACACCGACGGCACCACCACCTCCACCAAGATGCTGAAGTAATCAGGAATTTCAGCATAAGCGAATACCCCAGCGTGCCCAGAGCGCGCTGCACCTCATATAGCCTCTAAAATAAGGCCAACATAAACCCACCATAAACACATGATATCTTAAAACACTGTGCACAGCCTCAGGGGGAATTCCTGAGGCTGTGATTTTTTTTATGATGGGGTTTTTAGCCGCAGTGTGGGAGTTTTTTCGTAACTTTGTGGTTTATTGCGGGATTGTGCATTCGAGGCCGTATTTGTCCTTTGGCACGATTATTGCATATCTATTGAATCACTAATTGAAAATAAAGATAAATGACTGAAAACAAAGAATTGATAGAAGCCATCATTGAAGGCGCGCAGGAAAAGAAGGCGCACAATATTGTACACGTTGACATGAGCGAGATTGAAGACGCTTCCACTGGCGACTTCGTGATTTGCACCGGCAACAGCACCATGCAGGTGGATGCCGTGGCCGACAGCATTCGCGAATATGTGGAAGAGAAACTCGGCACCCGCCCCTTCAACTACGACGGCTACCAGAACTCGCAATGGATTGTGCTCGACTACGGCAACGTGTATGTGCACGTGTTCCTGCCCGAAGAGCGCGACCGCTATCGCCTGGAAGAACTCTGGGCCGATGCCGTGGTCAACGAAATCGAGGATATCTACTAACACTGAACACACACACTTCTTTTTTACTACAAAAGCATTAGGTAAATGAAATTATTGGGTAACAACAACAATAAGCAGGGCAGTGGATTTCGATTCAACATCTACTGGCTTTATGCGCTCATCTTGATGGTGCTGCTGGGCATCTACTACACGGGCGACAGTTCGGCAAAGAAGGAAATGACCTGGACCGACTTCGAAGGATGGGTGCAGAAGAAGGCGGTGAGCCACATCGTGGTGCACGCCAATCAGGGCGATGCCGAAGCCGAAATCACCGATGCCTATGCCAAGCAGGTGATGGGCAAGGACTATCAGCCCGCCCCGGGGCAGAAGGCGGTGATTACCACCTCCATCCCCAGCGCCGACAAATTTGAAGACCGTGTGGACGAGTGGCGCAAGGCGGGCGTGTTTAATGGCAAGGTGGAATACGATCGCCACAGTTCGTTTGGCTCCGTGTTCTGGTCGTTTGCTCCGTTCTTGCTGCTGTTGGTGTTCTGGATTTTCATGATGCGCCGTATGGGCGGCGGAGGCGGTGGAGGCATCTTCAGCGTGGGAAAATCGCGCGCCAAACTCCACAATAAGGACAAAGACAAGGACGTGACCTTCGCCGACGTGGCCGGTATGGAACGCGAAAAGAAGGAGGTGAGCGAAGTGGTGGAATTCCTCAAGAATCCCAAGCGCTACACCGAACTGGGCGGCACCATCCCCAAGGGTGTGCTCCTCGTGGGCCCTCCAGGCACGGGTAAGACCCTGCTGGCGAAGGCGGTGGCGGGCGAAGCCAATGTGCCTTTCTTCTCGATGTCGGGTAGCGACTTCGTGGAGATGTTTGTGGGCGTGGGTGCTTCGCGTGTGCGCGACCTCTTCCAGCAAGCCAAGGAAAAGTCGCCCTGCATCATCTTTATCGACGAAATCGACGCCATTGGCCGTGCGCGCAGCGTGAAGAACGAATTCTCGCGCAACGATGAGCGCGAAAACACGCTCAACCAACTCCTCACCGAGATGGACGGCTTTGGCAACAATAGCGGCATCATCGTGCTGGCGGCCACCAACCGCGCCGATGTGCTCGACAAGGCGCTGCTGCGTGCAGGCCGTTTCGACCGCCAAATCTACATGGGCAACCCATCGCTCCAAGACCGCGTGGGCATCTTCAAGGTGCACCTGAAGAAGGTGAAATGCGACGGTAGCGTCGACCTTGACAAATTGGCACGTATGACAGCCGGCCTCTCGGGCGCCGACATCGCCAACATCTGCAACGAGGCTTCGCTGCTGGCGGCTCGACAGGGCAAGAAGGCCGTGCAGCAGCCCGACTTCGTGGCCGCTATCGACCGCGTGACGCGTCAACTCGACAAGCCCACCCGCATGACCGACACGGTGACCTTCGACGACATCGCCGGCATGAAGCGACCTAAGCGCGAAGTGCGCGAAATTATCAATTTCCTGCATAATCCCGAGCAATTCACCCGCCTCGGTGGTGTGATTCCGCGTGGCGTGCTGCTCGTGGGCCCTCCAGGATCGGGTAAGACGATGCTGGCAAAGGCGGTGGCGGGCGAAGCCAATGTGCCTTTCTTCAGCACCAGCGCTGCCGAATTCCAGGGCGAATTCATGGGTAGCGGTGTGAGCCGCGTGCGCGAACTCTTCCGCAACGCTAAGGAGAAGTCGCCTTGCATCATCTTTATCGACGAAATCGACGCCATCGGCAGCCGCTCTAATCGCAACGGCGAGCGCGAAATCACGCTCAACCAACTCCTGGCTGAGATGGACGGCTACGGCACCAACAACGGCGTGATCGTGATGGGCGCCACCAACCGTGTGGAACTCATCGACAGCGCCCTCATTCGCCCAGGCCGCTTCGACCGTCAGATATATGTGGGATTCCCCGAAAAAGACGACCGTATCGAACTTTATAACCTCTACCTGAACCGCATTTCGGCCGATATCGACAATGTGGATGTGGAGGAACTGGCTCGCCGCTCGTCGGGCTTCAGTGCCGCCGAGATTGCCAACGTGTGCAACGACGCCGCACTTCAGGCTGCTTCGCAATACAGCGAACTGGTGACCCAGGAACACCTCATGAACTCGATTGAGAAGGTGCGCAAGGGTCTTGACTTCGAAACCAAACTCGCCAACAACGTCACCTTCGACGATGTGGCGGGCGTGAAGAAGTCGAAGGGCAAGATGCTCGAAATCGTCGACTTCCTCAAGCGCCCCGACTACTACACTCGCCTGGGTGCGAAGATTCCACGCGGCGTGCTGCTCTCGGGTCCTACGGGCACGGGTAAGACGCTGCTGGCGAAGGCAGTGGCCAATGGTGCCGACGTGCCTTTCGTGTCGGTGACAGGCCCCGATTTGGCCAACCCATATTCCGACCCCATCGCTCGCCTGCACGCTATCTTTAAGGAAGCGCGCGAGAAATCGCCCTGCGTGGTGTTTATCGACGAAATTGAGGCCATCGGCGCTAAGCGTAGCGAGGTGATGGCCGACCAGAGCCGCACGCCAGCCCTCTCACAACTGCTCGTGGAGATGGATGGCATGGGCAACAATAGCGGCGTGATTGTGCTCGCCGCATGCAACAATCAGGACTCGCTCGACAAGTCGCTGCTGCGTCCTGGCCGCCTCGACCGCCACATCTACGTGGCTCAGCCTAATGCTGAAGAGCGCGCCGAAATTTTCCGTCTCTACCTCAAGGACGTGAAGGTGGCCAGCGATGTGGAGGTGGAAAACCTCGCCAAGATCACTTCAGGCTTCAGCGGTGCCGACATTGCCAAGGTGTGCAACGATGCCGCCCTCAGCGCCACCACCAAGGATGCTGAGCAAGTGACCTTCGACTACTTCAAGATGGCTATCGACAACATTCGCAAGGGCTTGGAAGACAAGCAGAGCGAGGTGGGCAGCATCAAGTTCGACGATGTGGCCGGCATGGAAGAGGCCAAGCAGGAAGTGACCGAAATTGTGGATTTCCTCAAGAATCCTGAGAAATATAGCCGCCTCGGTGGCCGTGTGCCTAAGGGTGCGCTGCTCGTGGGCCCTCCAGGCACCGGTAAGACGATGCTCGCCCGCGCCGTGGCTGGCGAAGCCAATGTGCCATTCTTCTCGCGCTCGGGTTCGCAATTTGTGGAGAAATTCGTGGGCGTGGGTGCTTCTCGCGTGCGCGAACTCTTCGCCGAAGCCAAGGAGAAGGCGCCTTGCGTGGTGTTTATCGACGAAATCGACGCCGTGGGCACCAAGCGCAGCAACGAGGGCTTCAACAGCGAACACGACCAGACGCTCAACCAACTCCTCACCGAGATGGACGGCATCGACGGTGCCAGCGGTGTGATTGTACTCGCCGCCACCAACCGCGAGGATATCCTCGACGATGCGCTCCTGCGCCCAGGCCGTTTCGACCGCAAGGTGCACGTTACGCTGCCTGCGCTGAGCGACCGTGAAGCCATCTTCAAGGTTCACCTGAAGAAGGTGAAGGTGGACGATAGCGTGGATTTGAACCAACTCGCACGCCAAACCACCGGCATGAGCGGTGCTGAGATTGCCAACGTATGCAACGAGGCTGCCATTATCGCGGCGCGCCAGAACCGCGACGCCGTGACCATGGCCGACTTCAACGAGGCCATCGACAAGGTGACCATGGGATTGGAAAACAAGTCGATGCTCATGACTCGCCAGGATGTATATGAAACCGCCGTGCACGAAGCGGGACACACCACTGCCATCTGGCTGCTGGAGCATGCCGAACCGCTGGTGAAGATTTCGGTGGTGCCTCGCGGCCGCGCGCTGGGCGTGAACATTCTGTTGCCAGAAGAGCGTGTGGGCTACACCAAGCAGGCGTTCCTCGACAAGATTTGTACGTTTATGGGCGGCCGTGCGGCCGAAGAAATCTTCCTCGGCACCATCGGCACCGGCGCCCTCAACGATATGCAGCAAGCCACCCGCATCGCCCGCAATATGGTGGTGTACTACGGTATGAGCGACAAGATGCCTAACATCTCCTACTACGACCCACAGGGTCAGATGGGACAGCGCCCCTACAGCGACGAGCGTGCGCGCCTCATCGACGAGGAGATTTCACGCATCGTGAACGAGCAATACGAGCGCGCTAAGCAACTCATCGCCACCCACAAGGATGAGCACCGCAAGGTGGTCGACGCCCTGCTCGAGAAGGAAGTGATCTTCGCCGCCGATGTGGAAGCCATCTTCGGCAAGCGTCCTTGGAAGAGCCGCACCGAGCAACTCCAGGAAGTGGCAGAAGAGCGCAAGCGCAAAGCCGAAAAAGCAGCCGCAGAGGCAACGCAAGCAGCAGAGGCTAAAGCAGCCGAGGAAGCAAAGGCCAAGGCTGAGCAGGCTGCAAAGGAAGCAGAAGCCGCCGCTCCCACCGATGCAGATACAGAAACCCCACCACCCTTCGAAGCATAAAGAGGGAGTGTAACCATATAAAAAACGGATTCAGCACTGCGCTGAATCCGTTTTTTGTATATGGTGGATTTCTTTTCCTTC
This sequence comes from Bacteroidales bacterium, assembly GCA_030526455.1. GTDB lineage: Bacteria > Bacteroidota > Bacteroidia > Bacteroidales > Muribaculaceae > Sodaliphilus. The sequence continues at coordinate 1,025 of JAUNCU010000048.1, read as the reverse complement.
TTGTGTTGGGCCGCTATGAGGCAGTGCCTCATAGCACTTAACGCTTTTCTTTCTCCTTTTTTGGGGTGATTTAGTATTCACCGCCCATGGTGGGGATGTCTTCTCCTGGGAGTTTCTTGCGTATTTTGCAGGGGCTGTTGCGGAAGGTGCGGCCTTTCTGGCGATGCACCAGGAAGTCGATTTTGCGGCTGCTTGCCATCTTATCCTTCACCACCCACAGGCCGTTGACCCATGGCGTTTTGTGTTCGGTCACCACGATGGTGTCGCCGAAGTTGAAGCCGGCGCGGTAGAGGTCGAGCGAGAGTGCCACCCAGCGATGCTCGCCTGAGAGCACCTTGGCTGGCTCGATGCGCGAACCGCTCGCGGTTCTGGAGCCGAATTTGCCACCGGCGTAATACATGGTGGATTTCACGTCGAATTCGCTGCTTTGTGCCCATGCGATGGGGCAGATGCTGAGCAGCGCAAGAATTGCGAAAAGTATTTTCTTCATAAAAATCGTTCTGTTTTTTGTGCTACGTAAAATTCTGTGGCTTAATCATCGTTGAAAGCACGCTGGCCAGAATTCTGGGGGCGTGAATGAGCCTTTTATGGTAGCCTGAAAATTAAAAAATAGTTGTTTGTCGGTTGCAAAGATAGTGTATCGTGCTGTAAATTAAAGTGTTTGCTTAATTTTTAACCACTGCGTTAAAAAGTGTTACTTATTTCGTTCTGCACAAAACTGGCGAAAGTGAGTCGCTTTGAGATGCCTCTCGGCCTATTTTGGCCCGCTGAGGCGATTTCAGGGTAATTCCCTAGGCTGATTAAAAATTGCGCTCAGAATGTTAACGATTTTAACACTCTGAGCGCAATATGATGCTTTATCTGATTGATTTACAATATCATCTTTCTTTTGGGCGTAGGGAGACTGTCCGAAAACTTGGGTTACTACCATGACCGACCCTCTCCGAGGCTCTTTTCTTTGCTGTTCCTCATCTCCAAGCCGCGCTCGCAAATTGCTACGCAATTCACTCGCTTGCATGGAGTTA
>JAUNCU010000269.1 GCA_030526455.1 Bacteroidales bacterium | reverse complement strand
GCTTTGGTGGCTACCGGGGCTAGCGCTGAGCGTCTGCTGACCGAAAATTTTGACTATGCCCTTGGCAACCTCTATGGCCAAGGCGGGTGGTTGAAATACAGCACCCAGACTGCCGCTCCCGTGCAGGTGATCGACGGCGCCCTCACCTATGCGGGCTACCAAGACCAGGCTGCCGGCAAGGCCGCGAAACTCGAACAAGTGGCTTCGGGAGAAGACGTGATGCGCCCATTCACCGAAACCGCCATCAACACCGGCAAGGTGTACGCCTCTGCTCTGGTGAAGGTGAACGCCGTGGCCGACGACCAGTACTTCTTCGTGCTGCTCCAGCCCACCAGCGCCGGCATCGTCGATGGCAAGGCTCCACTGGAAAATGCACGTCTGCTGGCTTCGAAGTGTGGCACCGACGGCAAATTCGTGTTCAAGATTTCGCGCAACAGCGCCACCCTCTTCGAAACTACCGAGGAATTTGAACTCGGCAAGACTTACCTGGTGGTGATGTGCTACGAATTTGTGGAAGGCGACAAAAACGACATCATCAAACTCTGGGTGAATCCCGCTACCGATGGCGCCGAACCCGCTACGGCCAACGCCGCCATCAACTCGGCTTCCCACACCGGCGCCGACATGAAGAGCATCCAGGCATTCGAACTCCGCCAAGGCACCTCGGCCACCAAGACCGGTCCTGAAGTGGTGATCGACGCTGTGCGCTTCGGCACCGCATGGGGCGACCTCTTCGACAACGCTCCAGCCGAACCATCGCTCACCGTGACCCCAACCACCGTGTGGAACGACGACCCAGTGGCCATCGGCACCAGCACCACTTTCGCCACCTTCAATGTGGCTTACGCCAACCTCACCGATCCCGTGCAGGTGTATCTCACTGGCGCCAACAGCAGCCAGTTTGAAGCGTCGACCGAGACAATCCCCGCTGGCTCTGGCACTGCCACCGTCACACTCACCTATAAGCCACAGGCCATAGGCAAGCACACCGCTCGCATCAACTTTGAGAGCACCGTGACCACCCTCAACACTGGCTTTGCAGCCACCGCACTGGCTTGGGATCCCGCTAATCCTCCCGCCATCACCGTGAATGCCGAAGGCATCAGCCCATTCACCTGCAAGGCGGGCGAAACACAGCAGCAAACTTTCACCGTCACCACCGCCAACTTCGTGGACTTCGGTAAGGCGGCTGTGAAGGGCAACGCCAACGGCGCGTTTATCATCAACAACACCACCCTGCTCAAGAGCGGCAACACCCAAATCACCATCACCTTCAAGCCTCTGGCCGAAGGCGACTACAGCGAGGTGATTGAATTCAGCGGCATCAAGGCCGAAACAAAGTCGCTCACCATCACCGGCAAGGCCACTGCCAGCGGCGAAGGCGGCGAGAAGGAAGGCGACGCTCTGCCTCTCGACGACACCAACCCGCTCACTTCCTACGTGCAGAACTTCGACGGCGTGACCAAGAACCAGCCACTGAGCATCAGCGGATGGAAGAACCTCGCACAAGTGGGCACACGCGCATGGTGGGGCTACACCTGGACCGACGGCAACAGCGCCGCTAAGGTGACTCCTTACGACAGCAAGGCCGCTCAAAGCACTCCTTGCGTGATGCACCTCGTGAGCCCAGCGCTCGACTTCAAGAACACCGCCAACCCCGTGCTCACCTTCAAGGTGATGGGTACGCTCATGCGCGAAGGCATGGACGACGCGCTCGAAGTGTGCTACATTGAAAAGGACGGCGAGGGCATGTACGTAGAGCCTATCCAAGGCCTCAACATTCCTTGCACACCCGACATGAACGAAGAATGGGTGCCCTACACCATCGACCTGAAGGGCCTCGACCTCGCCGACACCTTCTTCATCGGCTTCCGCTTCAATAGCAGCCGCGGCACCGAAAGCACCACTTCTTACTTCGTCGACGACTTCACCTGGGGCCAGACCAATGTGCCACTGATTCGCACCAGCATTCGCCAAGGCACATTCAACGCCACCGCCGGCGTAACTGCCACTAGCCCTGAAATCACCGTAGAAGGCACCGCCCTCAGCAGCGACATCAACCTCTCGCTCTACGGCGCCCACAAGAGTTACTTCACCCTCTCCACCACCACCCTGCCAGCAGCGGGCGGCCAGTTCACCCTCGACTTCCTCAACAGCGAAGCGGGCGAATATGCCGTGGAAGTGGACCTCGCTTCTGACGGCGCTCCCACCACTGCCGTAATCGTGGGCGTAGTGAACCAGGCAGCCACAGGCATCACCGAAGTAGTGATTGACCTGGCTCAACCCGTGAGCGTATACGACCTGCAAGGCCGCGCACTCATCAGCAGCCAGCAAATCGACAGCCTGAGCACCCTGAAAGCCAACTTCGGCGAAGGCATCTACATCGTAAAGCAAGGCAATAAAGCCTGCAAGGTGAAACTTTAAGGAAGTGGCTAAGTGGCTGAGTGGCTGAGTTACTGAGTTAC
>JAUNCU010000268.1 GCA_030526455.1 Bacteroidales bacterium | reverse complement strand
ATGCTCCTCTGCCTTGCTGGTGCCGCTACGGGCGGTGCCCAGGAAGTGGTGTGGAGCCTGGATTTTGACTCTGAGTTTGCCAATCGTGAAGGCGGCGACGAATTGCGTCCCGACCAGACGTTTCTCTTCGCCCGCCTTGCCCCCGAGATAGGCGTGCAATTGGGCGACAAGCGCAGCGGCATCCACACGCTCAAGGGCGGGGTGAGTTGGTATCAGCCACTCAACCACGATGCCGCGGGCGCCAAAGTCACGCCCACACTCTATTACCAGTACAGCCACAAAGGCTTCACCACTAGCGTGGGCATGATACCACGCTCGCTGATGGTGGAACGCGCCCCACGCTACCTGTGGAGCGACTCGCTGGCCTATCGGCAGCCCAACGTGCGCGGCCTGCTCGTGCAGTACCGCCACCGCCGCAGTTATGCCCAACTGCTGCTCGACTGGCGTCAGCAGCAGGCCGACGACCGTCGCGAGGCATTCAACGTGCTCATCAGCGGCAAGGCCTACTTTGGCGACTTCTGGATGGGCGGGCATGTGCAGTATAACCATCTCGCCAAGAGCAAACTGCCCGTGGATGGCGAAGGCGTGAACGACGACGTGTGCGTCAACCCCATGGTGGGCTACGACTGGCGCATCTCGCCCAAGGCATCGCTCAAGGTGAAGGCCGGCGCCATCATCAATCTGCAGCGCGACCGCCTCGCCGACGAAAGCTGGCTTACGCCCTGCGGCTTCACCGCCGACGTGCTCGGCCGCTGGAAATGGCTCGAGGCCGAGCAGAGCATCTACGCCGGCAAGAACCTCTTCCCGCTGTGGGACAAATACGGCAGCATGCTCAACCTGGGCGACACCTACTACTGCTCAAAATTCTACAGCCGCACCTCGCTGCGAGCCCACATCGTGCAGAAACGCTTCGTGGACCTGAGCGCCGCGCTCACCTTCCACGCCACCGACAAGATCACCGGATTCTGGCAGCAAATCACCTGCCGATTCTATATCGACCAAAACCTTTGGAAGCATCGCCGCGACAAGAAATACTTGCGCTCGGGCCGCATGCTGCAAAGTAATTTTTAGAGTAATGAGTTTTATTTATAATTTAGGTATAAAGGCTTACAGACTGGGCGTGCGACTGGCTGCGAAACGCAACCACAAGGCACTCCTCATGCTGGAGGGACAACGCCGCACCTTCGACGTGCTGCGCCAGAAACTCAATCCCGCCCACCGCCACATATGGATTCACGCCTCCTCGCTCGGCGAATTCGAGCAGGGACGTCCGCTCATCGAACGCATCAAAAAGGAGAACCCCGATGCACGCATCGTGCTCAGTTTCTTCTCACCCAGCGGCTACGAAGTGCGCAAAGACTACGCCCTGGTCGACGCCGTGGTGTATCTCCCCTTCGACGTGAGCGCCGACGTGAAGCAATTCATCGACCTGGTGAACCCATCGATGGCCATCTTCGTGAAATATGAGTTCTGGGGCAACTACCTGCACGAACTCAAGCGCCGCCAGATTCCCACCTACATCATCTCGGCCATCTTCCGCGAGTCGCAAATCTTCTTCAAGCCCTGGGGCGGAGAGTTTCGCGACATGCTGCGCTGCTTCACCCGCATCTATGTGCAGAACGAAGACTCGCGCCAGTTGCTCAAGAGCATCGACATCCACAATGTGGAAGTGGCGGGCGACACCCGCTTCGACCGCGTGGCCGACGTGCGCGCCGCAGCCAAGGAATTTCCCGTGATCGCCGCATTCGCCCAGAATTCGCCATTCACCCTGGTGATGGGCAGTTCGTGGCAGCCCGATGAGGACATCGTGATGCCCTACTTCAACGAGCATCCCAACATGAAACTCATCATCGCGCCACACGAATTCGACAGCGCACGCCTCAGCGCCATCATGGCAAAGAGCAAGCGACGCGCTGGCCTCTACAGCAAAACCACCGAAGAGCAGGCAGCCCAACTCGACTGCCTCATCATCGACTGCTTCGGCATCCTATCCTCGCTCTACCGCTACGGCCAGATGGCCTACGTGGGCGGAGGTTTCGGGGCAGGTATCCACAACATCAACGAGGCCGCCGTCTACGGCATACCCGTGGTGTTCGGACCCAAATTCGGGAAATTCGCCGAGGCCCTCGACCTCATCGCCATAGGAGGAGGACACTGCGTGAGAGAGCAGCAGGAATTCAACGCCCTCATGGACAAGATGCTCAGCACCCCATCGGCACTGGAAACCAGCGGCAACATCGCCGGCAACTACATCGCCACCCACACCGGCGCCACCACCCGCATCTACCGCGACCTCTTCCCAAAACCCCGCAAATAACCCTCAGTACCCGCCGCGACAATTCAAAATACGACATGTTCAAAGCGAAAACGCGAGGCGCTCTTCCACCGCCGGTGTTGCAAAACCCCGAATATAGTAGGGGGGTGTGTCAAAACGCAGCATGTGGTAGGGACGCGATACATCGCGTCCGCGC
>JAUNCU010000047.1:5743-16448 GCA_030526455.1 Bacteroidales bacterium | reverse complement strand
AAGAAAATCTTCTTAACTTCCTGGAAAAATCTCCTTAGCCCCCTCACTTCAGTGGAATCCCGTTTTCTGCTATTTCCAGGATTTCGTGGGGGCTGTTTACGATCACGTCGGCGTGGTATTCGTTCAGTTCCTTGATTGGGCGGAAGCCCCAACTTACGCCCACTGAGTCGATGCAGGCGCGGCGGGCGGTTTCCATGTCCACACCCGAGTCGCCCACATAGAGCGTGTCGGCTTTCTCCACATGCGCTTGAGCGAGCACGCTGAACACGATTGAGGGGTCGGGTTTCACCTTGATGCCCTCCTTCTGTCCTTCCACCGCCACGAAGTCGATGGTGGGGAAGGCGTGTTCGATGAGGCGTTGCACGGCGGCGTGGTATTTGTTGCTCGCCACCGCCAGTTTCACCCCGCGGTCGCGCAGGTCTTCCAGCAGTTCGATGATGCCTGGGTAGGGCTTGGTGTAGTCGGTGAGATGTTCGTCGTAGTAAGCCTTGAAATCTTTCAGCACGCGTTCGATGGTGGCATCGTCGCGTTGCGATTCAGGGAGCACGCGTTTCATGAGGTTGCGCACCCCATTGCCCACAAAGAAGGGGTAGGATGCTATGCTGTGGGTGGGATATTCGTTTTGCTGCAGTGCGTGGTTAGCGGCCTGTCCGAGGTCGTCGATGGTGTTCAGCAGCGTGCCATCGAGGTCAAATATCACTAATTTTTTCATATTCTTATCAATGTGTAGTGCTATAGAATTTTGGTGTCGTCGTCGTTTAGAATGGGTAGCCCACCGAGAAGTGGAATTCGCTGTCGCGCTTGAAGTTGGGGCGGAACAGAGGCCAGTGGTCTTGTCCCGATGCGGGGTTGTGGGCCTTCATACCCATGTCGAGGCGCACCAGGAAGTAGGTGAAATTCATGCGCACGCCAATGCCGTAGGCCGCAGCCAGTTGCTCGTAGAACTTGCCGAAGCGGAACACACCGCCTGGCTGGTCCTTGTATTCGCGTATGGTCCAGATGTTGCCCGCGTCGATGAAGGCGGCGCCCTCTATCACCCAGAAGAGTTTTGAGCGGAATTCGATATTGGCGTCGAAGCGAATGTCGCCACACTGGTAGATGAAACTGTTTTGACTGTTTTTGGCGGCAAAACTACCCGGTCCCAGCGTACGCACACCCCAGCCGCGCACACTGTTGGCGCCACCGGCGTAGAAGCGCTTTTCAAATGGCACCACCGAAGAGTTGCCGTAGGGAATTGCCACGCCCGCGCCCACGTGCATTGCCAGCGAGGCGCGATCGTTGAAGTTGTGGGTAAAGGCGTAGTCGGCCTGTAGTTTCACGTATTGCGAGTAGCGAATGCCAAACACCTTGTAACTGCCATCGTCGGCCTTCTGGTGGCCCACCAGTTTGCTGATGCCGTAGAGCAAGTTGCCCGCGGTTTCGGCCGATGCGCGCAGCGTGTAGATGTTTTGCTGAATGCCTTTGCTCAGCGGCGACTGTTCGCGCTTGTTGGTGTGGTAGAAACTGTAGCCCAGGCGCATGATAAAGTGGTCTTCGTAAGAGTAGCGCAGCAGCGGGTTGCTGATGCTGTCGAGGAAGTGCGATTTGCTCTTAGGCAGTGCCACGTAACTCAGGTCGAGCAGGTTGAGCGTGTGGTGAGAGGTGTTGTTGTTGCGCTCGCTCCACACGTATTTCCATCCCGCGCCAGCGATGATGCGCGTGTATTCGGGTCGCGCCTGGTAACTGAACGAGGTGGTGAGTTCGGTGGTGGCCTTGATGCGCTGCTTGAAACTGCGCTTCAGGAAAGGCGCCTTGAATTTCGGGTACATGATGCCCACCTCGGCCGAATATTCAGAGTAGTTGTCGTTGATGAGGCCGCCCACGTCGCCCGAGATGCTCTCGTAGCGGGTAGAGAACTTGGCGTTGAGCACCTCCGACCCCTTGAAAATGTTGCGGTGCTGATAGGTCATGCCCACGCCGAAGCCCAGGTCGCCCTCGCTGTTGGTGCCTTCGAGCGCCACCGACACGCTTTGCGACTTGTCGCGCTGCAGCAGGATGTAGGTGTCGACCCACATCTTCCCGTCGATTTCGCCCACGGGTTCGGTGATGATGTTCACAAATTTCAGAATCTCAAATCGGCCCAGTGCCTTGTAGGTCTTGGTCACATTGCTAGCGTCGTAGATTTCGCCCGGCGTGATGTAGCAGCACTCGTGCAGGGGGCTGCGGCGCAGGTAGCGGTCGTCGGCGTCGTAGATGTAGCGCAGTCCGCCGTATTCTTCCTCCACGCCCGAGTAGTGGCCGTCTTGCATGGTCACGGGGTCGTAGTTGGTCACATAGGTCACCGATCGCACGTAGAATGGTCGGTGGCTGGTGTATTCAGGGATGCGTGTGAGCGCACGAGGCTGGCGCAGGTTGAGCGTGAGGTCGACGGCGCGCGATCCCGCAGCCGTGTCGGCAAAGAAAGTGATGTATTCCTTGTTGAAGGCGTAGTAGCCGTGATTACGCAGATTTTCGGTAATGAATTCGCGCTCCTTCTCCAGTTTGTTGTGGTCGAAAACCGAGTTTTGCCTGATAGGGTAGAGCGTGGTGTCGGCGAGAATGTAGTCGCGAATCGTGTCGTTAGGAATGTCGTAGGCGATGTTGCGCACGTAGTAAGGCGCATTGAGGCGAATGTTGTACTTCACGCGCACCTTGCGCTTGCCCTCATCGGTTTCCACTTCGCTCGTCACATTGTTGTTCATGTAGCCCTTGTTGAGCAGCGCCATCTTCAGTTGGTTCACGCTCGCCTCGGTGAGTGTAGAGTCGTAGATCACAGGCGGCGTGCCCACACGCTGCACCCATTTGTTGAACCACTTCGTGGAGTCCTTTCCCGAGAGGTTGTAGAACGCCAACTGCAGTTTCAGACCGCCCAGCACCTTGTGGTTTTCGGTCTGGCGCAGATAGTTCACCAGGTCGTAGGTGCTCACTTCGCTGTTTTCGTTTTGCTTGTCGAGAATGTGCAGACTCACATTGTCGAGCAGATACTGCCCTTCAGGCACATGCTTCGTAGAACTGCACGAAGGAAGCAGCCCCCACACAAGCGCGGCGCAGCAGAGCATGATGAGATATTTCGAGAAGTAGGTACGCAAAATCGCTAATTTATTAAATATAATGCAAATTTACACCCTTTCGCTCGTTCCACAAAGCAATCCCCCATAAATTCGCAAAAATGCCCTGGCAACACCCCAATCCCCATAAGCCCCATGCATAACTCAAAGCGGTCAAAGTCCTAAGCAATCATCATAACTCATGAATGACTTTAGTATCTTAACCGTCAGCGCCGTAGGAATAATTCAAGGCAAAATATTACATAACCCAATAAATATTTGCACAGTTGAGGAATTATACATATCTTTGCAGCGCAAGAACCCGCCAAGCCTCTCAACGATGCTCAAATGTGCGGGTCGTTTTTTTTCTATATAATCATGGCAACGACAATTCCATATAGCAAAGCCTATAAAACTCCGCATGACCTCGTGCTATTGCTTCAATCTAGAGGTCTTGAAATCCATAATCCGATAAAGGCAGAACATTATCTAAAGCATATAGGTTACTACCGCCTTTCTGCGTACATGTATCCCTTGCTGAAAATTCCAAAGAAACGGCATATTTACAAAGAAGGCGCTTCTTTTGATAAAGTAATGACGCTGTATCGTTTTGATAAGAAGTTCCGTTTGCTTCTCTTTAATGAAATAGAAAAGATACGTAGCACAATTGTAAATGTTGCATCTGATTTCATTGGCGATCCATTCTGGATGACAAATGCTAGTAATTTTATTGATCAAGCAAAGTTCACCCGAACAATGTCACTCATCGATAGCGAACTGCGACACACTAGAGAAGACTTCATTATTCATTTCCGAAATACATATTGCGACCCATATCCTCCAGCATGGATATTGGCCGAAATACTACCACTTGGAGTAATGACGAATATCTATAGCAACCTAAAGAACAACAGAATTAAGAAACTTATTTCTCAAACCTTCGGTCTTCACGTCATTCCATTCGAGTCTTGGCTCACCATCATAACCGTAACGAGAAACTCTTGCTGTCATCACTCACGTGTTTGGAACAAAGTATACTCCATTCGTGCCACCTTGCCAAATCGAATGACTCGGCCCTGGATAACCTTGCCCACAGATTTGTTACGCATCTATTTTACTTTGTGTGTAATTAAATACTTTATTGATATTATCTCTCCAAACAACGATATGCTAGACAAACTACATGCTCTGTTCTCCGATTTCCCTGAGATCGACAAGAATGCTCTTGGTTTTCCTGAGGGTTGGGAGTCAGAACCTCTCTGGCAGTAATTGTATAACTTCTAGACTTTTGAAATATTATTCCTGAATAAAATTCCTTCTGTTGTATTCACTTTTTTCCATGTGTTTTTAGTAAATTCAGCGATAATGTAAAAAAGTGTTTATATCTTTGTAGTTTCTTATGGCAATGGCTTGGTGGGCTTACGCTTTGCCTTGCTGCAATTTAATTGACTAAAAATAATTATGCTTGATATTTGTTGCATCGGGCACATTACGCTCGATAAGATTGTTACCCCCGCTCAGGAGGTGTATATGCCGGGTGGCACTTCGTTCTATTTTTCCTATGGCATCAACTCGCTTTTCCAGTCGGAGAAGGCGAGCGGCTGCCAGCATCGCTTGAGTTACAAACTCGTGACTTCGCTCGCCGAGAGCGAGATGAATGCGGTGAAGGATATGCGCGGCCGTGGCATCGACGTGGAGGTGATTCCGAGCCGCTACACGGTGAATTTTGAAAACATCTATGGCGAAAACCAGAACGAGCGCAAGCAGCGCGTGCGCCACAAGGCCGACCCCTTCACCGTGGAGAAACTCAAGGAGGTGGAGGCGCGCTACATCGTGCTGGGCACACTGCTGCCCGACGACTTCTCGCTCGACGTGATCAAATACCTTCACACGCGCGGCACCCTGGTGGTGGACGCGCAGGGATTTTTGCGCGACGTGCGCGGCGAGGAGGTGTATCCCATCGACTGGGATGAGAAACGCGAGGCGCTGAAGTATGTGGATGTGCTGAAGGTGAACGAATATGAGGCTGAGGTGCTTACCGGAGAAAGCGACCTTCACAAGGCGGCGCAGCAACTCGCCGACTGGGGCGTGAAGGAGGTGCTCCTTTCGCTGGGCAGTTTCGGCAGCATTATCCTTGCCGACGGCGTGTTCTACGACATCCCCGCCTTCCAGCCGCTGCTGCTGGTTGACGCCACGGGCTGCGGCGACACCTACACCATGGGCTACATCTACCGCCGCGCGCAGGGTGCCACGGTGGAAGAGGCGGGCCGATTTGCCGCCGCCGTGAGCACCATCAAACTCGAGCACTCGGGTCCTTTCTCCTCGAGTTACCACCGCGCCATGGAACTGGTGCGACAAAACACGAAATAAACACTCTATTAAACATTCGCTTCAATGAAACTTACATCAAAGCAATATCTGCTTCCCTATATCCTCATCACCTCGCTGTTTTTCCTGTGGGGCTTTGCGCGCGCCATTCTCGACGTGCTCAACCAGCACTTCCGCGAATCGATGCACATCAGCATCACCGAGTCGTCGATGATTCAGGTAACCACCTATCTGGCCTATTTCCTCACCGCCATCCCCGCGGGCATGTTCATTTCGCGCTTCGGCTATCGCAAGGGCGTGGTGATGGGGCTGATGCTCTATGCCGCCGGTGCGCTGCTCTTCATCCCGGGCGCCGCCATAGGCACGCTACCCGCATTCCTGGTGTGCCTCTTCATCATAGGCGTGGGGCTCACCTTCCTCGAAACCTCGGCCAATCCCTATGCCACCCTGCTCGGCCCCGCCGAAACGGGCACCTCGCGCCTCAACCTCTCGCAGTCGTTCAACGGCCTCGGTTGCGCCTTGGCGCCACTCTTGCTGGGCAACTTCCTCTTCTCGGGCGGCGACGTCACCGTGCCCTACATGCTCATGGGCGTGGTGGTGATAGCGGTGGCACTCATCTTTACGCGAGTGAAACTCCCCGAAGTGGTTCAAGACGATGCCGCAGCCGCTGCTCCCGCCACCCATTCCACCCGCCTGGGCAAGGCTGTGGTGTTTGGCTTCTGCGCACTGCTGGCCTACGAGGTGGCAGAAATCAGCATCAATAGTTACTTTGTGATGTTTCTCGCTGGCGAAGGCGTGGCCACCAATGTAGAGGCGGCTCACTTGCTCTCGCTGGCGCTCTTCATCTTCATGGGCGGCCGCTTTTTGGGCGCATGGGTGATGAAATATGTGGCCCCCGCTAGAGTGCTGCTCGCCTGTGCGGCGGGCAGCGTGGCATGCATGTGTGGCGTGCTCATGGGCGGAAAGATGGCGCTCTATGCCCTCATCGCCAATTTCGCCTTCGAGGCCATCATGTTTCCCACCATCTTCTCGCTCACCCTCTCGGGCCTCGACGCCCAGCGCAAGAAGCGCGCCTCGTCCTACTTGATGATGACCCCCGTGGGCGGCTGTGCCTTCCTGCTGATGGGCCTCATCGCCGACCACACCTCACTCATCCTCCCCTTCATCATCCCACTGGCAGGCTTCCTCACAGTCCTAGCCTTCGCAATCCACAAGACGAAGCGCCTCACGGCCTAAAAGAAATAAAGAAAATCACCGCAATCGCTGGCTAGAGCAATTGCGGTGATTTTTTATCATGTGATCCCTTTTCCCTCGGGGCTTGGGGCTCTTGTTTAGTCTTGGCTTTGGTCGTGGGTGGCTTTCATGCGGGTGGTGAGGATTTTTCTCACGTCGAAGGGCTCCTGGATGTAGTCCACCTTGTGATTGGTGCCGCCGCTGCCCACCAGTTCGATTGAGCCGGTTTTGAACAGGCGCTGCCACAGGCTTTGATAGAGGTTCACGGTTTCGATCTTGAAGAGCGGAATCTCGGTCATCTTGATGCTGAGGATGCCGTCTTTCTGGATGAAGCGGTGATTGGTGATGGCGAAGGTGGTTTTGCTGCGTATGAAATATCCCCACGTCACAAATCCCACGCCCAGCACCAGCCCTATGGTGCCAAAGATGGTGAATAGCGTTTCGGGGCGGGTGAGTCCGATGATGAGCATGGCCAGTCCCAGAATGGCGAGCAGCGACCCGCCAAAGGTGTATTGCCAGTTGAAGGTCCAGTGTAAGCGTCCTTTGAAGATGATTTTTTCGCCGTCTTCGAGCGTCTTTTCTATGAATTTTGACATGTCGGTAATTGTTAAATTTCTACAAACTTACGTTATTTCTTCGGTATTCACAAATATTGCAAACCCTATTTTTGCCTTTTTGACTACGGGCGCCTGCGAAAGTTTATTTGATTATCTCCAGGATTATTACTATCTTTATCACTGAAAACTATTTTATCAACCCTCAAATAACGCTATAGAGCAATGAACACATCCTACGTATTTTTTGCCGACGGCTTTGAAGAAATCGAAGCCCTCACCACAGTAGATATCATGCGCCGCGCTGGCATGCAGGTGGTTACCGTGAGCATCAACCCCACTCTTGAGGCCACTGGCGCCCACGGTGTGGTGGTGAAGGCCGATGCCCTTATCGCCGACGTCGACCTCACTTCTGCCGAATGGCTCATCTGCCCCGGTGGCATGCCCGGTGCAAGCAATCTTGCCGCCTGCAAGCCCCTCACCGACGCCCTCCTCGCCCAGCACGCCAAGGGCGGAAAAATCGCTGCCATCTGTGCTTCGCCATCGGTGATCTTCGGTCCGCTCGGCCTGCTTGAAGGCCGCAATGCCGTGTGCTATCCTGGCATGGAAGACGGCATGACTGGCGCCATTGTGGGCACCGAATCGGTGGCCATCGACGGCAACATCACCACTGGCAACGGCCCTGCCGCCGCGGCAGCCTTCGGCCTCGCCATCGCCCACCAGAGCATGGGTGAAGAAATCACCCACCAAGTGGTAAAGGGAATGCTTTTGGTGAGAAATTGAGAAGATTCTTCTTTTAGAAGTTATGAAGTTAAGAAGTTAAGACGTTAGTCTTGGCTTTTGAAATTAGAAATTTTTCTAGATATCTAGGGTGTTCTGGATATCTAGATTTTTTTGTTGCTTTTTTAGAAGCGGTAGCCGAAGTTGATTTGGGCGTCGGCTTCTTGGTTATTGATGTGGAGGCGGCGGTCGTTGCTGTAGCCGTAGTAGCGGTAGTTGACGAAGAATGCCAGCACGTAGCGCCCGAAACTGTAGTTGGCGGCGAAGCGTGCGAAGGCATTGACGCGGAATCGCGACTTGCCCTTGTCGGACGGGTCGTAGAATTTAGGTCCTTCAGGATACCAAGATTCGTACTCGTTGCGGTCGGCCTCGGTGTTGAATTTCGCGCGGTGCACCAGGTGGGAGTAGAGCGAAATCATAGGCACTGCGCTCACGTGAAACAGCAGGCGTCCGCCCATGAGCGAGTAGTTGTAGCCGTAGCCCGCGCCAATGGAGAGTTGCTGCGTGCGGTAGAAGTCGTAGTCGGCCATGAGCACGTCGTGCATCGTGTAGCGGCTCTGGTAGTAGTTGGCATACACCATGAGGCTGCCGGCGCTGCGCTTCTGCACCATGTCGGCAAAGAGGCCCGCCGAGAGGGAGAATTTCTTGTGATTAAACACATAGTAGCCTTCGGCAAAGAATATCTTGATGTTGTGCTTGTCGGACTCGATGCGCTCATCCTGCACGTAGTCGATGAGGTCGTTGAGCCCCTCGGCCTCTTCGGGATGCTCGCGCACGTAGTCGATAAGGGCGTCGTGCATGCCAAATCGCTTCTGACCCGACACCGAGTTGATGTTCTTGAATCGCAGGCGGAATCCCCACACCGATCCATTCTTCGCCAAGCCGTAACTGGCGCTGTAGTTGTTACGAATGGGGATGGGAATTTCTATGGCCAGTCCCTTCCAGTCGATGCCCAGTTCCATTTCCATCTGGTGGGTGTGGGCATTGATTTTGTAGTAGGTCTGGTCGCGCAGGGCAGGAATTTGCTGGTTTACCACCTCGGGGAAGTGGAAGGGGATGAAATTGCTGTAGTTCTGCCAGTAGCCGTAGGCGCCGAGATACACCTGGCGGTTATACTTCGGAATCGTTTGGTAGGCCGTGTCGATGCCCGAGAGTTGGCCTTCCTCCAGCATGGTGTCGACCTTCTTCAGCAGTTTGCCCAGGCCGTGGTCCCAGTATGATCGCTTAGGCTCGGGCGCGGCCGTAATCTTGTCCATCACCCTCACGGGCGCCAAGGCAAGGCTGTCGGCAGCGGTGCTCACACTGTCGCGCACCACCTCTTGCGCAGCGCCATTGAGCGCGGCGAAAGCGAGGAGTAGGAGTGTTAAAAATAGCCTATTCATGCTGCGAAAGAAAGAGAAAAGCGCTGCCTAAGGCCGAGTTGCCGGTCCAGGAAGCGCTTGTTGTGGGGATTGAAAAGTGTATTGTGGAAAAAATTGCCCGAAAGGCATTCACAAAAGCGTCGATTAGAGTTTTGCGAATTCTTCAAGCACCTTTTCTGCAATGGCAGCCATCTTCTCAGCAGGCACTTCCTTTTTGTTGCGGAAGTTCATGTCGCCCTCGGTAACGATGGGGATGAGGTGGATGTGGCAGTGTGGCACTTCCAGACCCATCACCGCTACGCCAATGCGCTCGCATGGCACAGCGTTTTTGAGTGCGGCGGCCACTTTCTTGGCAAATTGCCACAGGCCGGCATATTCGTCGCTCTCGAGGTCGAAGATGTAATTCACCTCGTGCTTAGGAATCACCAGCGTGTGACCCTCGTTCACGGGGTTGATGTCGAGAAAAGCATAGTAGTTCTCGTCTTCTGCGCATTTGTAACTGGGAATTTCGCCAGCCACGATTTTGCTGAAAATTGAAGCCATTGTAGTGTTGATTTATCTTTTGTCGTTATACACCTATTTCTACAATCTGGAACTGCATTTTGCCCACAGGGGCCTGCACTTCCACCACGTCGCCCACCTTGTGGCCAAGCAATCCCTTGGCGATGGGAGTGGTGATAGAGATTTTTCCTTCCTTCAGATTCGCTTCTGTTTCGCTCACGATGGTGTATGTCATAGAAGCGTTGTTCTTAAGGTTCTTGATAGTCACCTTGTTAAGAAGCGCTACCTCTTCGGTTTGGAGTTTGCTCTGGTCGATGATGCGAGCCGAAGCCACCAGTGCCTTCAGTTCGGCAATCTTGGCTTCGAGTTGGCCCTGGCGTTCCTTGGCGGCGTCGTATTCTGCGTTTTCAGAAAGGTCGCCTTTTTCGCGAGCCTCCTGAATGGCGCGTACCACGTCGGGGCGCTCAACACTCTCGAGGTGCTTGAGTTCCTCCATTTTTTTGTCGTACCCTTCTTGGGTCATGTAGCTTATAGCCATGGTAAAATTCTGCTTAAAAAATAGTTAGTAAAAGAAACGAAAGAATCTCATTTTTGATGAGACCCTCCGTCACATAATCTGTTTATTTCAATATTCTGTTGCAAAGATAGCAACTATTTTCAATAACAAAAAATAATTCACAAATAATTAAGGGACTTTAAGGATTTTAGGGGTCTACGAGTCAACAAGTCCACTGGTCAACGAGTGCTAAGTCCGGAAGTTCCGGAGCCACCGGAACTTCCGGAAAAAATCACCAGCCAAGACAATCGTCTTAACTTCTTCAACTTCTTAACTTCTAAAATCCTGAAAAATCTTATTAACTCATGAAAAAGAATCAAAAGAAAA
>JAUNCU010000047.1:0-5733 GCA_030526455.1 Bacteroidales bacterium | reverse complement strand
CAACAATCGCTTGAGCATCCAGGCGCAGGTGGCTGTTACGGCCACGGTGATGGCGATGGCTGCGGCGGTGAGGCCGTGGTCCATGGTGAGCATCAGGGCGGTGGCGCTTGTGAGGGCCAGTAGGGTGGAGGCGATGCTGCGCAGGGTGAGGCGCAGACCGTAGCGCCAGCGATACACCACATAGATCATGGCGGTGTAGATCACATACCACACCATAAACGAGATGCCCAGCCCGGTGAGTCCCCACAGGTGATACATCCATATATTGAGCCCGAAACCTATCAGGTCGCTCACTGCCTCGGTGGCGAGGAAGGTTTTGCCGTCGCCCTTGGCGAGTATCACAAATGCCATGCACCACGAGAGTGTGCGCCACACGGTGCCTAGCATGCCCCAGGTGATGAAGGTGATGATGGTTTCGAATTCGGGTGCGTAGAGCAGCCACACGATGGTGCTGCGAAGGAGGATAAACATGGCCACGATGGGCGCCATCACCAGCATCGCCACGGTCACTTCTTGCGAAACGAAGGCGGTGAGGCGCATGCGGCTCTGTGCCACGCGTGCCAGGCGGGGGTAGTATTCCATGCCCAGGGCGGTGAGCACGAGGCCGGTGTATTTGTTCACCAGGGTGTAGCCGGCTTGGTAGAAGCCCACTTCGGCAGTGCCCGCCGTGTGGTTGAGCCATGCGTTGAAGAGGTAGCCCGTGAGCATGGTGATGAAGATGCCCACGGTCATGTAGATGCCCAGTTTCACAAATCCTTTGCCTATGGCGAAGGTTTCGCCGGTGCTCAGGCGTGCGCCGTTGTGGTCTTTATGGCGCAGCAGCCATGCGAAGAGCATGCAGCCGGCGGCGTAGGCGATGATGGAGGGCACCACGCTGGCTTCGCCCAGGTAGTAGAACATGGGCACCGACACCACCAGCCCGAAGATGGTGCCCCACATGGTGGCCTGTGCCAGGCGCTTGAGTTTCGAGAGGCCTTGAAGCACGGCGTGTTCGCCATTGGTGATGGCCATGAAGAGTAGTGCCACCGAGAGGGCGATGAAGCCCCACGTGTGGTCTTCGTTGCCGAAGGTGAGTTGGCTCAACACGGGTGCCAGTGCGATGGTGAGCGCAGCCCCGCCCAGTCCCAGCCATCGCGACCAGCGGCGTACGGCGCTAATCACACGCTTCAGCGCGCCAGTGTCGGCCGCTTCGTTGGTCTGCGAGATGTCGCGCACGCTGCTTTGGCGTATGCCCAGATTGGTGGCGGTGTTGATCATCTCGAGCGCCTGGTTGAACAGGCCGAAGAGTCCCACACCCACGGGCCCTATCCAGAGCGCCACGAGTTTGGTGCGCACGATCGAACAGATGATGCCTATCATCTGCACTCCGCCAAATATGCCCATTGCCTTTACGGCCATGCGAGATATGCTGCTGCGTGCTGCCATTGTGCGTTATACTTATAAGTTGATTTTGAATGCGTTGTAGGCTATGCCACGTCCGCCGAGTCGCGATTTCTGCTGCACGAGGCCCCAGTTGAGCACCTGGCCGTGGTCTTCGTTGGAGATGCCAAAGTCGAAGTAGGTGCGTCCGCTGGCCTTGGCTTCGTCGATGAGGTTTTTGAAGAGCAACGGTAGCGCCTTGATGCGGCGTCCTTCCTCCGATGCGGCGATGTATTGGCAGTGTGCCACGGTGGCGGTGTAGTAGATCACCACACCCGCCACGATGCGCCCTTCTACTGTGGCGGTGTAGAGGCGTATGTTTTGGGGAAAACGGCTGTGGAGCAGTGTGATTTCCTCCAGCGAGTGCACGGGCTGCGCTTCGTGGTGCTCGGCGAGCACCTGGCTGAGCACTTTCCAGTAGCCTTCCCAGTCGCTGCTTTCGCCCACCTGCACGCCCGCCTTGATGGCAGCGTTCACACCGCTTTTGTTGCCGCGGTCGAAGGGTAGGGCATCGCCCAGCAGCACGGTGGTGGAGATGTTACATTCGCTCAGAGTGGCGCCGGCGCGGAAGAGGGCGTAGAGGTCTTCTTCGGCGGGGTAGGAGTGATAGATGTGAGGCACGGGTTTATACACCACGCTGCTGAATCCCGCATCGCGCAGCCATGCGATGGCGGCATCCATCACCTCCATCATCACGGTGGCGTCGAAATGCTTGCGTGGGTGCAGCCAGCCTCCGTAGGTGAGGCCTTGGTGGCTGTAGAGCACACCCTCGCATTCGTTGGCGGGCAGCACGGCCACCAGCCGCCCATCGCGGTAAGCCATGAGCGAGTGGTCGGTGAAGCGGTGGCTGTGGTAGTCCATGTAGGGGCGCTGGTGCATGAAGGTGGCGTTGCAGCACGAGGCCACAAACGCGTCCCACTGCTGGCACTGCTCGGCGCTGTATTTCTTGATTTCTATCATTGTGCAGAGAAAAGCGAGAGCAGACTGCTGCCCGTTACACGAGTGTAGTTGGCTGGAATCTTGGTGTCGATCACCACCTCTTCGTTCCAGGTGTAGCCGCTGTATTCGAGTGAGAGTGAG
The DNA here is from genome assembly GCA_030526455.1 of Bacteroidales bacterium. Taxonomy (GTDB): domain Bacteria; phylum Bacteroidota; class Bacteroidia; order Bacteroidales; family Muribaculaceae; genus Sodaliphilus. The sequence goes on along the minus strand of JAUNCU010000047.1, from coordinate 3,234 downwards.
AGAGGCTGACGGTTGATTTTGGTGGCCACGTTCACCTTCGAGGCGATGTAGCCTGCCAGCGAAGTCTTCACGTCGGCGTAGTCCACCGAGTAGGTGGTCACTTTGTCGGTGCTCGATGCGGGAATCACCTCAAGGGCTTTGATGCGGTAATTTTTGTCGAATTTGAAGTCGTATTCAAAACCTTCAAATTGTTCCTTGGGGCGAATCATGTAACTGCCGTCCACGTTCACCAGGCTCACCAGATTGGCCATGCCACTGTTGAGCGTGCCTTTGCCCAAGATGAAGGCGCGGCCCAGGAAGATGTCTTGCAGCGTGCTCACGTTGATGGGGATGCCAGCGGTGAGCAGGCGCGCGTCTTCCTTGAGGTAGCGCTTGTGGAGTTTGTCGATCACGATGAGCGTGTCGCCCGTGATGATGAGGCGGCCCACCTCCATGATGCCCATGGGGCGAACGGAGATGTAGATGCTCTTGCCGCGCTCCATGCGCATTTGCATCGAGGAGGAGAGCGACTTGCCGGCGCCGATGCTCACGCTGCCGCCAGCCTTGAGGGTGGTCCAGGCGCCGAAGGAATTGGCGATTTTAGCCACATGGCTCACTTGCTGGGTGGCGGGGGCCTCGACAGAGGCGGTGCTCACTTTGGCGGTGTCGGCCACGGCTGCTTTCTGCGAGCCGCATGAGGTCATCACGCTCGCCAGAGCCAGCACAGGGAGGATATATCTGAAGATCTTCATATCGTGTGATGATTATGTTTTGCAGTAGTTTTAGTTATTGTTTTCGTCGTTTTTCTTTTCGCTTTAGCTGAGTTCCTTCGCCAACTTCTCCAGTTTCTCGAGCAAGGCTTGGTTGCCGGCGTCGAGTTCGAGGGCTTTGCGCCACTGCTCCAGGGCTGCGGCCTTGTTGCCAGTGGCAAGGAGGATGTCGCCGTAGTGCTCGTGCAGGTCGCTGCTGGGTCGGGTTTCGTTGTTGATGGCCATCTCAATGTAGAGTTGCGCCATGGTGTATTCGCCCCGCTTGTAGTACACCCACGCATAGGTGTCGAGGAAAGTGGGGTTCTGTGGCTGCGCCTGAATGGTTTTGCCGCTCATGCGCTCCGCCTTGTCGAGGTCGCGTTCGGCCAGCGCCAGGAAGTAGGCGTAGTTGTTCATCACGCCCACATCGTCGGGGTTGATTTCCAGCGCCTGGTCGTAGAGCGCGAAAGCGGCGAGGGTGTCGCCTTGGGCGCACTTCACGTCGCCCATGCCGCCCAGAAATTGTGCGCGGTGCTCGGTGTCGGTGCTGTCGACCACCGAGAGCGCCTTCTCGTAGACTTCGATTGCTTTGTCGTATTTCTTGATGTTGTAGTACGATGGTGCGATGTAGCCGTAGAGTTCCACATCGTCGGGGTTGAGGGCTATGGCACGGTCGCCCGCGGCGATGGCGGCTTCATAGTTCTCGGCGATGATGTTGAGCACCAGCAGACGGTTCCACGCCTGGGCGTCGGTGGGGTCGAGGTTCACCACATAGTCCATCTGCTCGGCGGCGCCCTTCATGTCGTCTTTGGCGGCGAGGTATTCGCTGAAGAGGCTGCGAATCTGCGTTTCGGAAGGATGCTGCTCGATGAGCACGTTGAAGAGTTGCTCGGTGCGGCCAGTGGAATCCTTCTCTTGCAGCAGGTGGCGGGCATAGTCGGCAAGCACCTGCACCTTGCTTTCCACGTTGAGGTCTTTCGACACGAGCGCGCGGCGGGTCTGCAGGTCGTAGTTCACCGTGTCGCCGATGGCGTTGTAGAATTGCGCCTTCGCCAGATAGGTGGCACCATTGTCGGGCTCATACTGCTGCGCCTTGTCGAGATACACCAGCGCACTGTCGCGCTCGCCAAACATCAGCATCATGTTGCCCATGGCCAGGTTGTAGTCCACATTGCGTGGTGCGGTGGCCAGCAGTGCGCGCATCTCGCCTATGGCGCCCAGCGTGTCGTTGAGCGCTTGGTAGGCCCTCACTTTGCGCGCCGAAATCTGCACCGAGTTGCCCTGCCAGCGCTGCACACTGTCGTAGGCGGCGATGGCGTTGCGGTAGTCGGCGAGGCGGGCGTAGGCGTCGGCGATGCTCAGTTGTGTCTCCACGCTGTGAGGATTGCGCTCGGCTTGAATCTTGAGCACACGCAGCCCCTCTTGCACCTGGTTGGCAATCATGTTGCCATTGGCATAGAGGTCGGCCTCATATTTATCCTCGGGATGCAGGTCCACATGCTTGCGCATCATGCGCAGCGAGGCTGTGAAGAGGCTGTCGGTCACATTCATGTTGCTCTTCATCAGGCGGCTGTAGCCCAGATAGTAGGCGATGGTGGAATTTTCGGGGTCGAGCGAGTGGGCATATTCCACCAGGTGGTGGAAGGCGTCGTCGCGGCCCATATTGCGCTGTTTTTCAGCCTCGAGGAAGGCGTAGGCGGCCTTCATGCGGTCTTCCTCCGTGATCGTCTTTTCCTCGGCAGCGGCAGTGCGCAAGGCCAGCGGCAGCGCCACAGCCATCAGCACCAAGGCCACGCACAGCGATTTTGCATATTTGAAGTTCATCATGTTGCTATTTCGTTCCGGTGTGGCCAAAACCGCCAGCACCGCGTTCGGTTTCGTCGAGCGTATCCACGGCTTCCCATACCACCGTTTCGTGGCGTGCAATCACCATTTGGCAAATGCGTTCGCCGTGTTCTATGGTTTGAGGTTCGCTGCTCAGGTTCACCATAATCACCCCAATGTCGCCACGGTAGTCGGCATCGATGGTGCCAGGGGTGTTGAGCAGTGTGAGACCGCGCTTCAGCGCCAGACCGCTGCGAGGGCGCAGTTGGCACTCAAAGCCCTCAGGCAGCGCGATCGACACCCCAGTGGGAATCAGTCGGCGCTCCAGTGGCTGCAGCGTAACGGGCTCCTCAAGCCACGCACGCAAATCCATGCCCGCGCTCTGGGCCGTACCGTAGGCAGGCAGCGCATTAGGGCTCTTATTCACTATCTTCACCTTAATCGTTTCCATATCGTAAATGTAAAAAAACAGTTAATACCACATTATAAATTGCGAATTTACAAAAAATCTGCCACATACACCCAAAAAACGTGCATAATCTACTTTCCGCCGGGCGCTTGTGGAGGATAGGGCTTTTTTCTTGAGGGGGTGGTGGGGGCTAGTGGCTCTAGTGGGGCTAGTGAATCTATAGGCTCTAGTGGCTCCAGAGATTCTAGTAACTCTAGTGGGACTAGTTTTTCT
>JAUNCU010000267.1 GCA_030526455.1 Bacteroidales bacterium | reverse complement strand
CTTATTATGGTTAACTCCATGCAAGCGAGTGAATTGCGCAGCAATTCGCGAGCGCAGCTTGGAGATAGCGTCCACACAAAAAAAGAGCCTCGGAGAGGGTCGGTTATGGTAGTGCCCAACCACCCCAAATTCCCCCCAGAAAAAAGTTTTTGGTTTGGATTTTAGCAGATTTTGTCCGATTTTTGGTTTGGATTTTAGCACTTTTTCGCCATTTTTTGGTTTGGATTTTAGCAAATTTTACTAATTTTGCACTGTAAATCAGTAAATTCAATAAAACCTACAAAAATGCCATATTTCAAGCGACATATCGACGACCAACTTCAGGCGTGGAAAACCACCCCACATCGCAAGCCCCTGCTCATTAGAGGCGCTAGGCAAGTGGGCAAATCCACCGCCGTAAGAGAACTGGGCAAATCATTCCGCTACTTCCTGGAAATCAACCTCGAGCGTCAACCCGATTTGCGCCAACTCTTCACGCCTAATATCGATGTGAAGAAAACTTGCGAAAACCTAAGTGGCACGCTGCACACGCCCATCATCCCGGGCGAAACGCTTCTGTTTATCGACGAAATCCAGATGTGCAAAGAGGCCATCATGTCGCTGCGCTATTTCAAAGAGGACTACCCTGAGTTGCACGTGATTGCGGCTGGATCGCTTTTGGAATTCGCCCTCGAAGAACTGCCCTCCTTTGGCGTGGGAAGAATTCGCTCGCTTCACATGTATCCCTTCTCTTTCGACGAGTTTCTCATGGCCCAAGGGCTCGACTTGATGGTGGACTACAAGAAAAAGGCCACAAGCGAAGAGCCGCTCCCCGAGTTGGCTCATAAAAACCTCATCGACCAATTGCGGTCGTTCTACCTCGTGGGCGGCATGCCCGCTGCTGTGGCCGAGTGGGTGGAGACGCATAGTTACCTGGAAGTGTCGAGAATCCACACCGATATCCTCGAAACCTACCAAGACGACTTTGCAAAATACAAAAAACGCGTTTCGCCAGTACTGCTCCGCCAGGCGCTTCGGTCGGTAGCCCTGCAAGCGGGCTCAAAATTTGTCTACGCAGCCGTGGCCAGCGATCTCCGCTCGAGTGTGGTGAAAGACGCCTTGCACCTGCTCACGCTTGCCGGACTCATTTTGCCGGTGAAGCACTCCAGCGCCAACGGGCTCCCGCTGGGCGCCGAAGAAAACAGCAACTATGTGAAATACCTCTTCTTCGACCTGGGTGTAATGCTCACGATGCTGGGCGCTCCGGCATCCGACACGCTACTCGCCTCGGAAATCGAATTTGTCAACAAAGGCGCCGCATCTGAAATGTTTGCCGGGCTGGAACTGGCGAAGTATGCCGACTGCTACCAGAAAACCGATTTGCATTACTGGCAGAACAACACCAAAAACAGCCTTGCCGAAGTCGACTACCTCACGGTGAAAAATGGCCATGTGCTGCCCGTGGAAGTGAAAGCCAGCACACAAGGCAGCATGCAAAGCCTGTGGGTGTTTTTGCGCAAGCACCATCTTCAGCAAGCGGTGCGCACATCGCTCGAAAACTTTGGCGCCTTCGTTTACTGCGACAAAGACGACGAAAATGCCGAGCGACACGTGAAAGTTTTGCCATTATACGCGCTAAGCAATTTGTAATATAGGTTTTTTGGACATTTTGTTGTATATTTGCAATTAGCAACCTCTAAAACCGTAGTTTATATATACATAACGATATGGAAGTAATCAACTTATGTGAGCATGATTCGCTGGTGAGCCAATATATGCTCGAACTCCGCGACAAGAACATACAGACCGACCGCATGCGTTTCCGCACCAATGTGAAGCGCATCGGCCAGATCATGGCCTACGAAATCTCGAAGCGCCTGCAGTTTGCCGACCGCGACACCGTCACTCCGCTCGACGTGGCGAAGACACGCACCATTGCCTCCAAGGTGGTGCTGGGCACCATTTTCCGCGCTGGCCTGCCGCTGCACGAGGGTCTGCTCAGTTATTTCGACGATGCTGAAAACGCCTTCATCTCGGCCTACCGCGAATATGTGGACGGCAGCGACGAATTCGTGATTCGCACCGAATATCTCGCCAGCCCCAGCATCCAGGACAAGGTGCTCGTGGTGGCCGACCCCATGCTCGCCACCGGCTGCTCGATGGAAGTGGCACTGAAGGCATTCATGCAGAAAGGCACACCCAAGCACATCCACATCGCCGTGGTCATCGCCACCGACCAGGCCATTGAATACGTGAAGAACAATCTGCCCGAAGGCGTAGACGCCACCATCTGGGCAGCCGACATCGACCACGTGCTCAACGCCCACAGTTACATCGTGCCAGGCCTAGGCGACGCCGGCGACCTCCTCTACGGAGAAAAGTAAAAGCCAACGAAAAGCGATACTATATAAAAAGGAAGTTACCCACAACAAAGGTAACTTCCTTATTTATTTCTTAAACTTGTTGACTCGCTGACTCGTTGACTTGTTGACTTGTTG
>JAUNCU010000266.1 GCA_030526455.1 Bacteroidales bacterium | reverse complement strand
ACGTTAACTTGGCCGTCGCCATTCACGTCGCCCTTAAGTCCCTTGGTCCAAACATCGACCTCGATGGTGGTGTTACCACCTTGCGAGGTGGGAATCAGCAGATAGGCAGAGCCTTGGTAGCATATATTGCGAGAGCGGGGTTCAACAAATGTCTTGGAAGAAGGATAAAAGTAATATCCAATTTTTTGTTCATATACATCCACATCTGCTTCTATTGCACCCACAAGCATATTCTGATGAGTGGATGGTGTGGTGGCTGGGCGGTCGAGGCGGTAGATTTTATCTATTTCAAGTCCATCAAGGAGAAGGCCTTCGCCTGCTGCCGAAGCATCTATCTTCTGCGTGGTGAGCATGCTCTTGTCTTTGTTGTACTCGGTCACCACATAAGCCTTCAGGCCAGCAGCCTTCCAATCGACAGGCACATCTACGGCAAACGCGCGTACTTCTGTGCCACTCTTCAACCAAGGGTAGAGTTGGTCAAGAGGTTTCCTAGTTTGGTCGGGGAGCGTTTTCCAACTCTTAATGTATGATTTTGCGTTATAGTAATCATACCACGGTACATAACATCTGAAGCCTTCGGCATTGTTGCCATAGAAATTGTTGCCATAAAGTGGCTGCCATCCATTCATGAAGATTTCTTTCAGGTTTTTGCAATTTAAAAATGCGTCTTTACCAATAACCTCTATTAGAGGGAGTGTGACTTTAGTGACGCTAGTGCCCTGGAACGCAGCCTGTCGAATCGCGAATAACCCATCCATGTCGCTGAGGTCGATTTCGGTGATTTTTTCGCAGTTCTTCATCGTGCTATCTTCAATAGCTCTCATCCAAAAGTTCATGTTGGCACCATTCACGGTGTAAGTTTCGCAACCTTTTGGCTTAAATGTGCCCGATTGATTCACGTGTGATGGGTGGTAAACGTATTGTGCAGTGCCATGGTACTGCACACCGTCTTGCTTAAATTTACTCATAGTTATCACCGAAATGTGATACATGGTGTTGTCGCGCGACACGTTGTCGCGGGTGAAATCGTAAGCACCACTTTCAAACTGAAATCCACTTAATTCACTGATTTCTTTATAAGTTTCAAGATATTTATCGGGTACAATAATCTTGCACGTCGAAGGCACGCCGCCCAGATTCCACTTGGGAACGACAAGTTTGAGCCGACCATTCAGCGTTAATTCTTCGAGTTGGCTGCAACCATAAAGCGCATTGCCAGCAACTTCGTATTGATTGATCGTAGAAGGAATGTGGAAGCGCTTAAACAGATTGCGTAGGAATGCGAATTCTTGAATAGTTTCTATGCTTAAAGGAAGGACGATATCGTTAGTAATCTGGCAGTTATCGAAAGCACTTTTACCAATAAATTTCAATTTGGAATTCATCTTGAGGCTGATCACTTTCATTGTACTACCGAGTAAGCAGAATGCTTCGTGCCTGATCGTGTCTACATTGGCGCCCAGCACCACGTTCACGTCGGCGGGGAAGCCACCTTCAGGATACACCCATTTTTCCACCTTGGTGACAGCATAGCGGTGGCCACCATAGGTGATGTAATCGGGAATGTTGAGGGTGGAAACCTCGTTTACTGCTGGCACCTTTACCAGTGTAGCGCGGCCTGCATAGGCTACGCCATCGATGGTGTCGGGGCGAAGGCTATGAATCGTGAAAGCGCACTTGTGCTGGCCCGATGCACTGTTGAGGGCGTTTTCTTTGTGGTCGTAGGCAGCACCATCGTAAAAATTCTTCCACGTGTACCATGGTTTATGTTTTTCGTAGGTGTCTGTTTTATAAAAATTGGCTTCACCATTTGGCACATAAAGGTTGGTTTTCTTGCAACCGCTAAATTCATCTTCGCTAACAGTTTCCTTTGATATGTTCACATAGAGGTTTTCAAGCGCGGTGGCGCCTGTAAACACGCTTTTGCCCCAGCGAACTACCGAACTGGGCACCACTGCTGTGTGGAGCGAGGTGCAGCCGTTGAAGGCGTAGTCGCTCAGGGTGCGAGTGCCCGCGTTGAGGGTTACCGACACGATGTTTTTGCAATTCTGGAATGCTCCAGGGGCAATGCTGTCGATGGTGAAAGGGAAGGTGGTGGTGGTGCCTGTGATGACTGTGGTGCCTGCAGTGCCGTAGTCTTCAGGACACTTGTAGAGGATGGTGGCCTCCTTGTTGATCCACATGCCGCTTGGGGTGGAAGCATACACGGTGTTGGCAGCATCGACCACGATTTTCTTCAGGCTTGGGCAGTTGATCACCATCGAGGGAGAGCATGAGGTGACGCTCGCGGGAAGGCTCACCTGGGTGAGGTTGGTACAACTCGAGAAAGCGCCGCCGCCGATGGTGGTGAGGTAGCGAAGTTTGCTGAAGTCGACCTTGGTGAGGCCGGTGTTGTTTTCACAAGCCAGCCCGGCCACGCCCACCAGCTGGTAGGAATAGCCTTCAAAACGCGAGTTCGGGATAAGCAATACTGCGCTTTTTTAGAAAAAAATAACGAATC
>JAUNCU010000265.1 GCA_030526455.1 Bacteroidales bacterium | reverse complement strand
GAAACTTTGTTCCTTTGCGCCTAAGGCGCTTTATTTAAACCACAAAAGTAGAATAAACATTTTAATTACGATGCATAACAAATATTAATTTGTATAAAAAAAGCCTTGTGGGGCTGTGGATTGGTGATGAAAAAGCCGCTTTTCTCCTCGCTGGGGGAAAGCGGCTGTATGCTGTGTGATGTGGCTGGGCTTAGAGTCCGAGCGAGTGGAGGATGCCGCAGTAGTTAATGGTGATGCCCACGAAGGCGCCTTTCACGGCAGGGTTGCACTTGTCGTATTTTGCGTAGGCCACAAATGGGGTGAAGCGAATCGACTGGCGGAACTGGTGGTCGCCGTCGCCAGTGAAGGGATTCTTCATCTTTGAGGTGGAGAAGGCATAGTCGATGTCGACCGAGGCGATGAAACCGAGGTTGCTCAACTTGGCCGAACGTGTGCCGGTGACTTCGCAAATGTAGGCGGGATCCTTGTCTTCCTCGTTCTTTTTCCACTTCAGTTCGTCGATGTTCCAACTGTATTTGGTGTAGTAGATACCGGCGTTGGGGGTAACGGCAAATGGGCCGCTGCTGTACACCTTGTAACCCAGTTGCACGCTCCATCCGAAGAACGAAGCGCTGCTGCTGCCGTTCACTTCCGATGGATAGTCCTTGCCGTCGTGGGTTTCGACGGGGGCGTTGAAGATGTTGTCGTTGCGGAAACTGGGTTGGCCGAATTGCAGGTCGGTCTTGAGTTGGAATCGTCCGTAGGTGCCCACGAGACCGCCCTGGAAGAGGAAGCATCCGCCAAAGTTGTCGTTGAGCGAAGGTGCCGTCACGCTGTATCCGCCACCCACGTAAATGCCGTAGCCCAGTTTGCTTTCGGGCTGAGGCTGGTATTTTTCAAGCACTTGTGCATTGGTAGCCGCAGTTTCTTCAGCCACCACCTGTGCCGTAGCAGTCATAGAAGCCAGGGCTATCAAAGCCCCCAAAATCATCTTTTTCATCATAGGTAAAATTTTCTATTTTCGTTATTGCAGAAATGCGGCAGCAAAAACAGATAGTTGCCGCATTTCCAAATTTCATTGCAAAGTTAATACTTTCTGCCCATATAATAAGGGTGTGTGGACGCTTGATGGGCTTGCGCTGCCGCTATTTTTAATCTTTCAGTGCCGAAAGCGGAACCACTTTCACTCCATCGGGGCGGGTGTAAGCCATATCGCCACCGGTGAGCACAATCAGCAAATCAGGTTCTCGTAGAGGCACTTGCTTTTCCTTGCTGTTGTATTCGCTGATGAGGCTTTTGATTTTGAGCAAGTGCTTTGCGCCGTCGTCAATCTCACGGCTGCCGAGTTTGCATTCCACCAAGGCGTATCGGCCGTCGTCTAAGTGCAGCACCAAGTCGGCCTCGAGGCCATATCGGTCGCGATAGTAGGAGAGGTGGCTGCTAAAGCCAGGCGTATAGGCGCGAAGATCTCGAGCACACATTTGCTCAAAGATAAAGCCGAAGGTATTTAACTGGGTTTCCAGCGCCTCTGCATTCACGCCCATGGCCGCCACTGCTATCGAGGGGTCGGTGAAACTGCGCTTAGGCATGCTTCTGATGGCGGTTTTGCTTCGTATGGAGGGGCACCATGCGTCGATGTCTTGAATCACAAAGAGTTTTTCCAGCGCGCTGATGTAGTCGTCGAAAGTGTCGGTGGAAATGCTGATGTCGCCCGAAGCGGTAATATCGGCTATGATGCTCGTTTTTTTTGCGATAGTGCTGATGTTGCGTGCGTAGGAGCGCAGGATTTGCTTTGCGATTTTAGAGTTTCGCTGCTTTTTGTCGACCGACGATATGTCGGTTTCGCACACCGTGTTCACATAGTCGGCCGCCACGAGCATTTTTGCTCTCTCGGGCATCTGCAGGGTTGCTGGCCATCCGCCTCGGCAAGCCACATTTATGAGTTGGGGGATGCTCAACTTGCCGGCTGCGCCATCGATATCGTAGTCGGGGTCGTCGAAAAGTCGGATTAGCGACACCTCGCCCGAGGAATCGTTTGACTCCCAAAGACTCATGGGGTACATCTTCATGCGCGATATCCGCCCAGTACCTGAATGGAAAATATTCTCTCGGTCCACGGTGTTGCTTCCTGTTAAGATATACTGGCCTGGCGCGCCGCCAGAGTTGTCGACGGCTATGCGCACCGCATCCCAAAGCAGCGGAGCGTCTTGCCACTCATCGATGAGCCGGGGCTGTTTGCCCTTGAGCAGCAGCGAAGGCATGGTGGCTGCTGTTGCGAGATTCTCTGCTCGTTTATCTGGGTCTTGCAAACGAAGAATGCTGCTAGCCTGCTGTTGGGCGGTAGTGGTTTTGCCAGTCCATTTCGGGCCCTCAATCAGTACTGCACCAAAAGCCTCAAGTCGCTCTCGCAAAACGGCGTCGGATATGCGTTGAAAATACTTCATTTTTCTGTAATTTTTAATGATGTGCAAATTTACTGATTATTATTGAAATAACAAACAAAATCGGTGTTTTTGTGGCATTTCA
>JAUNCU010000046.1:12828-16946 GCA_030526455.1 Bacteroidales bacterium | reverse complement strand
AATGCCTGCACCCGATGCGCCCTCAAAATGCATTCCATGGGAATGCGACAACACTATCAATGCGCACATTTACAAGTATATATGATATGAAATCAAATAGCATCCATAGCGTGGTCGCATCCCGATGGGATGCAAATTTGTACACGACCAGTTGCAGGCATTTCGCCGTGATTCCACTCCGCTTCGCTCCGTTCCATCACGGCTGCATACCTGCCTACACACATCCAATCCCTCTGGGATTGTTGCCCATATGCCATGTTGCTGGGGTGTAATTTACTTTGGCCCTGACTTCGTCAATGCGCCACCCAATTCAATAACAAAATTACACATTTTGAAAAGCGGTTTAATGGCGTGGTGTTTATCGGTCAGGTCTGGAATAGTGCTTTACAGAAGAGGGGTCCGTTCCTAGACATCTTTATTTTGATTATCGTCATCTCCGCTTCAAGCACGTTGTCGACAGTCATCGCCATATTATTGGCGGCAATAAGGCTATCAAACACTTCGCTCTCGCCACCAGGCCGTTTTCCGAAGCCAATCTGCCGCAGGAATCCATGGGCTGTGAACCATCCCCCGACCCTTTTTTGCAGAGCAAATCCACACCATACCCGGGCGATGACGCCCCAAAAGACCTAATCGCCTTGCATTTCCTCCTACTTTGCTGACCACGACTATGCTGGTAGTGCCAAATTTGTCATGTTTCTTGCGTACATATATGGCGCAACGATACTATTTTTTTGTCCGCGCCACCCGCGCCACCCAAAAAAAATACGTAACTCGTTGATTTTCAGTGTGCGCTATGTGATGGCGCAAAAAAGTGATGAAGTCAGGAAATAGCATCCATAGCGTGGTCGCATCCCGATGGGATGCAAATTTGTACACGACCAGTTGCAGGCATTTCGCCGTGATTCCACTCCGCTTCGCTCCGTTCCATCACGGCTGCATACCTGCCTACACACATCCAATCCCTCTGGGATTGTTGCCCATATGCCATGTTGCTGGGGTGTAATTTACTTTGGCGATACTATGCCGTTCATGATGGCGTAGACGCTTAGGCCTGATACGCTTTTTATGCCTAGTTTTGCGGTGATGTTTTTTCGGTGGGTGAGCACGGTGTTGATGCTGATGTTTAGGCGGTCGGCTATTTCTTTGTTGAGCAGACCTTCCACCACGAGGCGGAGCACCATGGTTTCGCGCTGGGTGAGGTGGTTTTGGTTTCCTTCGCCACAGTCGTCGCGGAAGTAGGGGTCGAGCAGGGCGAGCATCTCTTCTTCGGTGGTATGGGGCGAGAGGGTGGTGTAGTGGGAGGAATCCAACTTGTCGGTAATGATCACGGTGGCCTCGTTGTGGGGCATGAAGAAGGAAAGATGCTTCAAGAACTCATCTTCGGAGGTGACGAACAAGCCAAACCGCTCACGCTGCGCCACGGGCAACTGCTCGAAAGCGGACACGATGTGAACGTCCACCTCGTAGTGGCCATTGAGCAGCGACGCCATTCCCAGGGCTTCGAGCCGGTTGTGTAATATGATTGCTACGCTCTTCGTGGTCATGACTATTGCGCGAGGAGTGCCTGTGAAAATGGTGCCAGAATGCGGTAGCGAATGCGGTTGTTCTGGGTGATGTCTTTCTTGAAACTCGCCAGCGAAATGAGTACGGCCTGGCAGAGGTTGTGGTCGTATTTTCCCTTGAGGTGAATCACAAACATGTTGATCAGGTCGTTGATCTTATCCTCAATGGCATCGCTCTCGTCCACGCGCTGATAGTCGGTGAGCAGCGGTGCGTCGGGGCACTTGGCATACTGGTCGAGCAGTTGTGGAAACCACTTGTCGCGGTCGTCGCCTATGCGCTGCAGCAGTTCGTTTTTCACTTCCACGAAAAAGCGCATCATCAGCGCGAGGTTGCTGTTTTGCGATTCTGAGCGCTGGAGCAGGAAGCCGAAGTGGCGCTCAATGTTGGGAATCTGCACCTGCTCGTAGAATTGATTGGTGAGCGAGAGGTAGTTCACAATGTCGGGCGCACGGAATTTACCCACCTTGCTTTCAGGGAAATACGATGGCGACAAATAAGTGTTGAGCACGGCGAGGAAAAAATCCATGTCGATTTCTTTCGCGGCGCAGATGGATTCCACAGTGGCATCGGCGAGCCCGAGTTCGATGCCGAAACGATAGAGCACCGTGACGATGGTGGGCTCAAAGAGCACAATCTCGTGGAGTTTTGTATCTTTCTTGATTTCAGTCATATATATAAATAATGTATCGTATTAGCCCTGAGGCTTGATGAATATCGTGTTAAGGGCGGTGACCACGGCGTCGAGCGGGGCGTCGTGGGCTTCGGTGGGCAGGTGCTCAAGCATTTGGCACTGGAAGCACACACCTATCTTCACCGCATTGCGGCACTGCGGCAACAGCCTGTCGTAATAGCCCTTGCCACGGCCCACGCGATTGCCCTGCGCATCGAGCGCCACGGCTGGCACAATCACCAAATCGATGAGCGCGGGGTCGACAGCGGGTGCCACAGGTTCTTCGATGCCAAAGCGAGGCTCACGCTCGAGCGCGCCATATTCGGCTATCTCCAAGTCGTCGCCTTTCACGCGAGGCAGGAAGATGCGCTTTTGCAAGGCCCACTGCTTCACGAAGGCATGTGTGGGCAGTTCGTCGGGCAAGGAATAGTACATGAGCACATTGCGGGCTTGCTGAAAGCAGGGCAGGGCCTCGATGGCGGCAAACGTCAATGCAGCCTCGGCACTCATCTGCTCACGGCAGAGCGCCTGCTTCTGCTCCTTCACATATTTCCTCACAGCGGCTTTGTCCATAGTAGCGGGCTTATTCGTCGGTGATGGGGAATGCGGCCTTGTGCTTATTGAACGCTTTGAGGGCTGCCTCGATGGTCTTGTCGTAGCGATTATAGATGGGGTAGAACGCCTTCTGGCCCAGCAAGTCGCGGGCGATGAACGCCTTGATGTCGTTAAGCAGCAGTTCGCGCGACTGGTTGATGTAATACCAGCGGGCGGGCACCTTGTGGGCTGCGGCGAAATCTACGAAACTGTTGAGCAACTGGGTGTTGTCGTCGAGCAGGCGAATCACGTCTTTATAATCGGTTGCGTTTTTGAAGCGGGCTTTGTTGGCGGTCACATATTTGAGCACGAAGTTCTGGATAAGGCCGGCGTTGACCACGGCGTAATAATAAGATGTGTAGCCAGTGGTGTCACGCGGCACGAAGATGTCGGGGATGATGCCACCGCCGCCATACACGGTGCGGCCATGCATGGTTTTGAACACCTTCGACTTGTCGACCTTAATGCTGTCCTGGTTGTCGAGTTCGCCACTGTTGAAGCGGTCGAGGAGTTCGCGCTCATAGGCGGCTTGGCCCAGTTTGTAGTCCTTCTGGATGCAGCGGCCCGATGGGGTGTAGTAGCGGGCGATGGTGAGGCGAATGGCGCTATTATCGAAGAGGCGGAACTCCCTCTGCACCAAACCCTTGCCAAACGAACGCGCACCTATCACGAGGCCACGGTCATTATCTTGAATAGCACCGGCAAAGATTTCGCTCGCGCTGGCGGAGAATTCATTGATCAGCACCACGATTTCGGCCTCTTGATAAGAACCGTCGCCGTCGCTGTAAACCGAACTGTCGGATTTCTTGTAGCGGCCCTTGGTGGAAACTATGAGGCTGTTCTTGGGCAAAAACTCATTGGCCATCGCCACGGCTATCTCCATGTAGCCACCACCGTTGCCGCGAAGATCGACCACATAACGCTTCGCGCCCTCGTTCTTGAGCATCGAGAGGGCTGTCACAAATTCGTCGTAGGTGGTGCGGCCAAACTGGTTCACCTTCACGTAGCCCGTGTTTTTGTCGATCATGTAGGCAGCGTCGACCGACTTGATGGGAATATCGCCGCGCTTCACGGTGAAGTAGATCATCTTGTCGGAAGTGGCGCGCTTGATGCCCAGTTTCACCGTTGAGTTCTTAGGGCCGCGCAGGTTTTCCTTCACGGTGTTGGGGTTGATTTTCTCGCCCGTGAAGTTCTTGCCGTCCACAGTGATAATCTTGTCGCCATTGAGAATGCCCACCTTCTCGGAGGGTCCGCCCGGAATCACCTCTATCACATTGATGGTGTCTTC
>JAUNCU010000046.1:0-12814 GCA_030526455.1 Bacteroidales bacterium | reverse complement strand
TTGCCGTTCAACTCCTCATTGGCGGCCTCATAGTCTTTGGCCGAGAAGTAGGACGAGTGGGGGTCGAGTTGGGAAAGGATGTCGGGGATGGTGAGTTCCACCAGACTGTCCATATTCACGTTTTCCACATATTCATCGGCCACGATGCCCAGGATGTTGTTCACCTTGCGATCGAGGTCGATGGTTTTCTTCGACGTGAAGCGACTGCCGATGAAGATGCCCACAACGAGGGCGAGCGCCACCAGCAGGGGCACGTAAAAGAGGCTCTGTTTTTGTTTTTGCTTTTCGTTCATTTTGTTCATAGAATCGTTTCAGAGAAATTACCTTGTTCGCTGTCTTGCAGATGCACACATTCTATGCCCGCGCGGCGCAGCAAATCCACGCCGTCGGTGAGGCGGTAGAGTTCGGAAAACACCACGCGCTTGATGCCCGCCTGAATGATGAGTTTGGCACATTCGATGCAGGGCGAGGTGGTCACATAGAGGGTGGCATCCTTGCTGCTGTTGCTGGTCTGCGCCACCTTGGTGATGGCATTGGCCTCGGCGTGGAGCACGTACGACTTGGTGTTGCCGGCTTCGTCTTCACACACGTTTTCAAAGCCCTGCGGCGTGCCGTTAAACCCGTCGGAGATGATCATTTTGTCCTTCACCAACAGCGCACCCACCATGCGGCGCTTGCAATAAGAATTCTCTGCCCATATCTTAGCCATGCGCAGATACCGTGAATCTAACAAAAGTTTTTTCTCTGTTACTTCTGACATAATGCTTCTAACATACTGTGTTTCAGTAATTCCTGAAATATTCGGCGGATATGGCATATCCATGCCAAATCGTCTTACAAATTTATTAAAAAAATAAGTGACAATAAAAAATATTGCCACTTATTTCACTAAATATTTTCAAAAAGACTACTTCTTGATGCCGTCGCGCTTGAGCAGGGCGTCGATCTTAGGCTCGCGGCCGCGGAATTTCACGTATAATTCCATGGGGTCGTCGGTCGAACCCTTTGAAAGCACACATTCCTGGAAGGCGCGTGCGGTGGCCTGGTTGAAGATGCCGTCTTCCTTGAATTTAGAGAAGGCGTCGGCGTCGAGCACTTCTGCCCACTTGTAACTGTAGTAGCCCGAAGCGTAGCCGCCTGAGAAGATGTGGCCAAACTGGGTGGACATGATGCAGCCATCCACGGGGTCGAACATGCTCACGCACTTGGTGGCCTCTTGTTCGAACTTGAATGGATCGCCTTCGAATGGCTTGTCGAGGGTGTACCATGCCATGTCGAGGTAGCCGAAACTCAACTGGCGCAAGCATGCGTAGGCGGCGCCGTATTGAGAAGAGGCGATGATCTTGTCGACCAAATCCTGAGGAATCTTTTCGCCGGTGAGGTAGTGCTTAGCGAAACTGTCGAGGAATTCGCTTTCGGTCATGTAGTTTTCGTTGAATTGCGATGGGAGTTCCACGAAGTCGCGATACACATTGGTACCCGAGAGCGACTGGTGCTTGCACTGCGAAAGGAGGCTATGGAGGGCGTGGCCAAATTCATGACAGAAGGTTTCCACTTCATAGAAGGTGAGCAGCGAGGGCTTGGTTTCGGTGGGCTTGGTGAAGTTCATCGTTACCGAAACGAGTGGACGAACGTCGTTGCCGTTTTCGTCGAAGTGCTGTTCGCGGAAGTCGGTCATCCATGCGCCGCTCTGCTTGGTTGAGCGTGGGAAGAAGTCGGTGTAGAGCATACCGATGAAATTGCCGTCGCGGTCGGTGACGTCGAAGGCCTGCACATCGGGGTGGAACACCTGGGCGTTGTGGTTTTCGGTGAACTGGAGGCCGTAGAGTTTGGTAGCGAGACCAAACACGCCTTCAATCACGTTGTTGAGTTCGAAATAGGGGCGCAGCAACTCGTCGTCGATGTTGTAGTTGGCGTCTTTTTCCTTATTTGAGTAGTAAGAATAGTCCCAAGGCATGATTTTGATGGGCTTGCCTTCGAGTTGTGAAGCGAATTTTTCGAGGCGTTGCATGTCGGCGCGCTGCACGGGGAGGTAAGCCTTGCGCAACTGGTCGAGCATGGCATACACGTGCTTGGTGTCTTTCGCCATGCGTTCCTGGAGTTGGTAGTCGGCGAAGGTCTTGAAGCCGAGCACATTGGCAATGGCGAGACGGGTGTTGGCGATTTGCTTGATAATTTCCACGTTACTGTATTCGCCGCTGGTGCACTGGGTGTTGTACATGCGGTAGAGTTTCTCACGCAGGTCGCGGCGTGAAGAATACTTCATGAAGGGCGAGTAACTGGGGAAATAGAGGGTGATGAGGTATTCACCTTCACGGCCTTTCTGCTTGGCGTCTTCGGCTGCTGCTTCAACGGCGGTTTCGGGGAGGCCGGCGAGGTCTTCCTTCTTGAGCCACAGTTCGTAGCGGGCCTTGTCCTTGAGGCAGTTTTGCTCAAACTTGAGGGTGAGTTCGGTGAGTTGGATGGTGAGTTGGCGATACTTTTCCTTGGCTTCGCCTTCGAGGGCTGCACC
This sequence comes from Bacteroidales bacterium, assembly GCA_030526455.1. Taxonomy (GTDB): domain Bacteria; phylum Bacteroidota; class Bacteroidia; order Bacteroidales; family Muribaculaceae; genus Sodaliphilus. Next base: position 10,302 of record JAUNCU010000046.1, on the reverse strand, counting down.
GCTTCTCACGAATGACTTGTAGGTCTTCTCGAGCAGGCGCTTGTCTTCGTGGCTGTATTTTGCGGCGTCGAAATTCTTGTATACCACATTGATGCGCTTCCAAAGGTTTTCGTTGAGCGTAACGAAATTGCTGTGGGCGCTGATCACGGGCGAAATGCGAGTGGAGATGGCGATGAGCGAATCGTCGGCATTGGCCGAGAGCATGGGGTAGAACACGCCCAGCACACGGTTGAGCGACTTGCCTGAGTGCTCGAGGGCGAGGATGGTGTTTTCAAATGTGGGCGCATCGGTGCTATTGGCAATAGCGAGTACTTCGGCCTCATGGTCCTTGATGGCTTGCATGATGGCGGGCTCATAGTCGGTGGTGCGAATCTTGTCGAAGGGCACTGCGCCATGGGTGGTCTTAAACTCTTGTGAAAAAATATTACCAGCGTTCATTTGATTGAATAGTGTGATAATTAGTAATAATGTAAATGCTATTTTTCTCATATAATTAATTGTTATTTAATTTCTTAATCACTGCTTCCTTAGCCATTACTGCAAGGTCGGGGTCCACGCCTTTCTGCAGCAGCACGGGTATGTCGGCGCAATAGGCATTGAGGAAGGTGCGCAGCGCCTGGTCATCGCCTTTGGCGGAGAGGGCGTACTGGTCGACGGCTTGCTCGGCGCGGCCGGTGCACAGCAGCAGGTGGCCATAATTGAGGCGGTCGAGGGCGCTGGCGGTGGCGCTGGCGAGGAGTTTCTCGTAGTAGGTGCCACTCTGGTCGTAGTTACCGAGCAAGAATTGCACCCATGCGAGCGAACGCCACACTTTGGGGTTGGCGCCGTCGATGTAGTCGGCCTTGTAGTAATAGTTGAGCGCCTCGTCGGGGCGGTCGAGTGAGAGCAGGCAGTGGCCCGCATTGAGGCACATCACCGCATTCGACTGCTTCACGGCGAGCACTTTCTGATAGTATTCGAGGGCTTTCTCGTAGTTCTTGAGCGCGCGGTAGCAGGTGGCCACTTGGCGGTGGTTCCACAGGTCGGCGTCGTCGGCGAGTTCGTAGCGCAGATAGTACTGGAGCGCCTTTTTATTGTCGCCCATGTTCTGGTAGGCGAAGCCCATCTTTTGAAGCAGTTGGGGATCGGTGTCGGCAAAGTGCTGCTGAATGAAGGCGAAATAGGTGGCGGCATCGGCGTAGAATCCGTTCTTGAGATAATATTCGGCGGCGATGCAGAAGGTGGATTGCTCCAGCCCCAGCACGTCGAGCAGCGGAAGGGTGGTGAAATCCATCTTGGTGGCAAACACCGACTTGAAATCGCCGCGGCGCGAAAACATAGTGAAGAAGCGGTAGAGGCTCTGGATGTAGGCGTTGATCATGCCGTCGCGCTTGAGTTTGTCGCCGTCGGGCAACTCTGCGTTCACCACCTCTCGCAACTCTTTGTCGTGCATGCCCATCTGGCCCGCCATTGCCTGTTTTTGGGCATCGGGCACCGAGGCCATGGCGAAGCAGAGCGAATACTTGTCGCTGTCGCAGAGGAAGGGGGTGAGGTCCATCACCGAGAGCAACTTGCGGTTTTCGCCCGGGAATGCGTCGTGCAGGGTGGAGTGAGAGGGGTAGAAGGGGAGAAACCAGTTGGCCATGGTGTTGAAGAAGGGGAACGACTTGAGTCGGGAGAAAGCCGACACATACACGTCTTCGCCCTCCATCTGCAGTTTGTTGAGTTCTTCCATCTTCTTGCTCATGCCGCTTTTGTCGAGCCACTCCTGCCACTGCGGATTCTCTTCAAATTCAGCGGGATCCACGCTTTGGCTATTCTTGAGTTTCGACACGAGTTCGGGCTTGATGTTCATCAGGTCGGGCATCAATTCCTCACGCATGCGCTTGGTCACGTTCTCGGCATTGCGGGAGCGCACCAGGCGGTGCATGATCGACACCACGTCGGCGTGGAAATGTGCGCCCTCGCTGGCTTGGGCAAGCAGTTGCTTTACGCGCTGAGAGTGCTGCACGCGCTGCGGGTGGAGCAGCATGGCGATGATGGCGCCGGTGAGCGCGCGGGTCTGGGTGGGCGCCTCCTGTTGGGTGATATATGCCTCGAGGAGGAAGGCGAGTTTGGCCTCGTCGTAGAATTTCGTCTGCCCCAGCAGCATGGCGGCGAGCAGGAGTTGCTTCACATGCTCAGGGGCTGTGGCGAAGAACTGCTGCAGATGGCCGGCGTCGGCACCCGTGAGCGGGAAGGAGCACCACACTTTGTTGAAGAGGTCCACTGCCACCGTCTCCATCTGGCGCGAGAGGCCCGCAATCACTTTTGCGTTCTGGCCTTCGTCGGGCGCCGAGGTGAGCAGGTCGCACTTGTTTTTCTCCGAAAGATATTTCGCCACGAGGGCTTCGATGGTCTCGTTCTGGAGCACCGAAGCCTTGGTGTAGAAGAGGTCGTATGACTGTTTGGCAGAAAGGGAAATGACACATTTGTCAACTACGCCGTAGAGGGTTTCGGTCACCTGGTGCACCATCTGGTCGCGGCCATCGTCGTGCACGCCGGCTATGAGATACTGAAGCATGTAGTCGTACGACACCTTGGCGGTGTTAAACTTCTGCTTCAATTCATAATCGGCAACTTCTTCAACCACAGGCATAAGGCGAATGATGGCCTCGTAGATTCGGGCATCATCGAGCAGTTGATATACATCGGTTTGGAATTGAGATATTTCCTTTATTGTCATTTTCGAGAACTGTTGATTTTCAAAATAATTTGCAAAAACTGTGCAAATAAGATGAATCAGTAGTGCAAAAATACTACTTTATTTAAATAAAAGACGTATTTTTGCACTCAATTACTAACATCAAAACTAAAAAAAATTCATCAACTATGGTTTTACAACGATTGCAATCGCTTTACTTGTTAATTGCAGCAATCCTTTTGGGAGTATTTACATTCACTACATCCACCACCATCACCACTGGTGACACTCAGTATTTAATCGGCGCAATGGCCACCGGCACGGGCGCAGAAGCAGCACCCAACTATGTGCTTTGCATTCTCAACGCACTCACCGCAGTGCTGGCGCTGGTCACTATATTTAAGTACAAGAACCTGAAACTCCAACTGAAACTCTGCTCTATCTGCATTACGCTCACCCTGGCCATCGCCGCCTCTATCGGCATCCTCACTTACCAGGCCATGAATGGGGGAGAGGTGCAGGTGATGCTCTCTAACGTGCTCCTGGCGCTGGCTGTAGTGTTCTTCTTCCTGGCTCGCCGTGGCGTGGCCCACGACAAGAAGGTGATTCACGACAGCGAAAGTTTCCGTTAATCACGCCTCCTTTTACCTTCTATATAAACTATGAATGCCATTCTCATTACCATATTTGTGGCAGGATACCTTCTTATCACCTGCGAACACCCGCTGCGCGTGAATAAGGGCACCTTCGCGCTCATCATGTGCGGACTGCTCTGGGCGGTGTATGCCACCATGTCGGGCGACAGCCACGTAAACACCGTGGTGATCGAACAACTGGGCGAAACCTGCGAGATTCTGGTGTTCCTCATCGGCGCGATGACTATCGTTGAGGTGATCGACCGCTACGGTGGATTCAATATCATCACCGAGAAAATCACTGCCCGACGCAAACGCAAGTTGCTGTGGATGATGTGTGTGTTCACGTTCTTCATGTCGGCGATTCTCGACAATCTCACCACCACCATCATCATGGTGACCATGGTGGGATGCATGATGAAGAAGCAAAATGAGCGCTGGATTTTCGCCAGCACCATCGTGATTGCGGCCAACAGCGGCGGTGCGTTTTCGCCCATCGGCGACGTTACCACCATCATGCTGTGGATGGGCGAAAAGGTGACCACTGGCCAACTCATGGCCACACTGCTGCTGCCCAGCCTGGTGTCGATGATTGTGCCGGTGATGATTGCATCACGCCTTATAGATAATGAGGAATTGCCTCGCACCGACGAGTCGCAAAACCGCAACCGCGCGCTCTACCATAAGCATCCCAAGGTGGGCAAACTCGTGCTCATCGCGGGTGTGGCTAGCCTTATTTTCGTGCCGGTGTTCAAGACGCTCACGGGGCTGCCTCCGTTTATGGGCATCATCATTTCGCTGGGCGCCATGTGGCTGCTCACCGAGGTGATTGTGCACCGCTACAAGATTGAGTCGGGCATGGGCGCGAGAGTAGACCAGGCCGCTAAGGGCATCGATATGTCCACCATCCTCTTCTTCCTGGGCATCCTCATGGCAGTGTCGGCGCTCAACGAGGCGGGCATTCTTGGTAGCCTTGCCAAGGTGATGGACGACGGCATCCACGAACCCTTCAGCATGACCACACTCATCGGCTACCTCTCGGCAGTGATCGACAACGTGCCACTGGTGTCGGCGTGCATGAAGATGTTTGGTGAAATCCCCGAAGCCATCATCGCCACCGACCCCGCCTACTACGCAGGCTTCGCGCAAGACGGCATCTTCTGGGTGCTGCTCACCTTCACCGCCGGCGTGGGCGGCAGCATGCTCATCATCGGCTCAGCAGCCGGCGTCGTGGCCATGGGCATCGAGAAAATCCCATTCTTCTGGTATCTCAAGCGATTCTCCCTCATTGCCATGGCAGGCTACCTGGCAGGCATCGCCACCATCTGGCTAGAAAGCCTAATCCCAGGATTGATATAAAAAGACTGACGCTCAACATAAAACATGATTAAAGCCGCCCAATCTTTCTTGATTGATTGGGCGGCTTTGATTATTTTTTTCGATTGATTATTGCGGTGTCTACAATTTTTCGGCGAGGAATTTTCCGGTGTAACTTTCTTTGCATTTCACCAATTCTTCGGGGGTGCCGGCTACTACGAGGGTGCCTCCTTCGGCGCCGCCTTCGGGACCGAGGTCTATGATGTGGTCGGCGCATTTGATGATGTCCATGTTGTGCTCGATGATCACCACGGTGTGGCCTTTGCTCACGAGCAGGTTGAACGACTTCATCAGGGTGTTGATGTCGTGGAAATGGAGGCCTGTGGAGGGTTCGTCGAAGATGAACATGGTGTGGTTCTTCTTTTCGCCGCTCATGAAGTAGGCGAGTTTCACGCGCTGGTTTTCACCGCCTGAGAGGGTGGACGACGACTGGCCCAACTTGATGTAGCCCAAACCCACATCCTGCAGCGGCTTGAGTTTGTTCACGATTTTCTTCTCGTTGTAGGTTTGCTCTTCGGAGAAGAATTCTATCGCCTGATTCACGGTCATTTCCAGCACGTCGGCGATGGTTTTGCCGCGGTAGAGCACGTCGAGGGCGCTCTGGGTGAAGCGTTTGCCTTTACACGAGTCGCAGGTGAGGGTGATGTCGGCCATGAATTGCATCTCGATGGTGATGGAACCTTCGCCCTTGCACTCTTCGCAACGACCGCCGCCGGAGTTGAACGAGAAGAAGCCCATGTTGTAGCCCATCTGCTTGGAGAGTTGCTGCTGGGCGTAGAGCGAACGAATCTCGTCGAATGCCTTCAGATAGGTGGCGGGATTACTGCGCGACGATTTGCCGATGGGGTTCTGGTCCACCATCTCCACTCCGGAGATGAGTCCGAGGTCGCCTTCGAGCGAGGAGAACGTGCCGGGGGCGTCGACGTTTTCGCCATAGTGGCGGGAGAGGGCACGGTAGAGGATGTCGTCGACGAGGGTCGACTTGCCCGATCCGCTCACGCCCGTCACCACGGTCATCACGCCGAGCGGAAATTTCACGTCGATGCCTTTGAGATTGTTTTCGGCGGCGCCTTTGAGGTGGATGTAGTTGGTCCACTTGCGGCGCGATGTGGGCACCGGGATGTTGAGGGTGCCGGTGAGGTATTTGGTGGTGTAACTGTCGTCGGCCGATACGAGTTTGGCCACTTCGCCCTGATAGACGATGTTGCCGCCACGGCGTCCGGCCTCGGGGCCTACGTCGATGAGATAGTCGGCGGCACGAATGATTTCTTCGTCGTGCTCAACCACCACCACGGTGTTGCCTGCTTGCTGCAGCATGCGCAGCACGTTGATCAGGCGGGCGGTGTCGCGCGAGTGAAGGCCGATGCTGGGTTCGTCGAGAATATAGATGCTGCCCACGAGGGTGCTGCCGAGCGATGTGGCGAGGTTGATGCGCTGACTTTCGCCGCCGGAGAGCGACGACGAGAGGCGGTCGAGGGTGAGGTAGCCGAGACCCACTTCGTTGAGGTAGGAGAGGCGGTTGTTGATCTCCTCGAGCAGGCGCTTTGCCACCACCTTCTCGGTGTCGTCGAGGTCGATAGCGCGGAACCACTGGGCGAGGTCGCACACGGGCATCGCCACGAGGTCGTGGATGGTCATGCCGCACACTTTCACATAGGATGCTTCGGGCTTCAAACGGCTGCCGCCACAGGTGGGACAGGTGGTTTTGCCACGATAGCGGGCGAGCATCACGCGGTATTGGATGTTATACGACTTACTTTTCACCCACTCGAAGAAGCCGTTGATGCCGGGGAAATCGGCGAAGCCGTTCCACAGCAAATCTCGCTGCTCCTTGGTGAGGCGGTAGTAGGCGCGGTGAATGGGGAAGTTTACCTTGGGGGCGGCGTTGATAAACTCGCGTTTCCACTCGCCCATCACCTGTCCACGCCAGCACATCACGGCGTCTTCATACACGGAGAGCGTCTTGTTGGGGATCACGAGGTTTTCGTCCACGCCCACCACCTTGCCGAAACCTTCGCACTCAGGGCATGCACCGATGGGGTTGTTGAAGTTGAACATCAGGTCGGTGGGTTCCTGGAATTGCATGCCGTCGGCCTCGAAACGCTTCGAGAACACCTGCTCGCTGACGCTGCCATCGGCTTCCCACACCTTCACGATACACTCGTCGTGGCCTTCGTAGAATGCCGTCTGCAGCGAGTCGAGCAAGCGCATGTCGTCTTCCTTGTTGTGGGTCACAGCCACGCGGTCGATGAGCAGGCGGTAGGTGTCGGCGGGGGCGAGGTGGGGGAGAAGGTCGGCGATGCGGTAGAACTGCCCGTCTTTCTCCAGTCGCGAATAGCCGCCCTTGGCCAGCACTTCGAGTTGCTCGGCGAGTGTGCGACCCTCGGGCACGATGATTTCGGTGAGGATGGCGATGCGGGTGCCGTCGGGGTAGGAGTTGATGAAGGTGGTCACGTCGTCGGAGGTGTGCTTCTTCACCAGTTCGCCCGAGATGGGGGAGTAGGTTTTGCCGATGCGCGAGAAGAGCATGCGCAGGTAGTCGTAGAGTTCGGTCGACGTGCCCACGGTGCTTCGCGAATTGCGGGTGTTCACCTTCTGCTCGATGGCGATGGCGGGAGGAAGACCCTTGATGAAGTCGCAGTCGGGCTTCGACATGCGTCCCAGGAACTGGCGCGCATACGACGAGAGGCTTTCCACATAGCGGCGCTGACCTTCGGCGTAGAGAGTGTCGAAGGCAAGCGACGATTTACCCGAACCAGAGAGACCCGTGATCACCACAAACTTGTTGCGCGGAATACGCACATCCACATTCTTGAGATTGTTGACGCGCGTTCCTTTTATAATAATATCGTTTGATGCCATTTTTTCAACGTGATATAGAACAAGGGGCAACCACAGCCACACAAAGCAGCCACCCCACAAAGCAACCTCAAAATTACGAAAAAAGATTGAAACCCACAAAAACGGATAGCCTACCTGAGGAAAAGGAATAGCCAGGAATGAGCACAAATTTTCACGAAAAAAGTTTTACAATTTTAAAAACACCCAAAAGGATGCCATCAAAGGGACGGTTCTTTTGATGGCAATGTATTGATATATTTCGCTATTTTTTAATTGGTTACAAAATATTAAACATAGAAAAAACTCAAACAATATGCCATAAAAAGAACCGTCCCTTTGATGGCATATTTGATTTAAGAATGGGTTCGCTACTATGGGGTTTGGAGTTGGAGTTGTTCTTTGTATGCGGTGCGATTTCGGTGGATAATAACATTTGTTGGCGGTGCGTTTTTTCTTTTGGCCCGCAGGCTTTGGGTGCTTTTTTCAAAAAAAATCGTATTAAATTTGGTTATGAGAAAAACAATGCTTAATTTTATACTTTGAAAGGAATCGATATGCCTTTCCTTGAACAATTAATACTATTATTTATTCACTTTATACACTGTAATTATTATGAAACCTATCAACATTGTGATGGCTGTAGTGGGCGGCGTAGTGGCCGGCGCAGCAGTGGGATTGCTCTTTGCTCCCGACAAGGGTTCGAATACTCGCGCTAAAATCGCTGAAGCGGTGAAGAAAGCGGGCGTGAAACTCAACCCCAAGAAGATGGACGAACTCGTGGACGACATTACTGAAGAAATTGAAAAGGACCTCTAAATAAATTTTTCTGAATCATGAAATCATTGTTATATGCATTTTTGGGCGGCGCCGTGGTGGGCTGCTCGCTCGCTATCCTGTTTGCCCCTGAAAAGGGCGAGGACACTCGCAAGCGCATCAAGGACCTGCTGAAGAAGAAGGGTATCGACTTCACCGACGATGAAGTGGAACGCCTCGTGGATCAAATCAGCGCTCAGATTGAACAATAATCGCTAGCGGCCAGACGCCCCGTGTGTGCGCTCACGCGCCCGCGGCTCCAGCCCTAGGCTACACAATGGCGCGGTGACGCCTATTAGCATCGCTATCACCGCGCCATATACATATATATAATATAGACACTATTCATTGCTATGGCAGAAGTTGACTACAAAAACATTTTCAACCAGGTGAAGACCTATGTGGGTCACAAATACGACTACACCAAACTCACGGTGGCCGAGAAACTCTCAGTTTTGCTGGCACGCGTGGTGCTGGTGGCCATCGCCTTCCTGATGGGCTTCAGCGTGCTGCTGCTGCTTTCGGGCGCCCTGGTGAATGTGCTCGGCGGCGCGCTGGGCAACTCGGCACTCGCCTTTGCCATAGTGGCCGCAATATGGGCTGTGGCGTGTCTGCTGGTGTTCGTGTTCAAGAACGCACTCATCGTGAACCCAGTGACTCGCTTCGTGACCAAACTCATGTTTAACCCCGAAGATTCTTCGGACAACACCAAATAAGCAAATTATGGCAACTACACAGGAATGGAAGGGGATGACGATGGAGGAACTCCAGATGAAGCGTGCGAAGGCGCTGATTCTCTCTGAAGTGAGCAAGGCTCAACTTGTGGCGTCGTATCAAATCGCGAAAAGCAAAACCCAGGGCCAAGGCGTGAGGGCGCTGCTTTTCAGCAACAGCATCGTGAAAGGCCTGAAGACCACCGACTACCTGATGCTCGGCGCAAAGGCGGCAATGTGGGGCTTCAAATTGTGGAAAAAACACAAGAAATAGGCACCGCAGGCGCATTTTTTCACGAAGATTCATCATTTTTTTCTGGAAAAATACACAATATTCAAATTTTTTAATATAAATTTGCAACTGTAATCTACAATCGCATTATTATTCACTCACAAAAAAAGTAATTGCCTATTGAGAAAACGACTACCTATTTAACAGAAAAATAGATTAGTAATGATAACATTAAAAGAGCAAAGCGACGATCGCTTAATCGCTTTATATGTTGATGGCAACAACGATGCTTTCGACGTTCTGATTGACCGTCATAAGGATCGCGTTTATTCATATATATTACACTTCATCAAAAACCCAGAATTGGCCGACGACATATTCCAGGAAACTTTCGTGAAAGCAATCATGACGATCAAGCAGCGACGCTACACCGAAAACGGGCGCTTCTCGGCTTGGATCACGCGCATTGCACACAACCTCATCTTCGACTACTTCCGCAAAGAGAAGTCGGAGAACCTGCAATCGTCGGACAGCGGCGACATCGACATCCTTAACCGCAAGGAACTGAGTGAGTCGACCGTTGAAGACCACATCATCCTATCGCAAATCGAGGCCGACATACACCGCCTCATCATGGCACTGCCCGACAACCAGCGCGAAGTGCTGCAGATGCGCTATTTCAAAGACATGAGTTTCAAGGAAATCGCAACGAGCACCAACGTGAGCATCAACACCGCACTGGGCAGAATGCGCTACGCCATCCTCAATATGCGCAAAATGGCAGAAGAACACCACATGACACTGTTGTTATAAGACATTTTTTCATAAACGCAAGAATTCCGCTGCTGAAGCCTCACCAGGCCACAGGAGCGGATTTTTCATTTGCGGAGGGTATAGTCTGGGAAGGGGTGCGGCGGAGTTTTTCGGCGAGGCTTTCGGGTGAGGCTGTCCGAAAAACTCGGGCTGCTACCATAACCGACCCTCTCCGAGGCTCTTTCCTTTGCTGTTCCTTATCTCCAAGCCGCGCTC
>JAUNCU010000045.1 GCA_030526455.1 Bacteroidales bacterium | reverse complement strand
GTGAACGAATGCTACGTTGTCTACCCAGAGGGTCATGCCCACTGTGCCTACGTAGGCTGTGCCGCAGCCGCTGGAGAGCATTACCACTACGTGGGTGGGTTTGGTGCCTTCGGGTGCCCACTTTTCTTCCACTACGGGTACCATTTTGCCCTTGGAGTTGCGGGCGTAGTAACTCTTGTCCTTGGCGATGAGGCCCATGAACGACTTGTAGCCGGCCTTCTGGCGGATGTCGCCATACCAGATGGGGATGCGGTGCTTGTTCACCCAGCCCATTGTGGTCTTGCCGAAACGTTCGCGGCCTGTGCCCACGCGTTCGGCGTGGAGGTTGCCCTTGGCGTCTTCCCAGCGGCGCTGGAGGAGCACGAACACCTCAGCGTTGTCGCGTCCGCTCATGGTCTTCTTGCTGCCGAAGCCGCTAGAGTAGATGGGTGCGCCGGCGGGAGCCACGAGGCGGTAGTCGAACTGGAGGAACTTAGGAGTCTGGGTGTAGGGTACGCCCATTTCCATCTTGCTGTAAGGGTTCTTGGTGCTGCTCACGGGTTCGAGCATCTTGCCCAGGAAGATGGTGCCCGACACGAGTACGTCCATGTTGATGATACCCACCGCCTTCACGTGTTCGAGGATGGTGGAGAGTTTCGCGCAGCGTCCGGCGCCGTGCTTGTCGGGGAAAACGGCGTTGCTGGTTTTGGTCACACCCATCACCTTCGCCATCACATTGCTGGTGCCCCACTGCGAGCCACCCATGTTGTTGTAGGCCTTGTCGCCATTGATGGTGGTATTGGGAGCGATTTCATACACTTTCTTGGTTTCGCCACCAATCACGCCCGATTCCTTGATCACGCGAGTGACCCAGTTTTCAAAATCGCCAAACTTGATTGGCTCCACTTTTTCAGCCTTCGCGCTGAAGGCCGCGATGGCCATAGCGGCCACGATAAGAGTGAATTTCTTCATGTTCTTTTCTGTTAGTGTTTTCTTTTTTTATATATGTTTTGTTTGTTTTTATTTTGACAGAATGGTGTGGGTCGCCTCTCACTGGCCTCTTGCGGCCTTGCTGAGGAGGCTGTGGCCTATTTTGCAGTAGATGCACTTGCGTGCGTCGCAGTATTCGCGCTTGAGTTGCACTAGCGCCTGCGAAGTGAGCGCGTCGGGGCAGTCGATGCCGCAGTTCACGAAGTGCGTCACGATGCTGTTGTTTTCGGGGCGAAGGTCCTCGAGCAGGCGTATGGCCTTGTCGGTCATCTCGTAGTCGTCGGTGAGTTCGCCGTAGGCGTAGAGCAGCGGAGCCACCGTGTTGATGAGCACGATGTCGATGGAGCGCTTGCTCAGCGCGGCCGTGGCTCGCTCGTGCGGCTTGCCGAAACTGTAGTGGGTGGTCCAGTAGCCGCTCAGTTCCACCTCGAAGAGTGCGCGCATCTCCTTCTCGCCCTCGGCTTCGAGGATGCGGTTCATGAGCCTGAATCCTCCCTCCACCATGCGCGCCAGCATGGCGATGCGGCGGTAGGGGAAATTCTGCGGGCGGATGCGGAACAGTTTCCAAGCCTCGCTCTCCATGGGGGAGAGTTGGAATTTGTTGGCCAGGAAGGCGTATTCGCTGCAGAGTTGGGCGTAGTAGGCGTCCATGCCCTGCTTTTGGGCATCGAGCATGCCCGCTTGGCCGAAGAGCAGCGCCTCGAGTTGGAATATCGAGTCGCTGTGCTTGCCCATGAGGCGGAGCGGCGTGCGTCGCGCCAGGCGTTCGAAGGCCTCATTGTTGATGCCGAAGCCGAAGTTGCGCGCCAGCGTCACGTAGCACACATCTTCCCAACTGCCGTTGAAACTCTCCAGGAGTTGGTGAATGCGTTCCACCTTGCCGTGGAGGCGTTCGAAGGCCAGTCCCTCCATCCACTCCACGATGGTGATGGCGGGCACCTGCCTGATTTTTGCGGCGCATGGCACGTCGACGGTGGCGTTGAGCAGCGAGGCGTAGTCGGCGTTGAACTGCGGCGACACCTCCAGCACCATTTGCGGGATGAGTTCGCCGTTGGTGCGTCGCACCGGCGCGTCGTCTTTCGCCACCACGTGCAGTACTACGCTGTCGTAGGCCTTGTCGGAGTCGTGTCCGTGTCGTTTCCAGTCGGTGGCTCGGTGGTGGATTTCCACGTTGCCCACCCACATGCGTCCGTCGATTTCCACTTTCGCGTTGAAGAAATCGGGTCCGGCGTCGGTGTTGAGCAAGCCAGGGTCGATCACCCTCACCCGTTTGCCGGTGTTGGTGACCATGTCCTCCGACCTCCAGAGTCGGTGCTTCCACACATATTGCATGAGCCTTTCCATCGTAGAAACTAGCAAATAATTCACGAAGTTACTCATTTTTCGGCGAATGGCGTGCCACTCGGTGGAATTTCGCCCTATTTTTACGCATTTTTGACAAAAGCGGGTTGTGAAAAATGCAAAAAAAAACCCTCGAACGAAAATTGTTCAAGGGTTTTCTGTGGTGCCACCAGGAATCGAACCGGGGACACAAGGATTTTCAGTCCTTTGCTCTACCAACTGAGCTATGGCACCGTTGTTGCTGAATTGCGAGTGCAAAGTTACGGCCTTTTTTTGGAACCACCAAATATTTTTGCAAAAATTTTTCGAGAAAAATGTGAGTGGGTGGGGTAAGTGGTTGAAGGAGAGGGTGGTGGGTGGTGGTGATTTTGTTGAGGATTTTTGGGGGGGTGGTTCAGCGAATTACACGAATTGAGCGAATTTTATTTTTTTGTGATGGGTGGGGCGGAGATCTCGGAGGGCTCTGAGTGCTCGGGTGGGGCTCGCTCACGCTCGCCTTTTTGTGGCGGCGGTGGCGGGGACTAGGCTTGCTTCGCTCGCCTATTGGGGATTAGCCGCTGACGCGGCTAACACGGGGGCGCTTTGCTGCTTGCCAGGCTTGCTTCGCTCGCCTTTTCTTGGGCTCGGTTTTTTTTGCTGGGCTTGCTTGGCTTGCCTTTTTTCTTGGGAGGTGCTATTCTTGGGGGCTTTTTTTTCTTGGTGGGGTGAAATTTCTTTTAATTTAAGGTGTAAAAGACAAAACTTATGTGTAAATTTGTGGCGATATTGAATAAATGCGCGCTTGCAAAACATTTTCAATTATATAAACAACTAAACAAACTAATCAAAATGAACAAATTATTTACACTGATTACGATGTGTGTCTTCGCCATTGGGTCTGCCTTTGCCGATGAGACTACTATCGTTTTCTCAGACCTGTACGGCGATGTTAAGGTTCAGCCTGCAACACCTGTGTCATCAGGTAATTTCGCATTTGAATTTGCGAAGGGTAACTCTTCTACCGATCCAGCTTATTTCGTGTCAACCTCAGCAACAGCTCCTGGCAAGGAAATGCGCCTCTATGGCGGTTCTTCTAACACCGTGCTCGATGGTAACACCATGAAGGTGACTGCTGTGACTACAATGACCAAAATCGTGCTTGACGGCGGTTCTACTTTCAATTATGGTGAAGTGAAGGCTTCTGAAGGTACTGTAGAATATGACGCTAACACCCGCACTCTCACTTGGAGCGGTAACGCTGCTTCTGTAATCTTTACAGTGTGCCGCCCTGCTGCTGGTACTGCAGCGCAGTTGCGTTTCGCTAAGGCTACCATCACCACTGGCGGTGGAGGCGAAATCGTGGTAGGCAAGCCTATGTTCAGTCACGCTGCTGGCACCTACTATGGCCCATTCAACCTCGAACTCAAGTGCGGTACTGCTGGCGCTTCGATCTACTACACCCTCGATGGCAGCGAACCAACTACCGCTTCGGCAAAGTACAGCGCTCCTATCGCTATCAGCGCTTCCACTACCGTGAAGGCTCTCGCCGCTCTCGAAGACAAGGTGAGCGACGTGGTGACTGCTGAATACGTGTTTGGCGCAGTAACTGAAGTTGCCAACATCGCTGCTTACCAGGGTGTGGACGACGGCACCCACGTGAAATTCACCAACGGTGTGACCGTGCTTGCTCAAAACGGCAACAGCATCTACGCAAAGGATGCCACCGGCTATGCACTCCTTTATGGTGCCACTGGCGTGACCGTGAAGAACGGCGACGAAATCCTGGCTGGTTTCCACGGCGAAAAGACCACTTTCAAGCAAGAACCCGAACTGAAGGTGGACGCTAACAGCAACATCGTGAAGGGTGGCAACACCCCTGTAGATCCTGAAGTGATTCAAGTAAGCGACCTCGCTAAGGACATGTTTGGCCACTACGTAGTGATCAAGGGCGCTACCACTTCATTCCTCAACAAGACCATCACCGACAAGAGCGGCACTGCTGGTTGCCAAACCGGTATGGGCGGCTTCTCACAGAAGGGCGACTCTATCAACGTAGACGTTTACGGCATCGTGGGCGCTTGGGAAGACAAGACTGCCGGCACCGTATCTTACGTAATGCTCCCCACCAAGATTAAGATGGCTGGCGACACCAGTTCGGTAGAAGGCATGAGCATCGCCGAATACCAGACCGTGGCCGACAACACTGAAGTTACCTTCCGCAACGCAGTGACCGTGCTCGCACAAGGTGGCGGCAACCTCTGGGTAAGAGACAACACTGGCTACATGCTCGTGTATGGTAACACTGGCAAGACCTACAAGACTGGCGACGTGATTCCTGCTGGCTTCAGCGGTACTAAGGTAATGTGGAACGGCGAACCAGAATTGAAGAATCCTAAGAACTTCAAGGCTCCTAGCGGCACTGCCGAAGTGACTCCAGAAGAAATGCCTCTCACTGCCGAAAACATTGCTCACGCCAACTTCGGCCACTACATCCTCGTGAAGGGCGCTACCTTCGACGTCGCTGCTGGCACCATCACCGACGCTGCTGGCAACAAGGCTCTCTACTTCAACAATATGGGCACTCAAATGCCTAAGGACTACACCCAGAAGTACAACGTGTGGGCTATCATCGGTTCGCACTACAACAGCGGCACCAAGGCTACCGACTACCAAATCCTTCCAGTGAACATCACCTTCGAAAACGGTGATCCACTGCCAGTTGACCCCGTTGCCGACATCAACGGCCTCTACGCTCTCGCTACTGGCGTGAAGGGTATGATCACTGCCGAACTCACCGTAATCGCTCAAAAGGGCAGTTACATGTGGGTGAAGGACGCAAACACCAACGGTCTCGTGTACGGCTACCTCACCAACAAGTTCAAGAACGGCGACAAGATCAAGAACCTCGTGGCTCACTGGGTGACTTACGACGGCTACAAGGAAATCATCCCTGTTGACGAAAGCGCTGTGAAGAGCGGCGAAGGCGAACCAGTAGAACCAGAAGAAATGGCGCTTGAAGACCTCTCACAAGACATCATCCACAGTTACGTAACCGTTCCTGGCGTAGCGCTCACCGCTACCGAAACTGCCGACACCTACACCGGCAACGACGGCACCGTAGACCTGCAGATCTTCAACAAGTTCTCAACCGACGTGACCATTCCTGCCGCTCTCGAAGGCAAGACATTCACCATCACCGGCTTCGTGGCTAAGTACAAAGACACCCTCCAACTCATTCCTATCGCAGTGAAGGACGAGGCTGCTATCCTTGGCGACGTGAACGGCGACGGCGAGGTGAACGTATCTGACGTTACTGCTCTCGTGAACAAGATCCTCGGCACCGCTGAATATGCCGACGACGCTTGCGACATCAACAAGGACGGCATTGTGAACGTATCGGACGTAACCGCCCTCATCAACCTCATCCTTGGCTAAGAAATGGCATAGTTTCTAGACTATAGAACCATCAATATAGGCACACGCAGATTCTTCGCTGATCTGCGTGTGCTTTTTTTTTGTGGGTGCGGCGCTGGCGCCCAGCCATGTGGCGGCGGGGTGAAGTGGTGGGATTCGTGAATTTTTTGTAATTTTGCAGTCGCTTTTCTTAGATGGACGCAAATTTTTATGATAAAGGACATTAGGCTACATATTTCACGATGGATGAGGAAGGTGGCGGCTCCTGTGATGGAGCAGCCCGTGTTTTTCATTTTGGTGATGGCGATGCTTGTGGAGCAGCCCATTCACTGGATGTGCTACATACTCGACGACCGTGTGGCGCAGGTGCTTCGCTTCCTGCAGGGACTGAGCATTGAGTTTGCGGTGGTGTATGTGGCCACTTGCCTCATTCACTGGGCGAAGAGTTGCCGCGCCAAGATTGTGGTGAAGACGGTGCTCTACGCCGTGTTTTGGGCGCTGATGAGCATCACCTTCTTCCTGGCGCTCAACTTTGAGATGTGCATCTCGCAGCAAACGCTCACCGTGGTGGTGGAAACCAACCCCAAGGAGAGCGCCGAATTTATCGACACCTACATGATGAGCAACGCCAGCCAGTTGTGCTACCTGCTCTCGGGCGTGGTGCTGGTGCTTATCGCCGTGGGCGAATGGAAGCGCAAGGCCATCGCGCGCTGGATGCGCCGCAAGTGGAACCTGAGGTTCTTCCGCTGGCTGGTGGGCATTTGGGCCACCTTGGGCGTGGCGCTGATGGTGGTGTGCCACGTGTGGCTGCTCTCTTGCCGCAACTCGGCGCAAATCTACACCTGGCGCCATTATTTCCCCTACGACTCGCTCGACCCATGGACGCAGAGCCTGCATGCCGTGAATTCGCTGCGCGCCTTCGCCAACGATGTGGACTTCGCCGTGGAGCAGGCCCAGCGCGTGTATGAAACACCCGCCAGCGTAGCGGAGCGGGATTCGCTCACCGTGATCTACGTGCTGGGCGAGAGTTTCAACAAGCATCACGCCAGCCTCTACGGCTATCACCGCCTCACCACGCCGTGCATGGAGCGCGAGCAGCAGGCAGGCAACCTCTTCGCCTTCACCGACGTGGTGGCACAGGAAAACGTGACCTCGGTGGTGGAGAAAGGCACCTTCAGCATCAACAGTGTGGGCGATGGCGAAAACTGGTTCGACCACCCGCACTTCGCCACCATCTTCAAGCGCGCGGGCTACGACGTGTGGATGTGGGACATGCAGCGCACCTACATGGCGCACCGCCTCTACACCATCACCGTGAATGCCTTTATCTACAATCCAGAAATAGAGCGCCTCAGTTACACGGCCTGCAACGACACCACATTCGCCTACGACATGCAACTCGTGGACGACTTCCAGCGCAAGGCCAGCATCAAGAAAAAGCACAATCTGGTGGTGTTTCACCTGATGGGGCAGCACGTGTCGTTCAGCCGCCGCTACCCCAAGAACAGCCCCTGCAACAAATACCGCATCAGCGACATCAAGCGCTCAGAGCCCTGGATGGACAAAACCAAAAAGTGGGCGATTGCCACCTACGACAACGCCACCCTCTACAACGACGCCGTAATGGGCCACATTTTCGACCTCTATCGCCACAAAAATGCGGTGGTGGTTTACCTGAGCGACCACGGCGAGGAGATATATGACTATCGCGACGACCGCGGCCGCCACGTGTCGTACACCCCCACGCCCGACATGCTTCGCCACCAGAATGAAGTGCCCTTCGTGATATGGTGCTCCGACCGCTACAAGCAACTCCACCCCGAGGTGGTGAGCGAAATCAAGGCCGGCCTGAACCGTCCGTTCATGACCGACAACGTGGGCCAGACGCTGCTGCGCCTTGGCGGCGTGAAGACCGAATATTACCGCCCCGAGCGCGACGTGACGTCGCCCCGCTTCCAGAAGCGACCACGCATACTCTACGATCACGTAGACTACGACGCCGTGATGGGGAAGTGAATGGAGGGGGATAACGATTAAAGACACACAAAGAGGTGGCTTCCTACTGCTTTTGGGGGAGGCGGCCTCTTGCTTTTTTGTAGAGGTGGATGCTGGTGGGGAGGTTGAAGGTGTAGATGATGAGGCCCATGACCAGGAACGCGGTGGTTTGCACCATGGTGGTGCCCTTGTATTGCCACAGCGCCACCATCATCACCACCATCACGAGCATAAACACGATGGTGAGATTCATGAGCCACTGCCAGCGCTTGTGGGCCTGGACGTCGACGATGGGGTAGCGCGGTCCCTGGTGGATGATGCCGCGGGTGACCATGCGGAAGGCCAGGCCGCCCGCCGTCACAAACACGGCGAAGAGCAGCAGCGAAACCAGGAAAAAGCGATTCTCGATGGCGTCCATGTCGTCGACGGTGAAATTGGCAGTGTCCTGGGCGGTGAAGAAATAAGTTTTGCCATCGTTTTGCCAGTCGCGGAACGGGCTGTGATGGGAATAGGATTCGTAGAAATAAGCGTGCTTGTGGGCGAGCACCACCATGCCGCGCACGTAGTAGCCACCCTCGTCGCGGTATTTCGACTTGTAGTGCAAGGCGGGATGGCCGTTCACCTTGGGCGCGGGGTGGATATCGTAGTCCACGAAACACTGGTTTTTGCGGGAAAGATACTTGCGCGCCACACCCGATTCGGTGAGGAAGAGGCGATCGTAGTGATTGCTCAGGTCGTAGAGGCTGATGTGGATAATGTCGAGGATGTCGCCATCGTAGGAAAGCACCGACTTCTGAAACGCGCTGGTGAGGCGGCCCGAAGCGCGCTGCTCGAGTTGGGCGCGGAATTCGCCCGAGAGATTGAACGATTCGAAATGCTCGTCGCGCGGCTCATTCACGCTGAAGAGCCCGTCGGCATAGGTGTGCCAGGGGCCAATGGCGAGGCGGGCGTCGGCATGGTAGAGCACCACGATGCCCACCAGCGACGCTGTGCCCATCAGCATAAGCGCCATCAGGCGTTTGGTCACGAGCATGCGCCTAGCGAAGCGCTTGATAGCGCCCCATGCGTTGTGTATGTCGTGACTGATGTTCATTGGAGCGAGAGCGTGAAAATCAGGGGAGGGTGAAAGGGGTTATTTCTTGAGGCGGTGGCGCATCATCAGCGAGGTGGCCAGCGAAGTGACCAGCCCCACGGCAGCCACCAGGAGGAATACCACCAGCACGTCGGTCCACACCACCGTCACGGGATAGGAGCGCACCACCACGGCATCGGCGCTGGCCGAGAGTTTGAGCCAGCCAAACTGCTGCTGGCACAGGCATAGCGCCAGGCCCACCACCACGCCCACCACGGCGCCCACCAGTGCGATGAGCCACCCTTCGGTGACGAAGATGCGGGTGATTTGTTTGTCGGTGGCACCAAGGCTGCGGAAGGTGCGTATGCTTTCGTCCTTCTCGATGATGAGCAGCGAGAGGGTGCTGATTACGTTGAAAGTGGCGATCACCATGATAAACGCCAGCAGCAGGAAAGTGATCCACTTCTCCATGTTCACCAGGCGGAACGAGGCGTCTTGCTGCATGATGCGGTTCTTCACCGTGTAGGCCTCGCCCAGCAGTGCCTGCAGTTGCTGCATCACCGCTTGCTCGGAGGCACCCGGCGCCAGTTTGATTTCCACCTGAGAGGCCTCGGTGGTATAGTCGAAGAGGCCCCGTGCCAAGTCGATAGGCACGAACACCACATCATTGTCGTAATTCTTCTGCTGCACCATAAACACGCCCGCCACAAACAGCGAATCTTCGGTGAAGGCATTCATCGGGTCGTTGAGGTCCACCTGTCCGCGGCGCTGCGGTGCATAGAGTTGGAGCATGCGCAGCGAGCCCGGGCGTGCATTCAGTTGCACGGCAGGCCCCACGCCCAGCACGGCATAGCGCGACACCTCGTCTTCAAGCACGAAATTGCCGTCGACAATCACCGAGTCGATGCCCGTGAGGCGGTTGTAGTCGGTGGGCACACCCTTCAGGCGCAGCGGCATGCTGAAGTCGGCAAAGATGGCGAGCGCATTGTCTTCCACGGTGGGCATCGCCAGTTGCACCCCGTCGACCGATTGCGCCACGCGTGCCACACTGTCGGCCTGGGCGATGGTTTTTCCCATCGTGGCCGTGATGGCAATGTCGGGGTCGACCGAGGAGAGTTTTTCCTTGATAAGATCGTGAAAACCGTTGAACACGCTAAGCACACAAATGAGCGCGGCAGTGGTCACCACCACCCCCAGCACCGAGATGATGGAGATGATGTTCACAGCCGTGTGCCCCTTTTTGGCGCGCAGGTAACGCAGTGCTATGCTCAGTGGAAGATTCACGAATGCTTCACAGAAAGGGTGCTACTTTTCTTCTTCCTTCTTTTCGCTCTTTGCGGCGTCGCCGGCCAGCAGTTCGTCGATGTGCTGGATGTAGTCGAGCGAGTCGTCGAGGTGGAAGTGGAGTTCGGGCGTCTTGCGCAGTTGGTAGCGCACGCGTGCGGCCAGATTGTAGCGAATGCCCTTTTCGTTGGCATTGATGTTGGCCATGATTTCCTGTGCTCTTTCACTGGGGAACACGCTGAGGTAGGCGCGCGCGATGCTCAAGTCGGGCGACACACGCACGGTGCTCACGCTCACCAGCACACCGCCCATCTTGGCGGTTTCGAGTCGGAAGATTTCGCTCAGTTCCTTTTGGAGCAAGCGGGCTATTTTTTCAAGTCGAGTAGATTGCATATTCTGTGTATTTCGGTGTTAATATTTTTATATATCCCACAAAGTTACGAAAACCCTGAGAGAGATTCAAGCGCGGCGGCGAAATTCTTCAAAAAACTTCGCCGGGGCGGGGGCTTAGGCTTGCTTCGCTCGCCTTTTGGGATTTAGCCGCAAAAGCGGCTAACACGGGGGCGCTTTGCGGCGGCATGGCGCTATCGCGCGCCGCCGAGTGGCGCGCTTGGTGGGGTGGCGCTATCGCGCTGCCGCTTGCGCTGCGTGGCGCTCTTGAGGCTTTTGCTTAGCGGCTATTTTGCTTTTTTGGGGAAGAGGATTTCTCGGTCGCGTTTCAGGGCTGGTTTTGTCCATTTTTCGGGCACGAATTTCCAGTTGCGGGCGGGCTTGGGGTGGATGGTGCCCACTTGCTCGATCACGTTCATGAGTTCGGTGCGCATTTGTGTGGTGCTGCGGTACACGATGCGGCTGGGCAATTCGTCCTTGGCGATGCCTGCACCGCGGGTGAGGAGTTCGCCGCCGCCGTTGGCGCGATAACTGTTCATCGCCACGCGGTAGACCTTCTTCTCGTCGAATGGCTCGCCGCTACTCATGCGCAGGATTTTCACGCGCTCGCCCTCAGGCTTGGTCACGTCGACCTCGTAGTCGATGCCCATTGCCGAGTCGAAGTTGTAGGTGGGCTTTTCAAACCACATGCCCTTGCCCTTAGGCACGATGCGCATGATGTGGTCGGCGGGAGAGGTCATCGTGTTCACCCACAGGCCGTAACTCATCTCCAGATGCTTGCGCACCTCCTCGCCCGTGAGGTTGAGCACGTAGAGGTCGTTTTCGAAGCGGTAGAGGTCAAACATGTGGCCCACGGTGATGGTGCCCTGTTCGAGGGTGGCGTCGGCCTGCAGCGGTGCGCCGAAAGCGATGTCGGCATGCTGGATGTGGAGCGTGAGGTCGAGAATCATGTCGCCGAAGGCACTGTTGCCAAAGAAACAGTCGGCCGAACGGATGGTGGTGCTCAGGTGGCCGATGGGGCGGTTCACCCACGCCTTCACCTCATTGATTTGCGGCGCGAAATGCGCCATGAAATTCTCGTCGACGGGGGTGGCGCGCACGTCCACCACATCGCCCTTGCGGCTGGTGAGGCGCCAGCGCTTGCCGTCGTGCTCCAGCGTGATAGAAGCCTGGGCGAGCGCCATGGCATTTTGGGCACCGTTGAGCACCAGCACATCGGAGCCGCCGTTCACCTTGTCGAAGGCATTGTGCACGCGGTGGTCGTGGCCACAGAAAATCACGTCGAATCCCGGCACCTCGCGTGCCACCTGCGCAGCAGCATTCTCGTGGTAGGCCTCGGTGGCGATACCGCCCTCGTAGCCACTGTGAAACAGACCCACAATCACGTCGGGGTGCTCGTTGCGCTGTAGGAAATCCACCCAGTAGCGGGCGCTTTCCACCATGGGCGCAAAGCGGAGGCCGCTCCAAATCTTGGCGTCGAGCCAGTGGGGAATGGCGGGCGTGATGAGGCCCAGCACTGCCACCTTCACACCCTGGCGCTGCACGATGGTGTAGGGCACGGCATAGGGCAGCGACGTGGCGGCGTCGAGCATATTGGCGCCCAGCGAGGGGCATTGCACCTCGGCCGCCCACTTGTCGTAGACGCTGTGGCCCGTTTCCACATCGTGGTTGCCGAAGGCCTGTGCATCGTAGCGCATGTAGTTCACCACGCTGGCGGCAATGTTTTCCTTCGCGGGCGACTCGTAATTGTAGAAATAACTGATGGGGCGGCCCTGGAGGATGTCGCCGCCGTCGAGCAGGATCACGCCGTCGGGGTTAGCCTTGCGCAGGCCGCCTACGTAGGCACTCACGCGCGCCAAAGACCCCTCTTCGGGTTCGCCGCTGATGAAATCGATGGGGAAGAAACTGCCGTGCACGTCGGTGGTGTGCACAATTTGGATTTGCGCCTTGGTGCCCTTGGTGGGGGCAGCCATCATGGCGGCGCATCCGCAAACTGCTATCATAGCCAAAAATGCTTTTTTCATTATTATTGTGTGAATAAGGAGTGACGGTGCAAAGTTACGCAAAAAGTTTTTGATAGGCCGCAGCGAGGCGGCAGAAATGAAGAAACCGCAAATGCTCGGCTGTTGTTGGTGGGGAGCATTTGCGGTGATGCTGTAGAGGGAGGGATGCGCTATTACTTCTTCATGGCGAAGCCCACGCGCACGCCGTCGAACGACTTAGAGATGTCGCCGATGGTGCCCAGGGTCTTGTTGCCGCTGATGGCGCTCACGGTTTGGAACAGCGAGAGAATCTTCTTCGACTCGAAAGTGAAGTTCATGCCGCCGGTTGAGCGGGTAACGTAGGCAGTGAGCGACACGAGCGACTTCATCTTGATTTGGCCGGTAGAGGCGTCGAAGGTGTAAGTGCCCGAAGTGGGGATGCCGGCGATCTTGCCCGAGTATTTGCCGTCGGCGTCGAAGCGCAACTGGGTGTTGCTGCTCGAAATCTTGATGCTCTTGTAGACGGTGGCGAGTTTTTCGTTCACCTTTTGTGCTGCCACCGAGCCACCAGCCTTGGCGAGGAGATTTTCGCTAGTGAAGGCGCAGGCGGGTTCGTAGTAACTCCATTGGCCCACGATATCTTTTTGAGAGAGTTTCACGCTGCCCACTACCAGGTCGAGCAAGCCGCCGAGGATGGAACCGCCGGTGCTGGAAGAAGAGGTTGTCGACGACTGGGTGCTGCCGATAGAGGAGCCTGGATTGGTAAGACCGCAGCCCTGGAGCATGAGCATCGCCGCTACGGCCATCATCATTTTCTTGATCATAATTCTGTATCTGTTTTTTTAATTAAAGTAGTAAATTACAGGGTGCAAAATTACAAAAAAATGCTGAGAAACGGCTGGCCTTGAAGCAGAAAAGCGCGCCAGGGCGGCCATCGGCTGGCAAATTGATTAAAAATGGATGGCTGAAAATTTCTTTTTTCAAGAGTTTTCACTAATTTTGGGGCATTGTTACAACTCTAAAAAAAGACAAAACATCATGAAGAAATTATTATCAATGAGTTTCGTGGCCCTGATGGCACTCGCCATGGCCACATCATGTGGAAAGAAAGAAGAAACCAGTGCCGCTGAAGCCGTTTCGGGCGAGGCTGTATCGGAAGTAGTGGAAGGCGCTGCCGCTGAAGGTGAAGCCGCTGTGGCTGAAGGCGCTGAGGCTGCAGGTGCCGCTGTGAGCGAAGCCGAAGCCACCGTGAAGGAAGCCGCTGGCGAAGCAGGCGCTGAAGCCGCTAAGGCTGCCGAAGGCAAGTGCTCCGATGCTAAGGCTGCTGCCAAGGAGGTGATTGAAGCCGGCAAGCAGAAGGCTGCCGATGCTGTTGCAAAGGGCAAGGAAGCCATCAGCAAGGGCAAGGAAGATGCCAAGGCCGCTTACGAAGCAGGCAAGCAAAAGGCTGCTGAAGCAGTGGCTAAGGGCAAGGAAGACGCCAAGGCTGCCTACAACAAGGCAGTGGAAAGTGGTGTTAATCGCCTGAAAGATCAACTGAAGAAATAATCTTTTTTTGTTATGTGGCATTCTCGGAATGCTCCGAGAACCAGGGTGGGCTCGCTGGGGGCTCACCTTTTTTTTGCTGTGGGGCGATCGGGGGGAGGCTTGCTTGAAAACTCGGGGTCGCTACCATAACCGACCCTCTCCGAGGCTCATTCCTTTGCGTTTTCCTATCTCCAAGCCGCGCTCGCGAATTGCTACGCAATTCACTCGCTTGCATGGAGTTAACCATAATAAGCCGTCTCCGACGGCGGAGAGTGGTCGCCTGGCGTTTTCGCTATAGAACTTCTGCATTTTCGAGTTATCATACAGGCTAGATGATTGCTTTTTTTGCTGTGGGGCAGAGAGTGATGTGTTTTTATTTGGGTATTTGCAAAATTTGCACTAATTTTGGAAAATCAAGGCCTAGCGCACTTGGTAATTTACAGATAACTAACCCCCCCAAAATATCCATAGGACTAACCAATACTCAAAATCATAACACGACAATGAAGAAAATCATGTGCTTCGCATTGGCCCTGGCATGCCTCATTCCGGTGATGCGCACCAATGCACAAGACTCAGAGGAGAAAGGCAAGCGCTTTACCATGTATGGCGTGGCGTTCTATAATCTTGAGAACCTGTTCGACACGATCAACTCAAATGGCACCTACGACCTGGAATTCTCCCCTGGCGGCGCTCGCCAGTGGAATCACCAGAAATACTGGCAGAAGCAGCACAACATGGCTTATGCCATCAGCCAAATGGCGTCGAAGAGCACCCCAGGCGGACCTGCCATTATCGGCGTGTCGGAAATTGAGAACATCAGTGTGCTCAAGGACCTGGTGAAGCAGCCCGAAATTAAGCAGTGGCGCCTGCAGATTGTGCACCACGACAGCCCCGACCGCCGCGGTGTGGACGTGGGCCTGCTCTATAACCCCCGCCTCTTCAAGGTGCTCAACGTGACCAACCAGCGCCTGAAGGTGGAAAGCAACCCCGGGCTTCGCACCCGCGACCAGATGTGCGTCACCGGTATGCTCGCTGGCGAAAAGGTGAGCGTGCTCGTGAACCACTGGCCATCGCGCCTGGGTGGCGAAGAGCGCAGCAGTTACCTGCGTGAAGCCGCCGCAGCCATGGCACGCCGCACCATCGACTCGCTGCTGGCCGACGACCCCAACCAGGGCATCATCTTCATGGGCGACTTGAACGACGACCCCATGAACAAGAGTTGCGCTGAAGTGCTCAAGGCTATGCCCGACATGAAGGACGTGAAGGGCATTCACGACATCTACAACCCCTTCTGGGAAAAACTGGCAAAGGGCATCGGCACGCTGGCTTACCAAGGCTCATGGAACCTCTTCGACCAGATAGTGATGAACGGCTACTTCCTGAAGCATCACGGCAGCAAGGACAAGCCACAACTCACCTTCGTGCGCGCTGAGGTGATGAACAAGGAATTCTTGCGCACCCGCGACGGTTCGCGCGAAGGCTATCCACTGCGCACCTACTCAGGCGGCGTGTTCCTCAACGGCTACAGCGACCACTTCCCCACACAAATCTATCTCGTGAAGGAAGTGAAATGAGAATAAAATAGTGTAAAAGGTTATAAAAGCGATTAGAAATCAGGTTTTTTCGCTGCTCGTGAGCGTGTAGGAATAATCTGGTTTCTAATTTTTTTGCTTTCGTCGAAAAGATATTTGCATCTATGTCATTGATCACGCTTCGGCACCGTGGGAGCGGTTTTCTTCCCATACCCATTCCGTTTTGGGTGCTCATAGGTGGGCGCCCGGTGGGATTTGTGCGCGGCAAGGAAGTGAGGATTGAGGTGCCCAAGGGCGTGTATGGCCTAGGGGTGCGCTTCAGTGTGCCGCTGGGAAAGTGGCAGCCCGGCGTGCAGGGCGAGAAGAAAGTGGTGGTGGACGAAGGCGAGGCGATAACGCTGGAATTCAGCAGCCGCGAAAGGCTGTGGAATCTGCTCTTCGACATCGACTTGGTGCTGTGTGTGCTGAGTTTCTTCTTCACGCTGCCCTCGCCGTGGAATGTGGTGTATGAGGTGGTGTCGAACGGCTTTTTCGTGCTCTGGGGCGTGAGGGTGTGGATCATCAGGAACCGCTTTTTCGAAATCAGGGAAGTGGAGCGCGTCAGTTAGCGCCTTCCGCGCTGAGGCGTCGCATGGCCTTGATGCCTTCGCCGATGTGCTTGCAGGCGTAGGCGAAGGGCACATGGGCGGTGCGCTTCACACGCCATGCCATGAGCGGCAGGCGTAGCCACATGGTGGCGCGATAGTTGCGGAAAAGGATAGCGCCATTGGCACGCAGCACCTTCTCGTCGGCCAAATGGCTCACGCCCGTGGTGGGACCGAAGTGCTCCACCACTTGGATGGGGAAATACTGGCAGTTGAGGCCCGCATTGAGAGCGTCGGCCACAAAAATCGCCTCCTCGCCCGCACCGAAGAGTTCGGCGCCGAGGCCGAAATACTCGTTGAACTCCACCTTTCCCACCACCGCCTCGCGACGCAGGGCTATCTCGATAGAACTCACGAAAAATTTGCGCACCTTCTTGCTGAGGTTGAAGCGCGTGAGCGGGTAGTGCTTGTAGGCCGTGCTGTTTTTTGCCACGAAGGTGATGATGTGGGCTTCGGGGTGCTGCTTGAAGGTGTCGACGATGGCACGCAGCCCCTCGGGCGTGTAGCGGCAGTCGTCGTCGCAGATGAGGCACACATCGGCCGAGGCGTGCAACAGGCAGTTGTTGCGGTTGCGGCTCAGTCCTCGCCCGGGCAGGGTAGTGACCTCCACATCGGGGCGGTCGGCGATGGCTGCGGGTAATTCACACGGCGTGAACCCTTCGGCTTGCTGCCACGAAATGAGGTAACTGACCCCCTCGATGGGAGCCAGAATCAATTCAGGAACGCGGTGGATTCCGTCGTTGAAGGTGCATATGAGCAGTTGAAGGGTCATTCTTCAGTCTAACGGTCTAACAGTCTAGCAGTCTAAAAGACTAA
>JAUNCU010000044.1:14901-16991 GCA_030526455.1 Bacteroidales bacterium | reverse complement strand
TGGGCAACTTTTTGTTGCTCAGGTACTTAAAAAGTTATATTTATAATGGTGTTGAGGAATTAAGGATGAAAAAATTAATCACATTCATCACAGCAATGCTGCTTACCGCGGGAGCCTGGGCGCAAGAAACCAACTTCAGCGGCGAAACAAAATTCGACAGCATTCACCACAACGAGGTGGTGGCCTACACTACGCTGGGCAAAAACATCATCTCGGGTTTCTATGTGGGTCTGGAGGGTATCTACACCCACCACTTCAATAAGCGCTGGGCGGTGGAAGGCGGCCTTAGCATCCAGGCCGAGAAGCAACTCTACAGCGCTTCGGCCCGCGGTATCTACCACTTCACCTGGACCAAGCACAGTGATTTCTTCGTGAGCGGTAAGTTTCTCTACAACAACTACCACCGCTTTCACGCCCACGAAACCATCGGCAACCTGTCCATCAACTGGCAGACGTCGTATTTCGACATGACCCTGGGTGAATCGCTCATCCACTTCACATCGCTCGGCACCGGCTACACCGAGCCACTGACGCTCACCTTCGGCATCGGCGCCAACATACGCCGCCGCAGCAACTCCTGGAACCTGGGACTCTTCTTCCGCAACTACGACGATTTCTACTACGAAAACTGGAACATCAACTGGGGTGTGCGCTTCTACAGCCCACTGCCAGGCACCAAACTCAAGTTGTGGGGCGAACTCAATGTGCGTCCTGCCGGCTCTATGTCGCAGTTGGCGAGCAAATATGAAACTTCTTTCAAATTAGGTATTAAACACACTTGGTAACGATGAAAACATTATTCAAGAAATACAGAATCGCCACGCTGGCGATTATAGCGGCGGCAGCGGCAAGCGTGACCTACACCTCTTGCTCGAAGGTCGACCCCATGGGTGTGCTCATGGCGGGTACGGCTGTCGACGACCGCGTGAAGATGAGTTTGAACTACTGGAATGAATTTGGCGACTACTTCGACACCACCACGGTGAAGAACTACAAGGCCGAAGGCATCTTCGACGATAAAGGCCACCTGGTCGACATCGTGATCTCGGGCGAGCCTCAGGACTATTCGTTCCTCATCGGTGCCGATAGCCACACGCTCTACGACACTGGCCGACTGCGCGAAATGTTTGAAATCGCTCGCAAGCATGGCGACTTCTTCTGCGCCAACCTGGGCGACATCGCCGAAACGCAGCCTCAATACTACAGCGCCATCAAGCGCGTGCAGGACTTTTATGCCGACAAGAAGCACGGCGGCATCCCTTTCTTTGTGGTGCCAGGCAACCACGACATCACCCGCAATGGTTGGGCGCTCTTCACTCAGGTGTTTAAGGCGTCGTTCTACGACTTCTGGGTGCTTGTCGACATAGAGAACAACGGCCACTTGCCCGTTTACGACCACTTCATCTTCCTCGACACCGCTTCGGGCACACTCGGCAAGGAGCAAATCGACGCCATCGAGAGCGGCGCGCTGCTCGAGCGCCAGCAGGAAGGCGAAGAATACTTCAAGGTGCGCCACCGCTTCCTCTTCACCCACACCAACTTCTTCCGCCCACGCTTCACTCAGTTCTCTTCCACCTTCTGCCGCGAAGAGATGTACTTCCTGCTCAACAAGGCGAAGGAATGGAACACCACCATGGTGTTCACCGGCCACGTGCACGCTTGGGACTACCGCGTGATTGGCGGCGTGGAATACCTCACCTTCGACTCCATGGGCGAGCGCAACAGCCCAAATCCTGGCGACTACCTCGTGCGCGTCAACATCACCAAGGACGGCAAGGCTAGTTGGGAAAAAGTGCGCCTCAACTATGTGAACAACTCAGGCTATGCCGAAAACGACTACCACCACCTCCAGTGGGAAGTAGACTCAGGCCTCCGCCCATTCCTCAGTTGGGACGACTTCATGAACAACGTCGAAGACGACGCCTCGGTGATCCCATAATCACCAACACATAGCCCCCACACAGAAGGCTTGCCCACAATCCAAGGGCAAGCCTTTTTTCACATTCCCCCACCCGGGCGTGTCCGAAAACTCAAAAATGCGGAAGGACGGTAGCAAAAACGATAGGCGACCATCCCACGAACGCTAGGCG
>JAUNCU010000044.1:0-14891 GCA_030526455.1 Bacteroidales bacterium | reverse complement strand
AGTCAACCAAAATCAGGAAAATACAATTATTTTGATTACCAATGCCTAATGCGGACGCGAAGTATCGCGTCCCTACCATAGTTTCCCATTTTTTGGCATATTTTTGAATTTTGACACACCCCCCTACCACATTCTATGTTTTACTCCCACCCTCGCCAGGCGAATGGCATCTTTACGCTAGGCGACCACCCACCGCCGTCGGAAAAGGCTTATGATGGTTAACTCCATGCAAGCGAGTGAATTGCGAAGCAATTTGCGAGCGCGGCTTGGAGATAAGGAACAGCAAAGAAAAGAGCCTCGGAGAGGGTCGGTTATGGTAACAAGCCGAGTTTTCGAACAGTCTTCCCCACGCTGCATAATATAATTCGTATTATTAAAAAAACAGACAATTCAACCAAATTAAAACCAATTTTTATATCCCTGTATATGGCGGCTTTCGATGGTATGATGTGCTATTTTATTACACACTCCCTTCTGGTTCATTTTTCACTTTATCGGGAATGATTCTTGATTGTCTTTTTCGTTGGGCTCTAGGTGTGTTTCCTCTCTTGGAATATTTTCTCTATTGACTTAAAAAAATATCTAAAAAATATTTGTTATATGGCTGAAAAATAGTAACTTTGCAGTCGATTTCCAAAAGGCTCTGTTAAGTGCCTCGCCTCTTTATGCGATGGCCGCCGTATGGTTTAACTTGATTTACAATTATTTAAATGTACGCAATTGTAGAAATTCAGGGACAGCAGTTCAAGGCCGAAGCAGGCAAGTACTTGTTCGTTCATCACATCGCTGACGCCAAGAAAGGCGAAACAGTAGAATTCGACAAGGTACTTCTTGTTGACGCTGAAGGCGCTGTTAAGGTAGGTGCACCCACCGTAGAAGGTGCAAAAGTAGTTTGCGAGGTTGCAGAAGAACTCGTAAAGGGTGAACACGTGATCGTTTTCAAGAAAAAACGTCGCAAAGGCTATCGCCGTCTGAACGGTCATCGCCAGCAGTTCACTAAGGTAGTGATTAAAGAAGTTATTGCTTAACCCCTAAAATTTTTATCAGATTATGGCACATAAAAATGGTGTAGGTAGTTCTAAGAACGGTCGCGAGTCACATAGCAAACGACTCGGTGTGAAAATTTTTGGTGGTCAATTCGCTAAGGCTGGTAACATCATCCGCCGTCAACGCGGTACTGTTAACCGTCCAGGCGTGAACGTTGGTATGGGTAAGGATCACACTCTTTACGCATTGTGCGACGGCATCGTTGAATTCAAGCAACGCGCTGGCCACACTTTCATCAACGTTATGCCAGTAGAAGGCGAACAGAACTAAGCAACGAAAAAGATTCAGCGCGCTCACGTGAGCGCCATCTTTTCTAAATCGCACAGGCAGTTTCCATATTTAATGTGGAAACTGCTATTTTTTTGCACCTTATCGCACCAAGTAAAGAAAAAAATTGGTAAATTTGTGGTAAATTCTGAATAGTATGCGAAAAAATATAATTTTGGCCCTCGCCGCTCTTTTGAGCCTGCCCATGTGGGGTGTGACTGTGGCGTCGCAACCTGGTGAATTGTCGACGTTAATTACCGACCATTCAGTGACTTCGCTCAAGGTGACCGGCGGCATGGATGCCCGTGACTTCAAGTTTATCGCTGAGCGCCTCGATTCGCTCCAGGAAATCGACCTGTCGGAGGTAGTAATCTCGGCCTATGTCGACAACTACGCGCCAGTGCTTGGCGGCGAAAACCGCTTTGAGGCTGCGTCGATTCCCTGCACCAGTTTCTTCGGCAAACCGCTAACCAGCGTTGTGCTGCCCGCCTCGCTCAAGTCGGTAGGCTTTGCGGCTTTTGCGGGCTGCGATAGGCTCACAGCCATCAACATCCCCGCATCGGTCGACAGCATTGCAGGCTACGCCTTCAGCAGCACCGGGCTCACCACCCTCTCGCTGCCCGCCACGGTGAAAACCGTGGGCAACGGCGCTTTCTCGCGTTGCGCAAGTCTCGCATCGGCCACCGTAGCAAGCGCCACCATTGGCAATGAGGCATTCTACGCCGACTCCACCCTCGCTTCGCTCACCCTTGGAGCCGAAGTGAAGACCATCGGCGACGCCGCTTTCAAGGCATGCTCGGCCCTCTCCACCTTGAGCGTGGAAGGCACCGGCATCAGCAGCCTGGGAGCAGAAGCCTTCGCCTACACAAGCCTCTCCTCGCTCGACCTGAGCACACAGACCTCGCTCACAGCCATCCACGACTGGGCATTGGCAAAATCGCAACTCACCACAGTGGTGCTTCCCGCGAGCACAAGCATGATGGGCGACGGTGTGTTCTTCTACAGCACGCTGCTCGAGAGCGCTAATCTTCCTACAGCCATCACCGAAGTGCCCGCATTCACCTTCGCAGGAGCCGAGGCACTCGCCACCGATAGCATCCTCCCCGCAAGCGCGGTGAAAATGGGCGACTTCTCGTTCTACAACGCATGCGCCCTCACCAGTTTCGTGGTTCCCGCTTCTATGCAGCGCATAGGCACCATGGCCATGGCCGGCACCACAGGCATGCAGGTAATCAAGGTCTACACCACCTATGTGCCCGAACTCGGCGACAGCGTGTGGGCGGGCGTCGACCAGCCACGCGTCAACCTCGACGTGAAGAGCGCCAAGGCTGCCCACCTCTTTGAAACCACCGACCAGTGGAAGGAATTCCACATCCTCAAAGACTACATCATGGGCGACGTGAACGGCGACGGTCTGCTCGACGTGAGCGACGTGAGCGCGATGATCTCCTACGTGCTCGGCGATGTGCCCGACCCATTCATTATCGAAGTGGCCGACTTGACTGGCGATGGCAACATCGACATCAGCGACGTCACCACCCTCATCGAATACGTGCTTGAAGGCAAAATCATCGTAATACGCCGCACCCCCAAGCCACAATTCTAAACGCGTGATGCGTGATTCATAATAAAGATTTTTAATTGGTTAACAGCGTGTTGCAAAAAAGCAACACGCTGTTTTTTAATAAACCCACCGCCCCAACTTAATGCAGAGAAGAAAAAATAAATTCGCTAAATTCGTGAAATTCGTTGAAAAAAAACACCACCAGCCACCAAAATTAATTCGCATAATTCGTTGAAAAAAAACACACCACCAACCATCAAAATAAATTCGCTTAATTCGTGAAAAAATCCCCCACCAAACAATCCGCTTAATTCGTGATAAAAAACCTACAGTCCCCTACTCGTTGGCCCACTTTTTTCATACTATTTTCCGTTTTTTCACGTTATTATTAGCAGATAAGGAATTTTATCAGTAAATTTGTATTTATATCGATATAACCCACTTACTATGCGCAAACTCACTATACTTTTGGCAGCAATCACACTCGCTACAGCACATATGCAAGCAGTGGTGGTCGACAACGTGGCTGGTGGTCTGTCGGCGCGACTGACCGACACCAACGTGACTAACCTCACCATTACGGGCACGCTCGATGCACGCGACTTCAAATACATCGCCGACAAACTCAACCTCCTCACCGAGGTGAACTTGGCCGACGCTCGCATCATCGCCTACGAAAACGAAACGCCCGTGTTTGGCCAGCAAACCGCCTACCTGCCTGGAGAATTGCCACAGACGGCATTCTTCGGCAAACCACTCACTAAAGTGGTGCTGCCCAGCGAATTGAAAATCATAGGCCACGCCGCTTTTGCGGGATGCGAAGGCATCACAGCCATCTCCTTCCCCGCCTCTACCGACAGCATCAGCGGCTACGCTTTCAGCGCCACCGGCTTCAGCACACTGCGTCTGCCCGCCACCGTCATAAAGATAGGTGAAGGCGCATTCTCGCGCTGCAAAAACCTCGCTTCGGTGACCGTGGAAGCAGGCCACATTGGCGCCAAGGCTTTCTTTGCCAACGCCCTCCTCTCCGACGTGCGCATCGGCACTGGCGTCACAGCCATCGGTAGCACCGCCTTCGCGGGTTGCACCAGCCTCTCCACCGTGCAGTGGAGCAGCGCCACACAATTGAAGCACATTGGCGCCGAGGCATTTATCGCCACCCAGATGAACGATGCCTCGCTCACCAAGTTCCCAAGCCTCAACACCGTGGGCGACTGGGCCTACGCCGGCACACCCATCACCGAAGTTGCGCTGCCAGCATCGGTAAGCGAAGTGGGCGACGGCGCATTCTACTACGCAAAAAACATCACCCACCTGGTGCTGCCCACCAAAGTGAAGAACGTGGGCGCCTACCTGGCAGCAGGCACACAGGTGGCCAACAACGACATTTGGCACGCTGGCATTGAGCGCATTGGCGACTACGCCTTCCACAACCTCTCGGCCATCGAAAATATCACCATTCCAGCCCACGTGACCTACATCGGCACCATGGCAATGGCTGGATGGACAGGGCTCAAACACATCGACGCCGAGCCCACCGAGGTGCCTCGCCTGGGATTCGACGTGTGGGCGGGTGTGCCACAGGCTGAAGTGATGCTCGTGACCAACACCGCCGACTACCTCAACGCGGCACAGTGGAAAGACTTCATGGTGCGCCGTCGCGTGCTTCTCGGCGACGCCAACGACGACGGCATGGTGAACGTGTCGGACATCACCACTATCATCAACCACATTCTGGGCAACGAGCCCGAGCCATTCAGCAAAACGGGCGCCGACTGCAACTGCGACGGCGTGATCAACGTGAGCGACGTGACCGCTACCGTCAACGTGATTCTGGGCCACGGCTCGAAAGAAATCTATGCCGAATGGGAAGTGAACACCGACGACAATGTGGAAGTGGACGAATTATTCCTCACTCCGGGCGAAACCCGCACCGTGGACGTGAAACTCAACAATTCGCGCGCCTACACCGCCATGCAATTCGACCTCCTGCTGCCTGAAGGCGTGGAAATCGTGAGCATCGGCACGGGCAAGCGTTCGGCTAGCCACGCTATCGTGAGCGGCACAATGGACGACGGCAGCGTGCGCATTCTGGGCTACAACATGCAGAACCACGACTTCAGCGAAGGCGACGG
Organism: Bacteroidales bacterium; assembly: GCA_030526455.1. Classification (GTDB taxonomy): domain Bacteria; phylum Bacteroidota; class Bacteroidia; order Bacteroidales; family Muribaculaceae; genus Sodaliphilus. The sequence continues at coordinate 9,878 of JAUNCU010000044.1, read as the reverse complement.
TGGCATCGTGAGCCTCACGCTCAAGGCAGGCGCCGCGCTCGAGAGCAACGCAACGATCGAGGTGAAGCACACCATCCTGGCCACTGCCGACGGCGAAACCTACTTCGCTCCACCCACCGAAACCCGCATTGGCGGCATCAGTGGCGTGAGCGATGTGAATGCCCGTGGTGCCAAGGTTTATGCCCAGCACGGCATGATCGTGATTGAAAGCGAAGAAGCCACCACCGCACAACTGGTGACCATCGGTGGCACAAGCATAGGTCTGGCTGTGGAAGCCGGCCACAACGAATATGAAGCGCCTGCCGCTGGCATCTACATCGTGCGCATTGGCGGCAAGAGCCATAAACTGATTATCAACTAACACATAATGGGAAAAAACAAACTGAAGAAATTTGCCGACATGGAGGCGTTCTCGTGCGTCTTCCAATATCCGTTTGCTGTGATGAGCGACGAGTGCTGCCCCATGCAAGGCAAGTGGAATAGCGACTATTTTCATAACGACGCCCCCATCGTGCTCGAACTGGGCTGCGGCAAGGGCGAATACGCAGTGGGACTCGGACAGCGTTTCCCCGACAAGAACTACATAGGCGTCGACATCAAGGGCGCGCGCATGTGGACCGGCGCCAAGGTGGTGGAGCAGGAAGGCATCAAGAATGTGGCTTTTCTGCGCACCAGCATCGAGATGATTCACCGCATGTTTGCACCGGGCGAAATCTCTGAAATATGGATCACGTTCCCCGACCCGCAGATGAAGAAGGTGAACAAGCGCCTCACATCCACCCGCTTCCTCAACAATTACCGCAAGATTCTGAAGGACGGCGGACTGGTGCACCTCAAGAGCGACAGCCCTTTCCTCTACACCTACACCAGCGAACTCATCAAACTCAACAATCTGCCCTGCGAGGTGGATACCGACGACCTCTACCACAGCGGCAAGGCCGACGAGATTCTGGAAATCAAAACCCACTACGAGATGCAGTGGCTGGAACGCGGGCTCACCATCAAGTACCTCAAGTTCCACCTGCCTCACGAGGGCGAACTCAAGGAGCCTGAAATCGACATCGAGATGGACACCTACCGCAGTTACGGCCGTGGCTACATCCAGATGCCGCAACTCATGAAAAAGGACGAAGAATAACTCACTACTACATAACACATAAAAATGACTTTATATCCAAAACTCATACTTGATGCCCTTAGCACAGTGCGCTATCCCGGCACCGGGAAAAACATTGTGGAGATGGGCATGGTGGCCGACGACATACGCATCGACGGCAACAAAGTGACTTTTTCTCTCATTTTCCAACGCTCTACCGACCCGTTCATCAAGTCGATCGTGCGCGCCGCAGAGGTGGCTATCACTACCCACATTGGCGAGGAGGTGGACATTAAGGGCAACATCGCCGTCGCCACCATTCAGCCCGCTCCCGAGAAGAAGAAGGAAGACGAGCCGCTGCCTGGCGTGAAGAACATCATAGGCGTGTCGTCGGGCAAAGGTGGCGTGGGAAAATCGACCGTGGCAAGCAACCTGGCCGTGTCGCTCGCGCAACTGGGCTACAAGGTGGGCTTGCTCGATGCCGACATCTTCGGTCCATCGGTGCCTAAGATGTTTGGCGTGGAAGATGAGCAACTCTACATGCAGGAAATCGACGGCAAAAACCGCATTCTCCCTCTCGAAAAATATGGTGTGAAACTGCTCTCTATCGGCTTTTTGGTTGATAAGGAGAAGGCTGTGCTGTGGCGCGGTGCCATGGCAAGCAATGCGCTCAAGCAACTCATCACCGATGCCGCTTGGGGCGAACTCGACTATTTCATCATCGACATGCCTCCCGGCACTAGCGACATCCACCTCACCCTGGTGCAGACACTCGGCATCACGGGCGCCGTGGTGGTGACTACACCACAGGAAGTGGCGCTGGCCGACGCACGCAAGGGCGTGAGCATGTTCCTCGGCGAACAGGTGAACGTGCCTGTGCTCGGCATCGTGGAGAATATGTCGTGGTTCACTCCTGCCGCTCACCCCGATGAAAAATACTTCATCTTCGGCAAAGACGGCGGCAAGAACCTGGCCGAAAAACTGGGCGTAGAACTCCTGGGACAAGTGCCACTGGTGGCAAGCATTTGCCGCGGCGGCGACGACGGTATGCCCGTAACGCTGCAAAACAGCGTGTCAGGCCGCTCATTCATCGCCCTAGCCGAAACAGTGGTAAAGGCAGTGGAAAAAAGAAACGCCACCCGCCCAGCCACAAAAAAAGTGGAAACACATTGAGAGAGAAATTAGAAATTAGAAGTTAGATATTATATTTTTTCTATATATCTAGAAATCTAGATAACTAGAGAACTTTTAGTCTTTGAGTCTTTTAGTCAATAAAAAATATGAAGAAATATTTATTACTCCTCGCTGGAGCGGCTATGCTCCTTAGCAGTTGCGGTTCGGTGCCCATCACTGGCCGCAAGCAGTTGAACCTTGTGTCGGACAGTGAAGTGCTTCAATCTAGCCTCACGCAGTATAAGAGTTACATGAGTTCTGCCACCATCTCGGGCGAAAAAGCACAAAGCGAACAGGTGACCCGCGTGGGCAAGAAGATTGCCGCAGCCACCGAAGCCTATCTCAAGGCTAACGGCCTGGAATCGGAACTCCAAAATTTCCAGTGGGAATTCAACCTGGTGAAGAACAGCGAAATCAACGCGTTCTGTATGCCTGGCGGTAAGATTGTGGTGTATGAAGGCCTCATGAAACTCGTGGCTAGCGACGACGAACTCGCCGTGGTGCTCGGCCATGAAGTGGCACACGCCGTGGCTAAGCACAGCAACGAACGCATGAGCCAGCAGGTGCTCGCCCAATATGGCGCACAGGCTATTGGCGTTCTCACCCAGGGCAAGAGCGCGAAGACGCAGCAAATCGTAAACCAGGTTTACGGCCTCGGCGCCAACTATGGCGTGATGCTCCCATTCTCGCGCAAACACGAAACTGAAGCCGACAAGATGGGCCTCGTGCTCATGTCGCTCGCTGGCTACAACCCTCGCACAGCCCTCAACTTCTGGCAGAAGATGGCGTCGTCGGGTTCGGCTAAGGTGCCCGCATTCATGAGCGACCACCCAAGCGACGCACAGCGCATTGCCGACATCGAAAAGGACCTCCCAGCCATCGAAAAGCAATACGCTTCCTACATCAACGCCGGCAAAAAAACCACTACAACCACAACCACAAAGAAGTCGACAACTACAAAAAAATCAACTTCAAAAAAGAAATAAACCCATTACCCCACAGGTAAAATAAACTACAAAAGGCGGAACCACCCCACCAAGGGACTCCGCCTTATTTTTTACTGTTTTCAACCAAAATCGCTTATTACAGTAACCATTTTTCAACCAAAATCGCTTATTGCGATAACCATTTTTCTATATAAATCGCTTATTGCAGTAACCTTTTTTCGTTAAATTTTGGTTATTGCAACAACTATTTTGTAACTTTGCGATACCTAAATCATCAAAAAAATGGATACCCTATTTAAGAAACATCGACTTTTTATCAGCCAGGTGAGCATGGAAATTGTGCGCGACATGATTAACCACGTGTCGTGGGAGAAGCCTTTAGTTGGCATTAGAGGTTCTCGTGGTGTGGGAAAAACAACAATGACGCGCCAATACATTCGTCAAACTTATGGCACTAATCCTGGCGAGGCATTATACTGCGTGATGGACAGCATGTACTTCACAAATCATTCCCTGCTCGATATGGCCGAACGCTTTCACTTGATGGGCGGTAAACATCTTTTTCTTGATGAAGTTCACAAATATGCCCACTGGAGCAAGGAGATTAAGGAACTCAACGACCTACACCCCGACATGCGCATCACCTTCTCAGGGTCGTCGTTGATCCAGATTTTGAATGCCGATGCCGACCTTTCGCGCCGTGTATTGACCTACGAAATGCACGGGCTGTCGTTCCGTGAGTTCATTCATTTCTACCACGGTAAAGCCATTCCCCGATACGCACTCGAGCAGGTTCTCGCCTCCCCTGATTCCATTTGCGATGAAGTGAACAAAATTGTGGGCTGTCCTCAAAAGTTATTTGAAGAATATCTGCGCGTGGGTTATTACCCCTTCTATGATGGCAACGAACTGGAATACTACAGCCGCATTGAGAATGTGATTCAATTTGTAGTGGATCAGGAGATGCCCCAATTCTGTGGCATCGACCCCGCATACACACGAAAGGTAAAGGCAATGCTGATGTTTCTTGCCGACAACACCCCTTATGAGGTGAACATCTCAAAATTGGCTTCTTATTTGGAACTCAACAAAAACACGGTGCTCAGTTACCTATCTAATTTGGACAGAGCGCAACTCATCAACCTCCTCTATTCTGAAAATAGGTCGGTGACAAAAATGCAAAAGCCCGATAAGATTTATTTGAACAACCCCAACTTGCTGTGCGCATTGTCGAAGGCCATCAACATAGGCACTTTGCGCGAATGCTTTGTGGCAAACCAATTAAGCGTCGGCCATCAAGTGGAATACGGCAAAGAAGTGGGCGATTTCAAAATCGACGGAAAATGGACTTTTGAAGTGGGCGGCGCCGATAAGTCGTTCAATCAAATCGCCGACATCCCTGATTCTTACATCCTCGCCGATTCAATAGAATACCCCATCGGGAAAAAGTTACCTCTTTGGATGATTGGACTCATCTACTAATAAGCATCCCTACGAAGCCCCCCCCGCCGCGATTGCGCTTTAGTGGATGTATTTGCTGGTGAAATCTGTTACGATTTGGGTGTATTCGGTGCGGTGGTCGCTGAGGGAGCGGGCGTGGGCTGAGCCTTTGGCTATGTAGAGGCGTTTGGCTGTGGGGATGGCGTCGTAGATGGGCTGTGCCATGGAGGTGGGCACGAAGTCGTCGCTGTCGCCATGAATCACGAGTATGGGCAGCGTGGCTTTCTTCACCTGCTCCAGTGGCGATGCCTCTTCAAAATTCCAGCCATATTTCCACTGGCACATCGCGCTGGCAATGTCGAGCAGCGGAAACGATGGCAAGCCGAACTGGTCCTTCAGTTGGCGGCTGAATTCGTCGCGCACGCTGGTGTAGCCGCAGTCGGCCACGTAGCATTTCACATAAGGCGGCTGCTTTTCGCCAGCCACACACATCGTGGTGGCCGCACCCATCGAAATGCCGTGCACCACCATCTGGGTCGAAACCGAGTCGGCGCGGAATTTCTCGTTGGCGATGCGCATCCACTGCATCACATCGAGGCGGTCGAGCCACCCCATCCTTATGTGGGAGCCTTCGCTCTTGCCGTGGGCGTAGAGGTCGGGCAAAAACAGGTTGTAGCCCAGGTGGTAATAGATGTAGCCCACGTGCATCATCATGGTGTTGCAGTCCTTGTAGCCGTGAATGAGCATGGCCACACGGCGCGAAGGCTGGCGGGCGGCAACGTAGGTGGCATTGAGGCGGGTGCCGCCAATCGTCACCACCGTGTCGTGCATGGCACCGGCGGCCTTCAGGCTGTCGACCCACGGGCGCAGATAGGCATTGTCGGGATAGAGACGCTCAAGTGCTTCGTCCTGAGTGCGATGCAGCGGCGTGAGGGCATAATTGAGCAAATACATGCCGCCACCTATCAGCGCCACCATGGCGAGCATGAGCACCACTCCAGTGGAAATGATAATTTTCTTTTTCATTATTCAACGTGCACCTTAAAGATGTTGGTACCTCGCGAACCCACCACGAGGGCATTGCCCACCACCACGGGCGACGACTCAAAATTGTCGCCAAATTTCTCGCGGAAGATGATGTTGCCCGATTTTCCCTCTATCAGGTAGAGGCTGCCATAGGTGTCGCCCACCACGATGAAGAGTTGGTTCTTTTCGTTGAGGAATCCCACGGGCGACGACCACGCGTAGTGGCGCAGCGGTGTCTTGTACACAATCTTGCCGGTGGCGCGCTCGATGGCATAGAAGTGGCCGCCACCGTTCTGGCCGTCGTTGGCAAGGGTGGTGAAGAGCAATTTGCTGCAATCGCCTGAGCCCAGCAGCGGTGTTCCGTACATGCCGCCGTCGAAGTGCTTATTGTTCACGTTATGCTTCGTGCAAGGCACCTGCATCTCCCACACGGCTTCACCGGTGAGGCCGTCGAGTTTGGCCATGTAGCACTGGCCCGAAAGGCCCTGGCGATCCACCTCACAGGCGGTGTAGACATAGGGATGCCCGTCCACCACCTCACACACGAGGCTGCCGTCGATGTCGTCGTGATTGTCGTAATGCCACACGGGCTTCATGGTGCTGAGGTTGATGCAGAGTATATTGCCGTGATTATCACCGAAGTAGCCATAATTCTTATACACGCACATACTCGACTCCACGCCTGCGCCACCTGCGCCACGGCGGGTGTAGCGGAGCGTGCTGTGGAGTGTCACACGGCCGTCGGCCACATCATATTTGTAGATCAAGCCATTTTCGCTGGGCCAGAACACGAAGCCGTCCACGTAGATGGGCGACGAGTCGCAGGCGGGCCAGCGGCGGGCGGCTCTTGCGTCGTAGCCGGGGTTGCGGTATATTACCTCATGCTTCAGCAGGTCGACGGCATTCTGGCTCACCGCCGCATGCACCTGCACGCCGTGGCCCACGTAGGCCATGCCATTGAGGCGCGGATCGATGCTGGGCGTACCCTTCACGGGATTGTCGACCACCAGCGCTTCACGCGAAGCCTTGCCGGTCTCGAAGTTGATGAAATGCACCTTTCCGCAGAGCGAAGCCACCATGATTTCGCGGGCGGCGAAGTCGGCGGTGAGGCGTGCCGAAGGTGTGGCCTTGAATTTCGCCACCATTGCGGCAGGCCATTCCACGTAGAGCGGCTGTCCCGTCCATCCGGTTCCACCGCCCCACACGCCCATGTTCGACGGCGTCATGTCCACATCGGTTTCAAACACCCAGTCCGTCACGATGCGGCTGGGCGTGCCCTTCACCTTTCCGCCAAAGTCGGCATTGCGCAGCAGATTGCCGCGGAAGGTGAGGTGTGAGGCCGAGGCCTGATAGGGGTCGGAGAAGTCGGTGATATTGCCATCACGGGTGCTGTCGGTCACATACACCTTCCAGTCGAGGCGATCTACCGAAGCGAAAACGGTGTCGGGAAGTGGCACAGTGTCGACCGCTGCTGCCACTGAATCGGAGTCGCAAACCGATGCTTCACCGGCACCCGATTTGCAAGAATACGAGCCCAGAAGCGAACCCATCGCCACGAGCCAAAGCATCTTTTTCATTTTATCTACATTTTTTTCACCACAAATGTAGTGCATTTTTGCTAATAATTCGCTATTTTTGGAGTGCTAATTGATTACCCTAACTTTTTAACCAACAATACTGATGAGAAAATCTCTACTCACATTAGTCTCGGCGGCCCTCTGCGCCTCATCGGCCATGGCAGCCATCACCATCGGCGAGAAAACCTATAGCGCCGACACGCTGTTTCACCGCCACATAGGTCCCGGCCTGGTGAACACCATCATCCGCATCCCCGACTATCCGCTCAACGTCTACCTCCTCGAGGCCGACATGAACAACCCCTACAACCGCGTGGAAACCATGCAGGGGCAAGGCCTGGTGGGCAAAACCGAAGCCCTGGTGATCGCAGCCAAGCGCTACACTACCGCGCAGAAACGCGTGATCGCGGGCTGCAACGCCAATTTCTGGTGCGTGGCCAATCAGGGCGCACAAAGCCTCTACATGCTGGGCTCGCCTCTGGGCGGCGTGGTGAGAAACGACACCGTGGTGGTGAACACCAACAATGTGAACGACACCTGGGACGGCGGTCCTTCACGCACTGCCATCTCGGCCATCGACCACGATAAGAACCTCATTTTCGGCCATTTCACTTGGGCCGCAACGGTGAGCAGCGACCGCCTCGCCTCGCCGCTGAGCATGAATAAAATCAATAAGCGAAACCTCGCCAACGAACTCTGCCTGTGGAACGAATACTTCGGCCGCTCGCGCGAATTCGAAACCAACTGGTCGTCGGGCAGCACCCAAGCAGTGAACGATGCCGACAACTACTATCTCGACTTCGCCGAGGGCAGCGCGTGGGTGGTGAACAAGCCCATGACCTTCGTAGTGAAGAAAATCGTGAAGGATGCCGACCGCCAGACGCTGGGCAACTACGCCGCCTGCATCACCGCCACTGGCACGATGAAGACCGCCATGCGTGTGCACCAGGAGGGCGACGTGATCGTTGTGAACCAAGGTTGGACCACCAACGAGCCCGACAAGGAGAAAATCTCGCCATGGATCGAAAACCTGGTGGAAGGCAATGCGCCCGTGATGCACAATGGCGAACTCACCGGACGCAACTACGACGAAACCTACAATAGCCAAATCTATTCGCGCACGGGCTACGGCTGCAGTTTCGACGGCCGCAAACTCTATATGATTGTGATCGACAAGTCGCTGAGCCCCAAATACGGCCTCTCGGCGGGTTGTAGCACCGAGGTGATGTGCCACATTCTCAAGAGCCTCTTCCCCGACATCTCTGAGGTGGTGAACTACGACGCGGGCGGTTCGGCCGAAATGCTCGTGGATGGCGCCATCATCAACAAAACCACCGAGGGCACTCCTCGCGCCGTGGCCACTGGCTGGCTGCTCGAGTCGATTGCTCCCGCCGACGATGTGGTGGCTTCTATCCGCTTCGCCGACGCATCGCTCAAACTCCCCATCTACTCGTCGTACAAGCCTCAAATCATCGCCTACAACCAGTATGGCGACATCGTGAACGAAGACCTCCAGGGCTTCACCCTCGCGTGCGACGAATCGCTGGGTAAGGCCGCTGGCGAGCAACTCACCGTGGGCGGAAACGTGCTCACTGGCCGCCTCACCGCCAATTACAACGGTATGACCGCCGAACTCGACATCACCACCATGTATGCCCAACCTGCCATCTCGCTCAAGCCCGTGATCACCGTCGACGACCAGGCTTGGCCACTGGAAGTGACTGCCACCGTGAATGCCAAAACCTATTACTACGACGCCGCCAATCTGGAGTGGACCGTGGAAGACGGCGCTATCGCCGTGGTGGAGAATGGCAAAATCCGTGGCTTGCAGAATGGAAAAACGCTCATCACCTGCAAGATTGGCGAATTTATCGACACCGACTCGGTGAGCGTGGAAATCGCCCCCGAAGCATTCATGTATCAGGCTTGGGACGGCTGGACGCTCAAGGGTTCGGGCGCCAGCAAACTCAGTGTGGACGAAAACGGCGTGGTGGCCTACACCTACGCCTCTACCCGCGCCCCCTACGTGAAACTGCTCAAGGATGTGAAGTTCTACAGTCTGCCCGACGAAATCGGCATCACCTTCCTGCCTTCACAAGACATTGAATACATTCAAATCGACGTGCGAAACCTCAACACCAGCGGCGCCAACTACCAGAAATACGACGGCGAGGGCGGTGCGGGCTACGCCGCGGGCAAGGAATACACCCTCAAGGTGGACCTCGACCAGATGGGCGGCAACAAGAGCCTCAACACCTATCCGCTCAACATTCAGGAAATTCGCTTCGTTCCCAACAAAACCACAGCCACCGCAGGCGCACAAACCATCCACATCAAGCAATTCTACGCCCACTACCCCAAGCAGGCTGCCCCTGTGAAAGGTGACGTGAACGGTGACGGCGAGGTGAACGTGAGCGACGTGACTGCCCTCATCAACCGCATCCTCGGCACAGCATCCTACCCCGACGCCGTATGCGACATCAACGCCGACGGCCAAGTGAACGTGAGCGACGTAACAGCCCTCATCAACATGATTCTGGGATAAGAAGCCTCTCCCAAGGTGGTGTGTCAAAACGTAGAATAAGGTAGGGACGCGATACATCGCGTCCGCGCCAGGCG
>JAUNCU010000043.1 GCA_030526455.1 Bacteroidales bacterium | reverse complement strand
ATCATTGATAATCAATGTGCATTTTTAAAATATCAAAACAGCGCGGAAAACAGGATGGCAACCCTTTGATTGCATGATGTATATTATATTTATTTTCAATTATTTACAACGATATAGAAATTATAATTTTTCAATATATACAAGTATTTTTTGGGGGCAAAAAAATCAGTGTGGCAGGTGGGACCACACTGATTTATTTTGTAAAGCCTGGCTATGATGCTGGCTGCAGGCTTATGCTTCTTCGCTTGTTTCTGGGGTGAAGGCGTTCCAGCCTTGGGCTCGGATGGGGAGTTCGGTGTCGTCGCGGGTGCACATGTAGGTGCCGAGTTCGGGCTTGGTGATGCGGCCGATGAGGCGTGCGGTCTTCATCTTCTGCACCTTTTCGTGGTCGGTGAGCGGCACGGTGAAGAGCAATTCGTAGTCTTCGCCGCCGTTCATGGCAGCGGTCACGAGGCTCATGTTGAATTCTTCGGCCATCACTGCAGTCTGATAGTCGATGGGGATGCGGTCTTCATACACGCGGCAGCCCACGTTGCTGTCTTTGCAGATGTGGAGCAATTCGCTCGAGAGGCCGTCGCTCACGTCCATCATGGCCGTTGGCTGAATGCCCAGTTCTTGCAGTTCGGCAATCACGTCGCGGCGTGCTTCGGGCTTGAGTTGGCGTTCGAGAATGTATTCACGCCCAGCGAAATCGGGCTGGAAATCTTTCTGTCCCGCGCCCACTTCGCGTTCGCGCTCAAGCAGTTGCAGCCCCATATAGGCCGCACCGAGGTCGCCACTCACGCATATGAGGTCGGTGTCCTTAGCGCCGCTGCGGTACACGATTTTGCCCTCTTCTCCCTCGCCGATGCAAGTGATGGAGATGATGAGTCCGGTCACCGACGCCGAGGTGTCGCCACCCACGAGGTCGACGCCATACTGCTCACAAGCCAGTTGCAGACCGGCATAGAGTTCGCTGATGTGCTCAATGGTGAAACGCTTTGAGATGCCGAGCGACACGGTGATTTGCTTAGGCTGACCGTTCATGGCATACACGTCGCTGAAGTTGACCACCGCCGCCTTGTAGCCCAGGTGGCGCAGCGGGGTGTAGGTGAGGTCGAAGTGGATGCCTTCGAGCAGCACGTCGGTAGTGACGAGCGTGCGCATATTCGCGTTGCCGCTATAGTTAAGCACCGCACAGTCGTCGCCCACGCCCACTTGCGTAGAGGCATTCTTTATCGGAAAATCCTTGGTGAGTCGCTCAATCAAGCCAAACTCACCCAAAGTAGAGATTTCTGTTTCTTGGGTCATAATTTGAGAAAAAAAGTATTTTGGGAGAAAAATCTAGTAGCACTAGTGGTACTAGAGATTCTAGAGGCTCTAGAAAAACTAGAAACACTAGAGCCTCTAGAATTCCTCTTCTTTACAATTCCTGGAATTGGTTGATGATTTCTTCCATTACCATCGACATTACTGGTTCGGCTTTGGCTGCTGCTTCTTGCACTTCTTCGTGGCTCACTTTCACCACTTCGATGCCTTCGCCGCCGAGGTCGGTGATTACCGACATGCCGAATACTTCCATGTCCATGTGGCGTGCCACAATCACTTCAGGCACAGTGCTCATGCCCACAGCGTCGCCACCGAGGCGTGAGAAGTAGCGATATTCGGCAGGGGTTTCGAAGGTGGGACCTTGGGTGCCCACATACACACCCTCCATCAGGCGAATGCCTTTCTGGGCAGCAATTTCCTTTGCCTTTGCGATGAGGCGGTGGCTGTAGGGCTCGTCCATGCTTGGGAAGCGTGGACCCAATTCGTTGTAGTTCTTGCCGCGCAGTGGGTGTTCGGGGAAGAGGTTCACGTGGTCGGTGATAATCATGAGGTCGCCGATGCGGAATTCAGGGTTCATGCCGCCTGCCGCGTTCGACACGAAGAGCGTCTTCACGCCCAGTTTGTTCATCACGCGCACGGGGAAAGTGGCTTCCTTCATGCTGTAGCCTTCGTAGTAGTGGAATCGGCCCTGCATGGCCATGATGTATTTGTTGCCCAGGTTACCGAAAATGAGTCGGCCGCTGTGGCCTTCCACTGTCGATACGGGGAAGTTGGGGATTTCTGCATAAGGGATAGCCACCTTAATGTCGATGTGCTTCACCAGTTCGCCCAGGCCTGTGCCCAGGATGATGGCAGTCTTGGGCATTTCGCCCACTTTCTGTTGAATATAGGTAGCGGTTTCACCGATAAGTTCCAACCAGTTTTTTTCTTTTTCCATAATACTCGTTTTTGTTCGTTGTTAGTAATAAAAAATTATATCAGGGATAGCATTGCGTGGGCACTCGGTGGTGCCCGTTGCAAAGAGTGAATTATTCGGCTTTTTCGTTGATTTTCGCCTCCAGCGCCTGGATGAAGTCGACCTCGCTCACATTCACGCTCACGCGAATGGGGATGAAATAGATGAATGAGCGCATCTCAAGCGGGAAATAGGGGTTGTTGAGAATGCGCACGGCATCTTTCTCGGTGGTGACGATAAATTTGCGCGTGCCTTGCAGTTCGTTGAATATCTTGATGATGTAGCGGAAATCGTCGCGGTCGTAGTCGTGATGGTCGTCGTAGTGAATCACCTTCACCTGGGCGTGGAAACTGCGCAGATATTTCACGAAGGGGCGATGGTTGGCGATGCCGGTGAGGCCCAGTATCAAGTCGCTGGGACCGAGCATCGAGAGGTTGTCGAGCAGCACGTCGGCCACAGGGAACACGGGCTTGGGATAGGCGTATTCGATGCGGGAGAAGAACAGTTGCTGCGACGGATACAGGTCAAGATTCTTGTGCACGAGTTTCATGTCGAGCGGCGAGATGTCGTGGGGGCACTTGGTGGCGATCACCATATCGGCCTTGAGGATGTGGCGGAATGGCTCGCGCAGGGTGCCCAGCGGCAGCAGGCGGTCGGTGTGGGGCTGGCGGTTGTAGTCCACCAGCACGATGTTCACCTTCGGCTTCACGTAGCGGTGCTGGAAGGCGTCGTCGAGCAGGATGAGATTGATGCGAGGGTCGTGCTTGAGCATCTCACGTATGCCCTTGCGGCGGTCTTCACACACGGCGAGGGTGATCATGCCCAGGAATTTGTGGTAGATCTGGTATGGCTCGTCGCCCAGGTCTTTGGGTCCGAGCGATTCGCGTGCCATGATGAATCCGTGGGTTTGGCGCTTGTAGCCGCGGCTGAGCACACCTATGTGGTAGCGCTGGCAGAGTTCCTGCACGATGTATTCCACATGCGGGGTCTTGCCCGTGCCGCCCACGGTGATATTGCCCACCGACACTACCGGCACTTCAAATTCCTCCTGCTTGAGCAGCCCGAGGTTGAAGGCGGTGTTACGCAGCCACACGCCCGCTCCGTAGAGCCACGAAAACGGGGTGAGGATGGCGTCGACCACCTTCTTGCGTTGATCTTTGTTTAATATTTTAGTTACGAAATCTTTCAATGTTGAGTGAGAAGTAAAAATTGAGAATTATTTCAGTTCCGATACGGGGAGCAGACACAGGATGTGACGGCGGTTGAGCATGGCTTGCACCTGCTCGTAATAGGTGTAGAACACGCCCATCTCGCGCTTCATCTGCTCGGTGGCGCGGGCGTGCATGTAGCGCTGGAAGAGTTCCTTCATGCCTTGTTCGGCCGATGGGTAGCACTCCACACTGTAGTATCCGTCCTTGAGTCCCACCTTCTTGGCGGTCCACTCGATGGCGTCGTTGAGCGAGCCGAATTCGTCCACCAGGCCCAGTTTCTTGGCCGAGGCACCGTCCCACACGCGGCCGCCGCCTATCACCTTGATGCTGTCTTGGGAGATTTTGCGGCCGTCGGCGCAGCGCTTGGTGAAGAGTTCGTAGCCGTCGTTCACCATGTTTTGCATAGCCTGTCGCTGCACTGGCGTCATGCGCTTCGAGAACACGCCCATGGCAAGGAAGTCGGCATTTTCGTTGGTTTTCACCACTTCCACGTTCACCCCTATCTTGTTTTCAAACAATTCCTGCGCGCATGGTATCATACCGAAGATGCCAATGCTGCCGGTGATGGTGGTGGGGTCGGAGAAGATGCGGTGAGCGCCGCAGGAGATGTAGTAGCCGCCCGATGCTGCGTAGTCGCCCATCGACACGGTGAGGGTTTTGCCCGCTTTCTTGAAGTTTTCAAGCGCGTGCCATATTTGTTCCGAACCGTAGGCGCTGCCGCCTGGCGAGTTCACGCGCAGCACGAGTGCTTTCACGTCGTCGTCGCGTTCGAGTTCGGTGATGCAGTCCACCAGTTGTTCGCTGTCGATGCCTTCACCGGCGTTGCCGCCATCGATTTCGCCGCAGGCATATACCACGGCAATTTTGCCGTCCTTGTTGTCGCCTGCCACATAGTTGGCTGCGAGCATCTGTGGCGTAACGATGTTGAGGTCGTCGTCGGCCTTCACCTTGGTGAGGCTGCGCAGACGGTTCTCAAATTCGGGGCGATACATTTTGGCATCCACCAGGTGTCGCTTGAGCAGAGTGTCGACGGGTTGCACCACGAGCATGCTGTCCACGTAGGAGTTGAAGGTGGCAAGGTCGATTTTGCGTGCCTTGGCCATTTCGCCTTCCAGCACACCCCAAATGCTGCCCAGGTACACCTCTTGCTGCTCGCGGTTTTCGGGGCTCATGCTTTCGAGCATGAAGGGTTCAACGGCGCTCTTGAAGGCACCCACGCGTATCACCTGCATCTCCACGCCCACCTTGTCGAGCACTTTCTTGAAGTAGGGGGTGCCCGATGCCATACCGTGCACGTCAAGTGCGCCCAGTGGGTTGATGAAGAGGCTGTCGGCAGCGGTGGCGATGTAGTAGTCGCCCTGGGTATAGCCTTCGTTGGCGTAGGCATACACCCACTTTTTGCTCGCCTTGAAGTCGGTCACTGCCTTGCGAATGCCTCGCAGGGTGGCTGGCGAGGCTTGCGCGCCGCCGCAGTTGATGAGCACGCCGTCCACATGGTCGTCGAGCATCGCCACGCTGAGTGCGCGTTCTATATCCTGCAGACTGGCGCCTTTCTGTTCGCCCTGCATCAGGGCCATGAGGTCGTTCACGCTGCCAATGCCGCCACCGCGTTCCTCAATGGGGCCATTGAGGTCGATGGCGAGGATGGAGTGATTCTTCACGCTGGTGGTGCCGCTGCCCATCGACAACGCGATCGACACGCCAAACATCACCATGCACAGCATGCACACCATTATCGCAATAAAGGAGCCCACGAGAGAGCCACACACAATCAACAGGAATTTTTTAAACATATCTTTGAATTACAATAAAAAGCGTTAATAAAACAAGCATAGCGATTGCTAATCGCTTAAAATGCAACAAATTGCACACACATTCCTCACAGAGGAGACATCAAAAGAGGGCGCCTTACAAAAAGCGCACACTTTCAATCCTACAAAGATATACTATTTTTTCCACAAATTCACCCCACAAACACAAAAAAAATCCACTTTTTTCACATTATTATAGAAAACACCACCCTTGAAAAAGCAGAAAAGAGTCCGATAGGTCCGATAAGTCCGATAGGTCTGATAAGTCCGACCCTGCACACTCCCCCCAGAAAGCGATTTCAACATTTTTTGCTACCTTTGCACCAGTTTTTTCAAAAGCGACTCACTCTCATGGATATCAATTCTATCGTAAACATCAGTTTCCTGGCCGTGCTTTTCGTGGCGCAATGCGCCATTCTGCGCTGGGACACCTTCATGCTCCAACAAAAGAATTTCAGCACCGGCGACTACTACGACTGGGTGCGCTCCAGCGATGAGGTCTACTCCACCAAGCGCATCAGTCTGCTGGCCATTATGCTGGCTTTCGCCTCTTCTTTCGCCACCGATTCGTGGATGGTGATGGTCATTTTAACCATAGCCACCCTGGCGCTCGCCATCTACCTCTTCAGGCTGAAGTGCAAATTCGACCCCGAATACCGTAAGCGAATGCTGGTGATCTACTTAGGCGGCATCGAAACGGTGATTGAAGTGGCCGCAGCAAGCATGATTCTCGGCGACAACATGGACGAAAGAATACGCATCGCCACCTACACTGTTCTATTTTTCACCGCTTTCTCCTATGTGCTCACCATAGCCATGAACTGGTTTGTGAACATCTTCAAAAAGCCCAAAAACCAGGACGAGGAAACCGATGCGCAAAACGGCGCGCAAGAATAATTGCCCCAAAATCGCACGCATTCCAAGCATTATTTGTAACTTTGCGAGTTAGTTTCCTTCAAAGAAGGAAGCAATCCTGTATTTTCGAACATAAAAAAACACTTAAGTACGACAATGAATATAGTAGTTCTCGCTGGCGGTACCAGCACTGAGAGAAAAGTATCAATAGTTTCGGGCACCAATGTGTGCAAAGCGCTTCGCGAAAAGGGCCACCGTGCCGTGCTCGTCGACGTGTTCTGCGGCGTGGAAAACGCCGACGCGGCCAACTTCTTCCCCGCCGACTACGACGTGGACGCCGCTAGCGCCTACATGAGCAGTTTCGACGACCGCATCGAGGAAATGGCTGCACAGCGCAGCGCGTTCTTCGGTCCAGCAGTGATTGAAATGTGCCAGCAAGCCGATGTGGCTTTCCTCGCCCTGCACGGTGCCAACGGTGAAGACGGCCGCATCCAGGCTGCTTTCGACCTCATGGGCATTCGCTACACCGGCGCCGGCTACCAGAGCAGCGCGCTGGCCATGGACAAGAACATCACCAAATACATTTTCCAGGCTAAGGGCGTGCCCACTGCCAAGGGCTACGAAATCAACCGCGGCGACGCAGTGCCCACTCCCGAGGAGCGCGGCCTGCGCTACCCGGTGTTTGTGAAGCCTGCCTGTGGCGGCTCTAGCGTGGGTTGCACCATTGCCAACGATGCCGATCAGTTCCGCGCGTCGGTCGACATCGCTTTCGGTCTCGAACCCAAGGCTGTGGTGGAAGAGTACTTCAAGGGCCGCGAATTTTCGGTGGGCGTGATCGAAGGCAAGGCGCTCCCCGTGATTGAAATCGCGCCTAAGGAAGGCTGGTACGACTACAAGCATAAATACGAACCCGGCGTGACCATCGAAACCTGCCCCGCCGAAATCACTGCCGAGCAAACCGCCCGCATGCAGCGCCATGCCGAGGCAGCAGCGAAGGCACTGGGTATCACCAGTTACGGCCGCGTCGACTTCCTCATGAATCCCGAAGGCGAGATGATCGTGCTCGAGGCCAACACGCTCCCGGGCATGACTGCCACTAGCCTCATGCCTCAGGAAGCCGCCGCCGATGGTATCCCCTACGGCGACCTCTGCGAGAAACTCATCGCCGTTTCGCTCAAAAATTTCAAATAATCATTCCATCAAATGAAGAATCTCTCTTTAGCCAATATCGCAATGGCTGCGGGCGGACGCTACGTTGGTTCTGCCGAAATGCAAGCCGTGGAAGTGACTGCCATCGAGTCCGACAGCCGCAAGGTGCCTGAGGGTGGCCTGTTTGTGGCCATCAAGGGCGAACGCGTCGACGGACACAAGTTTATCGACCAAGTGATTGCGGGCGGCGCTGCCGCTGTGCTCTCGGAGGTGGATCTGGGCGAAAAGCCGTTCCCCTACATCCTCGTGCCTTCCACCCTGCAAGCGGTGAAGGATATTGCCGAGTTTTATCTCAAAGGGCTCAATATCCCCGTGATAGGCATCGCGGGCAGCGTGGGCAAGACGAGCACCAAGGAAATGACCCACAGTGTGCTGCGCCAGAAGTATAATGTGCTGAAGACTGAGGGTAATTTCAACAACGAACTCGGCCTGCCGCTCACCATCTTCCGCCTGCGCGACGAGCACGAGATGGCGGTGCTGGAAATGGGCATCAGCGACTTTGGCGAAATGCATCGCCTGGCAAAGGTGGCACGACCCAATACGGTGATTATGACCAACATAGGCATCTGCCACATCGAGCGCCTGGGCGACCGCGACGGCATCCTCAAGGCTAAGAGCGAAATCTTCGACTTTATCGAGCCGGGCGCCAACATCATCCTCAACGGCGACGACGACAAACTCGCCACCGTGACCGACGTGCGCGGCATCAAGCCTGTGTATTTCGGCTTCAACGCTGAGCACCCCATCTGGGCCGACAATCTCCAGAGCCTCGGCCTCAAGGGCACCATCTGCACCATCCACACGCCTCAGGGCAGTTTCGATGCCCATGTGGGTCTGCCTGGCCGCCACCAGGTGCTCAACGCCCTGGCTGGCACTGCCGCTGGCTTGGCCTACGGTCTCTCGCTGGAGCAAATCAAGGCGGGCATTGAGGCTAACGGTTCGCTCGCGGGCCGTTTCCACATCATCGACACGCCACGCTACACCATCATCGACGACTGCTACAACGCCAATCCCGTGTCGATGCGCGCTTCGCTCGAGGTGCTGCAAGACGGCGCCGGACGCCGCGTGGCCATTATCGGCGACATGGGCGAACTGGGCGACGACAAGGTGGCTCACCACGCCGAACTCGGCAAATTCGCCGCTGCGCTCAACATCGACGTCATCTACTGCGTAGGTCCTCTTTCTGAGGCGGTTGCAGAGGAAGCAAAGAAGTGCGACCCCACCAAAGAAGTGCGCCACTTCCCCACCCTCGAAGCCATCATCGAGGCACTCCCAAGCCTCATGAAACAAGGCGACACCATCCTCGTGAAGGCGTCACACTACATGAAATTCTCCGAAATCGTTGCCCACCTGCAGAAGTAGCGCCGTAGGCAAGATTTTTCCCCCGCAAAAAAATATCGCCCGCTGCCGAAGTAAACTTTCCGCTTCGGCAGCGGTCAAAAATTAAGAAAAGAACTGACAATCAAAAAAACCAAAACACTATGGGCTGCTTAAGAGCGATACTCTGCATCATCTTCCCGCCGCTGGCCGTGATCGACAAAGGCTGCGGCTCCACCCTCATCGTGCTCGCCCTCACCATCTGCGGCTGGGTGCCAGGCGTGATAGGCGCCATCCTCATCTGCAACAAGCAAAACTAACCACCCCTTCAGCCACCAAGAATATAATTCGTTTAATTCGCTAAATTCGCTGAACACCCCACCAGCCAGCCTCAAAAGAGCCCCCCGCGTTAGCCGCGTCAGGGGCTAATCTCTCGTTATATCCACATTTTTCCCTCTCCCATGATAAAACACCCATGAATAGCGACGAAAAATTGGGATTTTTTTCATATCTTTGCACATTAAAATAAAAACGAAAACAAAATCAACTTTTTTATGAAGTTTAGAGAATATAGCAAACTGAATCTTTCCGACGTCAACAAAGACGTGCTGAAACTCTGGGAACAGGAAAATGTGTTCGCCAAGAGCATCGAAGAGCGCGAAGGCGCTCCCACTTTTGTGTTCTATGAAGGTCCACCTTCAGCCAACGGTATGCCAGGCATCCACCACGTGCTTGCCCGCACCATCAAAGACATCGTGTGCCGCTTCAAAACCATGAACGGACAGAAGGTGCTCCGCAAGGCGGGTTGGGACACCCACGGCTTGCCAGTGGAACTGGGCGTGGAAAAGGCCCTCGGCATCAAGAAGGAAGACATCGGCAAAAAGATTTCGGTGGATGAATACAACGCTGCTTGCCGCAAGGAGGTGATGAAATATACCAAGGAATGGACCGACCTCACCAACAAGATGGGCTACTGGGTTGACCTCGACAATCCTTACATCACCTACAAGAACAGTTATATCGAAACCCTCTGGTGGCTGCTGAAGCAACTCCACGGCAAGGGCCTGCTCTACAAGGGCTACACCATCCAGCCCTACTCTCCCGCTGCCGGCACCGGCCTCAGTTCGCACGAATTGAACCAGCCTGGCTGCTACCGCGACGTGAAGGACCAGACCGTGACCGCACAATTCGCCGTGAAGAAGGACGACCACAAGGTGGTGGCCGACATCCTGAGCAAGGTGGACGCCGGTTTCGAAAACCTGAGCATCATCGCATGGACCACCACACCATGGACTCTGCCTTCCAACACCGCACTCTGCGTGGGTCCAAAGATCGACTACGTGGCTGTGGAAAGTTACAACCCCTACACCGGCAAGCCTGCCACCTACATCATGGCAAAGGCGCGCCTCAATGCCTACTTCGCTGCTGAAGGCGCCGAACTCGCCCTCGACAGTTACAACCCTGGCGACAAGGTGATCCCCTACAAGGTGATTGCCGAATTCACTGGCGCCGAACTCGT
Source organism: Bacteroidales bacterium (assembly GCA_030526455.1). Taxonomy (GTDB): domain Bacteria; phylum Bacteroidota; class Bacteroidia; order Bacteroidales; family Muribaculaceae; genus Sodaliphilus. The sequence continues at coordinate 6,818 of JAUNCU010000043.1, read as the reverse complement.
GGGCATCAAGTATGAGCAACTCTTCCCATGGGTGAAGCCCGTCGACAAAATCGACGGCAAAATCGTGGGCAACGACAATGGCTTCCGCGTGATCCCTGGCGACTACGTGACCACCGACGACGGTACGGGTATCGTGCACATCGCGCCCACCTTCGGTGCCGACGACGCCAACGTGGCCCGCGCCGCTGGCATTCCATCGCTCTTCATGATCAACAAGAAGATGGAAACTCGCCCAATGGTGGACTTCGAAGGCCGCTACTTCACTTTCGAAGACCTCGACGAGGAATTCGTGAGCAATTTCGTGAACGTAGAAGAATACAAGGAATACGCAGGCAAATTCGTAAAGAATGCCTACGACCCAAAATACACCGTGGACGGACGCTTCGACGACAAGGCTGCCGCCAAGGATGAAGACCTCAACATCTACATCTGCATTCGCATGAAGCAAAACGGCACCGCCTTCAAGATGGAGAAGCACACCCACAACTATCCTCACTGCTGGCGCACCGATAAGCCTATCCTCTACTATCCTCTCGACAGTTGGTTCATTCGCTCTACCGCTTGCCGCGAACGCATGGTGGAACTGAACAAGACCATCAAGTGGAAACCTGAGCACACCGGCACCGGCCGCTTCGGCAAGTGGCTCGAGAACCTCAACGACTGGAACCTGAGCCGCAGCCGCTACTGGGGCACTCCGCTGCCCATCTGGCGCAATGCCGACACCCACGAAGAAATCTGCATCGGCAGCGTGGAAGAACTCTACAACGAGATGGAGAAGGCCGTGGCTGCTGGCGTGATGGCCGAAAACCCATGGAAGAAGGCTGGCTTCGTGGTGGGCGACTACAGCGACGCTAACTACGACAAGATCGACCTCCACCGCCCCTACGTGGACGACATCGTGCTGGTGAGCGAAAGTGGCGCACCCATGAAGCGCGAACTCGACCTCATCGACGTGTGGTTTGACAGCGGTGCCATGCCTTACGCCCAACTCCACTACCCATTCGAGAACAAGGACCTCGTGGACAGCGGCAGTTTCTATCCCGCCGACTTCATCGCCGAAGGCCAGGATCAAACCCGTGGCTGGTTCTTCACCCTCCACGCCATCGCCACTATGGTATTCGACAGCGTAGCCTACAAGAGCGTGATCTCTAACGGCCTCGTGCTCGACAAGAATGGCAACAAGATGAGTAAGCGCCTGGGCAACGCCGTGGATCCGTTCATGGCTATCGAAAAATACGGTACCGACCCCATCCGCTGGTACATGATCAGCAACTCGTCGCCTTGGGACAACCTGAAGTTTGACCAGGCGGGCGTGGAAGAAGTGAGTGGCAGCAAGTTCTTCGGAAAACTCCACAACACCTACTCTTTCTTCGCGCTCTACGCTAATCTCTGCAACTTCGATTTCAACGCGCCTCAAGTGCCGCTGGCCGAACGCCCCGAAATCGACCGCTGGATTATCTCGGTGCTCAACTCGCTCGTGAAAGACGTGACCTACAATATTGAAGACTACGAACTCACCAAGGCCGCTCGCGCCATCAGCGAATTTGTGGTCGACAACCTGAGCAACTGGTATGTGCGCCTCAACCGTGCCCGCTTCTGGGACGGCGACCTGGCTGCCAACCAAACGCTCTACCAGTGCCTCAAGACCGTGGCCATGCTCATGGCTCCTATCGCGCCTTTCTATGCCGACCAACTCTACCGCGACCTCACCGGCAGCGCCACTTCGGTGCACCTGGCGCTCTATCCTAAGGCCGACGAAGCCGCTATCGACGCGCAACTCGAAAAGCGCATGGCTATCGCGCAGCAAATCACCTCTATGGTGCTCTCGCTCCGCCGCAAGAAGAACCTGAAGGTGAAGCAGCCTCTCACCGCCATCATGGTGCCTGTGCTCGACGAGAGCCAGAAGCAGGACATCGAGGCTGTGGCCGACCTTATCATGGGCGAAGTGAACGTGAAGGGCATCAACTATGTGGGTGGCGACGCTGGCATCCTGGTGAAGCGCATCAAGCCCGACTTCAAGAAACTCGGCCCTAAATTCGGCAAGAATATGAAGGCCGCCGCCGCCGCGCTCACTTCGCTTGAGCAGGCGCAAATCAACCAATTTGAGAAGGACGGCAAGATTGCCCTCAACCTCGACGGCGTGGAAGCCGTGGTGGAAATCGCCGACGTGGAAGTGATCAGCGAAGACATCCCAGGATGGCTCGTGGCCAACGAAGGCAACATCACCGTGGCGCTCGACATCACCATCACCGACGACCTCCGCAAGGAAGGTATCGCTCGCGAACTGGTGAACCGCATCCAGAACGTGCGCAAGAGCAAAGACTTCAACATCACCGACCGCATCGTGGTGAAGATTGCTCCCGACGAGCACGTGAACGACGCCGTGGCTCAATTCAAGGACTACATCGCCAAGCAAGTGCTGGCCGTGAGCATCGACATCACCGAAGTGGATGCCGCTCAGGCCATCGCTATCGATATGGACGAATACGAATTGCAACTCTCAGTCGAGAAGGCATAATCCCTTCGGGGATTAGCCTTCACGGCTTTTCTTTTCCTATGCCCCCCCATACCGAAAAACCTTATACTTGGCTTAACAATAATAACAAAAGGATACAATCATGAACCCATCACCTGAAAAAGTAAGATACTCCGATGCGGAGTTGCAAGAATTCAAACAACTGATTCTTGAAAAAATAGAGGTGGCTAAACAAAACTACGACCAACTCGTGGGCACCATGCAAAAGGATGAAAGCGCTCCAGGCATCAAGACCCTTGAAGACGGAGCAGCCACCATGAGCAAGGAGCAAGCCAGCGAAAACGCTGAGCGCCAGAGGGCGTTTATCAAAAAACTCCAAGGCGCGCTCGTGCGTATTGAGCAGGGCACCTACGGCGTTTGCCGCGTTACGGGCAAACTCATCCCGAAGGGACGCTTGCTGGCCGTGCCTCACACCACACTCTCGGTTGAAGGAAAAGAAATTGAAGCACAACAAAAACAAAAAACGATTAAAAGAAGAAGATAAACAACAACAGTGAACAATCGTCATATCTCTAAAGGATGGCTCGCCACTATCATCATAGCGGCGGCGGTGATTATCGACCAGGTCATCAAAATTTGGGTAAAGACCAATTTTGCCCTCTATGAAGACCTGCGCATCACCGACTGGTTCATCCTGCGATTTGTGGAAAACAACGGCATGGCGTTCGGATGGGAATGGGGACCTAAACTCTTTCTCACCTGGTTTCGCATTATCGCCGTTGGGCTCCTCATCTACTACATCACCCGCCTGTGCAAAAGCACTTCCAATGTGCCCAAGGGCTTCGTGGCGTGCATCGCGCTCATCACTGCCGGCGCGCTCGGCAACGTGATCGACTGCATTTTCTACGGCCAAATCTTCAACGCTTCCACCCCGGTGAGCGTGGCGCAAATGTTTCCCGCCGAAGGGGGCTACGAAAGCCTGTTCAACGGCCGCGTGGTCGACATGTTCTACTTCCCGCTCTTCACCTGGCCCGATTGGGTGCCGCTGCTGGGCGGAAGCGAATTCTTCCAGCCAGTGTTCAACTTCGCCGACGCCTGCCTCTCGGTGAGCGTATTCGTGCTAGTGTGCTTCTACAGCAAGCACCTCGTGGCTGAAGAAGAGAATAACGACACCGAGGCAGCCGACAAGGCCGACGACGACCAAGAGGCTGCATCCTAATCGCGAGGCGCGCCTTTTCATAAAGGGTAATTCTAATTATATATAATGTGTAACTACAGCCGATGAAAGCAAGGCTCATCATATTCATTGCCACAATGGCCGTGCTCCTTACGGGGTGCGACAAGGCGCCCGACGGCGTGATCAAAGAAAGCAAACTTGCCGACTTTCTCTACGACCTCTACCGCCTTGAAGCCATCATAGAGATGAATCACGACCGCTTCCCCACCGATTCTACAAAGCGCGTGGCTAAGCAGTCGCTATTCCTCAAGCACGGCATCACGCAGGCCGACTACGACTCGTCGCTCGTGTGGTATGCCACTAATTTTGAGGCCTACAGCACTGTGCACAAGAAAGTGGTGCTCCGCCTGCAGGAAGACCGCAACAACCTCGCCGAGGAATTGGCTACCGGTCCACGCGAGCGCCAGCACGATGCCGGCACTTCGGAGCAGCGACGCACCTACGCCGCAAAGGGCGACACCGCCGACATCTGGACCGACGAGCGCACGTTCATGCTCACCTCCGGACTGAAACGCGGCTACATCACCTTCGAGTGTGAGCCCGATGGCGAGCACCGCCGCGGCGACCGCTATGCGCTGGGCATGAAGATGCTCACATTTGGCAACACCTTCACCCTCATGCTCGCCGCCGAATACTCCGACGGCAGTGTGGCTGTGAACAGCCGCTACGCATCGCTCGAAGGATGGACCGACATCGCACTGCAGACCGACTCCACACGCAACGTGCGACGCATCTTCGGCTACATTAGTTACAACCTCACGCGCCCAGGCACTGTCACTTTCGTCGACAGCATAGCACTGCTGCGCACCCACCTCGACCGCAAACTCTACAGCAACATACGTGCGCAAAAGTTCATCGACCGCCGCCAGCAAGCCTCCAAGGCAAATAGCGCCTCCAAGGCAAGCAGCAGCGAAAAGCCGAACGGCAGCAGCACCACATCGCAAAAAGGAGGCCCCGCCGAAACCAAGCCTATAGCAAAGAAACTATACGCGCCCAAGCCCGGCGTGAACAAAAGCGGCGTAATACACCGCACAGCCCCACCTAAGCGATAAAGAACTTAAGGCTAAACAAAAGGCTTGAGTCAACCGCCGTCGGAGACGGATTATTATGGTTAACTCCATGCAAGCGAGTGAATTGCGCAGCAATTCGCGAGTGCGGCTTGGAGAACAGATCCATAACAACAACGAGCCTCGGAGAGGGTCGGTCATGGTAACAACAAAGGTCCACGACCATTCTCGTCCATTAGTCTTTTAGACTTCAATGTTGGTCCATAATTCGGCAATGTAGCGCTCAGTGATACGCTGTATAATGCATATTTGCTATATTTGCATCTTAATATTGAAAAAAAATAAAATATGTTTCTCATAAAAGGAATTGAAGCCTTTGGCAACTACTGCCTGCTCATGTGGCGCAGTTTTGGCATACCCGAACGATGGAAGGAATTCTTCCGTCGCTATCTCAACGAAATATCGAAACTGGGTATCGACTCCATACCCCTCATCCTCATCGTTTCGCTCTTCATAGGATGCCTCTGCACCATCCTCATCAAACTCAACATGCAGAGCCCGCTGCTGCCTCGCTACACCGTGGGCTTCTCCACTCGCGAAATCATCCTGCTCGAGTTTTCATCATCCATCCTGTGCCTGATTCTCTCGGGTAAGATCGGTTCGAATATCGCATCGGAGATTGGCACCATGCGTGTGACCGAGCAAATCGACGCCCTCGACATCATGGGCGTGAACTCGGCCAATTATCTCATCATGCCCAAGGTGCTCGGCCTGGTCACCATCCTCCCCTTCCTCGTGATCATCACCATGGTCACCGCCCTCTTCGGCGGATGGGCGGTGTGCTACACTGGCATCCTCGACCCCGACACCTACATCTACGGCATCCAGACCGACTTCCAGCAGTTCAACGTGTGGTTTGCCCTTATCAAGTCGCTCGTGTTTGGCTTCATCATCTCCAGCATATCGGCCTACTACGGCTACACCGTGAAGGGCGGCTCTGTGGAAGTGGGCAAGGCCAGTACCGACGCCGTGGTGATGAGCAACATCATCATTCTCGTGAGCGACATCATCCTCACCAAACTTTTATTGATGTAACACAGTAAGGAGGCATGCAATTATGATTGAAGTAAAAAAACTCGATAAATTCTTCGACGGCGGCACCCGACAGGTGCTCCACAGCATCGACGCCAAGTTCTACGACGGCAAAGTGAATCTCATCATCGGACAGAGCGGCTCGGGCAAGACCGTGCTCGTGAAAAACCTCGTGGGACTCTTCAAGCCCGAACACGGCGAAATCCTTTACGACGGACGCGACATCACCAAGATGAACAGAAAGGAACTCAAGGAAATTCGCAAGGAGATAGGTATGCTCTTCCAGGGATCGGCGCTCTTCGACAGCGAAACCGTGATGGGCAACGTGATGTTCCCGCTCATGATGTTCTCCGACATGAGCCCCGCCGAGCAGCGTGAGCGCGCTCAGTTCTGTATCGACCGCGTGAACCTCACCGGCAGCGAACACAAGTATCCAGCCGAACTCTCAGGCGGTATGCAAAAGCGCGCCGCCATCGCACGCGCCATCGCGCTCAATCCCAAATACCTCTTCTGCGATGAGCCCAACTCTGGCCTCGACCCAAAGACGTCGATCGTGATCGACCAACTCCTGTGGGACATCACCCACGAGTTTGGCATCACTACCATCATCAACACCCACGACATGAACTCGGTGATGGGTATCGGCGAAAACATCATCTTCGTCAACAAAGGCCACCTCGGCTGGGTAGGCACAAAGGAAGAAATCTACGACCAGGACAACGAAGACCTCAACAACTTCGTCTACGCCACCGACCTCTTCCGCGACGTGAGAAAATACCGCCGCCAGCACGGCTACACAAAAACAAAAGTGGAATACTAATCCCCCACACTACCCCCCCACAAAAAAATAAGAAACAAAGCCGGGAAGCGCCCCACCCACAAGCGCCTCCCGGCATTTTTTTGGGCTCAGTAGGACAGCCCCTCACACCGACTCAGTGGAAAAAGGTAGGGGGAAACTAATGGGAGAGGCGGCGCAATCCCAGAGGGATTGGATGTGTGTAGGCAG
>JAUNCU010000042.1:14204-17189 GCA_030526455.1 Bacteroidales bacterium | reverse complement strand
TTGCCGTTTCTTATCTCCAAGCCGCGCTTGCGAATTGCTGCGCAATTTGCTCGATTGCAAGGAGTTAACCATAATAAGCCGTCTCCGACGGCGGCTGGTGTTCGCTTAGCGTTTTAGTTTTAGGACAGCCGCATTTTTGAGTTTTCGGACAGGCTGGTGTGGGTGTTAGTATTTAATTTTGTCTTGTTTTTCGTCCCATTTTTTGAAGTGGAGGATTGCTGTGGGTTCCTCTACGTGGATGCATGGGATGAGGCGCTTGAGGTGGGGCTTTGCGATTTCCTCGTAGATGAAGTGGTCGCCGAAGTCGATGGCGTCGGCGTCGTTTTGGGTGTTGGCAAAGTAGATGCGGCTCACGCCTGCCCAGTAGAGCGAACTGAGGCACATGGGGCATGGCTCGCAACTGCTGTAGATCACGCATCCCTCGAGGTTGAAGTTGTTCATCTTCTTGCAAGCCTTGCGAATGGCGTTCACCTCGGCGTGTGCAGTGGGGTCGTTGTCGATGGTGACACTGTTGGCTCCAGTGGCCACGACTTCACCGTTTTTCACAATCACAGCGCCGAAAGGGCCGCCGCCTTTATCTATGTTTTCGCTTGCCAGTTGGCATGCCATCTTGATGAAATTCACGTCATCGGAAGTGATAATTAGTTCGTTTTCCATCGTTTTCAAGTTTTTTTTTAATAAAAATCAAGATTTTCTATTGTATTTACAATAAAAAGTATTACATTTGTGCGTGTGTTTTTCATGGTATTAGATTTAAAGTGTGTGGAGGCTGTCGTGAGACATCTTCCACTTTCTTTTTATATTCCACTCACACAGAGCCGTTTACTTCTTTTTAGGACTGAAAAATTTAGCCTTGTAACTGCATCGCGCCTTGCCCTTGATCATGTTGTTGAGTTTGGTGCGAATGAGTTGCTTTCTGATGGCGTTGATCCAGTCGATAAACATGTGTCCGTCGAGGTGGTCGCATTCGTGCAGCACCACGCGTGCGAGGTAGCCTTCAATGTCTTGCTCGTGTTCCACCCAGTTTTCGTCGGTCCACTTGAGGTGGATTTTGCTGTGTCGGGTCACATTTTCGCTGATGCCAGGCACACTGAGGCAACCTTCCTCGCGAGTGACGGTGGGGCTGGTTTCGTCGACGGTGACTTCAGGGTTGATGAGCACCATCTGCACGCCTTCCAATTCAGGGAAATCTTCCTTGAGCACATCCACGTCGATGTAAACGAGTTTCAGGCTCACACCCACTTGAGGGGCAGCGATACCGATGCCATTGCTGGCATACATGGTTTCCTTCATGTTTTGGATAAGATCGTTGAGACCCTCGTAGTCTTTGGTCACGGGTTCGGCTTCCTTGCGGAGCACGGGTTGCCCGTAGATGTATACTGGTAAAATCATATCTGTCGTTTAATACGTTATAATATAGTGTTGCTTTGTAAATAGTCGGTGAGGATGATGGTGGCGGCGATGGCGTCGACCTTGTCCTTTTTTTGTCGGTCGCTCTTCTTCATGCCCCCGGTGATCATCGCCTGGTGGGCGATGGTGGAGGTGAATCGCTCGTCGTACATCACGATGGGCATTTGTGGCATCTCCTTTTTGAGGCGATTCACGAATGGCGTGATGTAGCGCATGCTCTCCGACGGCTCGCCGTTGAGTTGCTTAGGCAGCCCTATGACGATGGTTTCCACCTGTTCGCGACTGGTGTAGTCTTTGAGGAAGTCCATCAGCGTATGGGTGGGGTAGGTGCCCAGTGCGTTGGCGCAGATTTTCAGCGTGTCGGTCACTGCTACCCCGGTGCGCTTACGACCATAGTCGATTGCTAGAATTCGTCCCATTATCGTGCTGATGATGCGTTAATCGTTCATAGTGAGCAGTAGTTCTTCGTTGCTGCTGGTGCGAAGCATGCGGTCTTTGATGAATTCCATTGCCTCGATAGAAGTGCGGTCGCTCAGGAAGCGGCGCAAAATCCACATGCGGTTGATGGTGTCTTGGTTGAAGAGCAAGTCGTCGCGGCGCGTGCTCGAAGCCATGATGTCGACAGCGGGGAATATGCGCTTGTTGCTGAGTTTGCGGTCGAGTTGTAGTTCCATGTTGCCGGTGCCCTTGAATTCTTCAAAGATCACTTCGTCCATCTTCGAGCCAGTCTCGGTGAGCGCCGTAGCGATGATGGTGAGGCTACCGCCGTTTTCGATGTTACGAGCGGCACCGAAGAAACGCTTGGGTCGCTGGAGAGCGTTGGCGTCCACACCACCCGAGAGAATCTTGCCCGATGCGGGAGCGCAAGTGTTGTAGGCGCGAGCCAGGCGGGTGATAGAGTCGAGCAGAATCACCACGTCGTGGCCGCATTCCACCATGCGTTTTGCTTTGGCGAGCACTAGTTCGGCGATCTTCACATGTCGGTCGGCGGGTTCGTCGAAGGTTGAGGCAATCACCTCGGCATTCACGCTGCGCGCCATGTCGGTCACTTCTTCAGGACGCTCGTCGATGAGCAGGATAATCATGTAGGTTTCGGGATGATTTTCCGAGATGGCGTTGGCGATGTCCTTCAGCAGGATGGTCTTACCGGTCTTAGGCTGAGCCACGATAAGACCGCGTTGACCCTTGCCGATAGGGGCAAACATGTCGACGATGCGGGTGGAGATGTTGGGTCGCTTAGTGCTTTGCAGATTAAACTTCTCCTCGGGGAACAGTGGCACGAGGTGCTCGAAAGGCACACGGTCGCGCACGAAAGTAGGTTCGCGTCCGTTGATGAATTTCACTTCGCACAGCGGGAAGTATTTTTCGCCTTCCTTTGGTGGGCGGATGGTGCCTTCCACCACGTCGCCGTTTTTTAGACCATTGTTCTTGATTTGTGCTTGCGACACGTAGATGTCGTCGGGCGAAGTGAGATAGTTGTAGTCCGATGAGCGCAGGAAGCCGTAGCCGTCGGGCATGATTTCGAGCAGTCCTTCGCCTTCGAGAATGCCTTCGAAGTTGTAAGGATTGTCGTTG
>JAUNCU010000042.1:5924-14190 GCA_030526455.1 Bacteroidales bacterium | reverse complement strand
CTTATTTTTGTTTTTCTTATTTTTCTTGCTGGCGGGCTGCTGCTTTTCGGCCTTAGGTTCTTGAATGATGATAGGCGCCTTTGCGGCCTCTTCGGCAGCGCGACGGCGTTCTTCCTCGGCGCGAATTTTTGCTTCTTCAATTTCCTCTTTAGTGCGAGGCTTGAAAGTTTGCGATGCGCTGAAGAAAGCCCCGAGTCCTAGGTCTTGACGGTTTTCGCCACCGAAGAAATCCTGGAAGTCGCTTTGCTGATTCTGAGGCTCTTCGATGTATTCCTCGGCATATTCACCCTCCATGGGATATTCATCCTGGTAAGGCTCTTCTTCGTATGGACCATCGCCCTGGAATTGGTCTTCGGGCATAAACTCCTGTGGCATGAACTCGCCTTCTAGTTCGGCAGGTGCTTCAGCCATAGGCGCTTCTGCGGGCGCGGGTGCTTGAGCCTCTTCTGCAGCCTTTGCGATGCGCTGGCGGCGAGGCTTCTTTTCCTGTTTTTCCTGTGGAGCGGGAGCGGCGGCGCTTTCAGCCTCAGGCTGCGCTTCGGCCTCGGCTGTTTTAGTGGCCTTGGCGTTTTTGCGCTTAGGCTTTTCGGCAGTCTCGGCCTTCTTGCTGGCCGCTTTTTCTTTCACGCTCTTTTTTGTGTCTTTTTCAGCGTCGGCCTTTTTTTTGGTGGCCTTGCTTTTGGTGCTGGTTTTCTCGTCAGCAGCCTTGCCCTCTTCGGCAGCCTCTGCTTTCTTTTCCTTCTTAGGCTTGGCTGCGGCTGCCTTCTTGGTGGAGGCTGCTGCAGTTTTTCGCTTTTTAGGCTCAGCGGCTTTCTTAGCGCCTGGGGTGGCGCTGGCAATGTTGGCTTGCTGGTCGAGAATGTCGTAAACAAGTGTTTCGGAATCCACCTTCTTGATGCCGAGGCTCTTGGCGTAGGCCTTCACCTCGTCGATAGGCATTGCTTCCAGTTCGTCGATGTTGTACATATATTTTAATCATTAGGTTCCATGTGCTCGTGTGGCCACGCAGCCATTGCCTTAAATTGTGATAAGGGAATTACGATAGGCTTAGTATGCACGCACACACATAGAAGATGTGGTTTTATTACCTTAGAGAAAAAATGTAGAGTAAAAAAATAGTGGAGTACTAACTCGAGAGTTTTGGTGCCGATTGGTAATGAATAGTTGTAATGATCACCAAAATCTAATTAGTCGAATGTTGTTTTTGAATTGCATTGCAAAATTAGCAATAAAAAATGATTTTGCAAATAGTTGCGCATAAAAAAGCGAGGTCACTCTTTATTTTATGCGCGAGGGTGCGACTGTTTAATAACTTGGTTTTCTACCATAACCGACCCTCTCCGAGGCTCTTTCCTTTGCTGTTTCTTATCTCCAAGCCGCGCTCGCGAATTGCTTTGCAATTCACTCGCTTGCATGGAGTTAACCATAATAAGCCGTCTCCGACGGCGGAGGGTGGCCCTCTTGTGTTTTTTTGATATAGGTTTGACGCATTTTTGAGTTTTCAGACAGGCTGGTGCGCTCAGGCGCAGTGGGGCGAAAGTGGTGAAAATCGGGCGAAATTCATTATTTCGGAAGAAAAATGCAATTTACTAGCGTAAAAGTTTTTGTATTTGCGAAAGAATTTGTAATTTTGCGAGCCATTACGATTTTTGGGCGTTTACCACCGCTCGACAATTAAGTAAAATTTTAAAAGACAGATATAAAAATGAAAAAAGGTATTCATCCCGACAATTACCGCGAAGTGGTTTTCAAGGATATGTCAAACGACGAAATCTTCATCACTCGCTCAACTGTAAACTCTAAGGAGACTATTGAAATTGATGGCGTTACTTATCCATTGGTTAAGCTCGAAATCACTAGCTCTTCTCACCCATTCTTCACTGGCAAGCAGAAACTCGTGGATACTGCAGGTCGTGTTGACAAGTTCATGAGCCGCTACGGCAATCGTAAGAAAAAATAATGCCTTTGCATTGAATTAAGATTTAAAGAGGCTGCGACTTCCAAAAGAAGTTGCAGCCTTTTTTTGTGCCTGTTCACGAATTATGCGTTTTTTTGTTCACGAATTAAACGAATTTATTTTTTTTTGTTCACGAATTTAGCGAATTAAACGAATTTTATTGCTTGGGGGATTGGGGGTGAATTGTTCACGAATTTAGCGTTTTTTTTTGTTCACGAATTTAGCGAATTACACGAATTTTATTGTTTGGGGGATTGGGGTGGAATTGTTAACGAATTTAGCGATTTTTTTTGTTCACGAATTTAGCGAATTACACGAATTTTATTGCTTGGGGGGGATTGGGGTGGAATTGTTCACGAATTTAGCGATTTTTTTTGTTCGCGAATTTAGCGAATTAAACGAATTTTCTTTGTGGGGTGTGGGAGGTTTGGTGTGTTTTGTTTCTTGCAGAGATTTTTCTCTATAAATAATGTGTGAAAAGGGTGGTGGTTTCGTGGGAAATGCGTAACTTTGTGGTCTGTTTATCATTTGCTATTTTATTATTTGCTTTTTTCATGAAGAGACTATTAGTAATTATCAATCCTAAATCGGGCACTGGCAATCAGCAGCAGATCCCTGCTTTGCTGGATGCAGTGATCGACAAGTCGCGTTTTTCCGTCACCTTGCGTGAGGTAGAGGCGGAGGGCGATGCCTATCGCTTTGGGCGTGAGGCTGTGGATGGGGGTTACTATGGTCTGGTGGCAGTGGGCGGCGACGGCACCGTGAATGGTGCGGCCTCGGCTGTGGTGGGTACCGACGTGGCGCTCGCTGTGGTGCCTTGCGGCTCGGGTAACGGGCTGGGACGCCACCTCAACATTCCCATGAACGTGAAGAAGGCACTTGAGGTGATCAATGCCGATAGGGTGGAGGCATTCGACTATTGCACCGTGAACGATCGTCCGTTTATGTGCACCAGCGGCATGGGCTTCGACGCCCAGGTGGCCTACGACTTCGCCCAGGACGGCAAGCGCGGTTTCGCCACTTATCTGAAAAAATCGTTCACCGTCTATGCCAATTATAAAAGTGAGGACTATGTGATAGAACTCGACGGCAACCGCATCGAGGAGCGAGCCTTCGTGATTGCGCTGTGCAACGCGGCGCAGTATGGCAACAACTCCTTCATCGCGCCTCACGCCAGCATGCAGGACGGCATGATTGACATGACCATTATCTCGCCCTTCAAATTCTACGACGCGCCCATCGTGGGCTTGAGCCTCTTCTTCAAGAACATCGACAAAAACCGCCATGTGGCTATCTACCGCGCCAAGGAAATCAAGATCACCCGCAAGCAGAGTGGCCCCATGCACATCGACGGCGACCCTGTGGACATGCCCATGGACCTGGTGGTGAAATGCCACGCGGGCGGAATAAAGATTTTCAGCCCGGGCCTCGGCGAAAACAACACTCCAGAATAGGTTATATACATTATAATATGCTACACCTAAAGGCGCTATCTCTCCCTAAGAGATGGCGCTCTTTTTCGCTATTGTGGGAGGGCGTGGAGTATGCATTTTTTTTACGATTTTTTATTCAAAAATTGCTTGCGTAGAATTGAAAAAAATAGTAAATTCGTAACGAAACCAATAACAAGAATTATTAACTAAAAATAATCCCATAATACCACTTATCATGAGTTATTTAAAATTTGATAAGAACCTGATGATCAACCTTGAGCAGTCGCTCCCTCGAGAGATACTGCGCACTAATCAGTCAGGAGCGTATCACTGTACGACCATTGTGGGGGCCAATACAAGAAAGCAACATGGCTTGCTCGTGATTCCCGTTCCGGAAATCGACGACAACAACCACGTGCTGCTCTCGTCGCTCGACGAGACGGTGATTCAGCACGGAGCACCTTTCAACCTTGGCCTGCACAAGTATGCCGGCGATGTGTTTAGCCCCAACGGGCACAAATACATCCGCGAGTATGACTGCGAACGTGTGCCCACTCACACCTTCCGCGTGGGTGGCGTGATTCTGAAGCGTGAGAAAATCTTCATCACCAATGAGAACCGCATTCTCATTCGCTACACGCTGGTGGATGCTCACTCCAAGACCACGCTGCAGTTCCGTCCATTCTTGGCTTTCCGCAACGCCAACGACCTTTGCGTGGAAAACCAGGTGGCCCGACGCGACTACCAAGAGGTGAGCAACGGCATCTCCACTTGCATGTATGATGGCTATCCCACGCTCTACATGCAGGTGAGCCACAAGCCCAAATTCGTGTACGATCCTCACTGGTACAAGGGCATTGAATACATCAAAGACCAGGAGCGCGGCATTCCTTACACCGAAGACCTCTACGTGCCCGGTTACTTCGAGGTAGACGTGAAGAAGGGCGAGTCGATTATCTTCTCGGCAGGCGTGAGCGAAGTGAACACACGCAACCTCAACAAGATGTATGAAGACGAAATCAAGACCCGCACACCTCGCACCAGTTTCTACAACTGCTTGAAGAACAGTGCGAAGCAATTCTACGTGACCAATGCCGACGGCAAATATATGCTGGCTGGCTATCCATGGTTTAAGTTGCGTGCCCGCGATGAGTTTATCGCATTGCCTGGCTGCACGCTCTCCAATCACCACCGCCCCGATTTTGAGGCGATTATGGACACCGCTGCAGGCTGCTTCGAGCAGTGGATGAAGACCCTCGAGCCCGACAAGCACCTGCAAGGCATCGATCTTCCCGACGTGCCCTTGTGGGCAATTTGGGCGATACAGCGCTATTCTCACGACACCGATCTGGCTACAGCACGCGAGCGCTACGGCAAACTGGTGGCGTCGCTCATCGACTTCATCATCGACGGCAAGCACCCCAATCTGCGCGTAGACGACAACGGCCTCGTGTGGACCGACGGCACACAACGCCCCATGTCGTGGATGGACGCCTCGCGCCCCGACGGCACACCGCTCATTCCTCGCACAGGCTATCTGGTGGAATTCAACGCCTTGTGGTATAACGCCCTCATCTTCGCTCAGCAGATGTATGCCGACGACAAAGCGATGCAGAAGAAGGTGGAACGCTGGACCAAAATCAGCGAGGCTTATGCGGCATCGTTTGCCGACACATTCCTCAACGACTACGGCTATCTCTACGACTATGTGAACGGTTCTTACACCGACCTGAGCGTTCGCCCCAATATGGTGGTGGCAGTGGGTGTGGACCACACACCGCTCGATCGCCGTCAGCGCAAGCGCATCCTCGATATCATCACCCGCGAATTGCTCACACCCAAAGGCCTGCGCACGCTCAGCCCCAACAGTTACGGCTACAACCCATGGTATGTGGGTCATCCCGAGCAGCGCGAAATGGCCTACTTCTCAGGCTCGGCACGTCCATGGCTCATGGGCTTCTACTGCCACGCTTATGTGAAGGTGTTCGGCATCGGCGGCCTCTCGTTTGTGAACCGCATGATGATAGGCTTTGAAGACGAAATGTCGCAAGGCGGCATCGGCACCCTCTCCGAACTCTACGATGGCAACCCACCATTCATAGGGCGCGGTGCAGTGAGTTTCGCCGCCAACGTGGGCGAAATCCTTCGCGTGTTGCGACTGTTGATAAATCTTGATGTTTAACCGTAAATTGAAAAACCTTACGATATGAAAGCATTAATGTTTGGCTGGGAATTTCCCCCTCACATTCTCGGTGGTCTCGGCACCGCAAGTTACGGTCTCACCAAAGGCATGTTCGATTGCGGTGACATGGATATCACTTTCGTGATACCAAAGCCTTGGGGCGACGAAGAGAAGGGTTTTGCACGCATCATCGGTGCCAACACCACGCCCATCGCATGGCGCGATGTGGATAGCGAATACGTGCAGAGCCGCATAGGGAATGTGATGGACCCACAGACCTATTTCGACCTCAGAAACCACATCTACAGTGATTTCAACTATATGAATACCAACGACCTGGGCTGCATCGAATTCTCAGGCCGCTACCCCGATAACCTCGTAGAGGAAATCAATAACTACTCGATTGTGGCTGGTGTGATTGCGCGCACCATTCCTTGCGACGTGATTCACTCTCACGACTGGCTCACCTATCCCGCCGGCATCCATGCCAAGCAGGTTACCGGTAAGCCTCTGGTGATACACGTGCATGCCACCGACTTCGACCGCAGCCGCGGCAATGTGAACCCTACGGTGTTCAACATTGAGAAGGATGGTATGAACAACGCCGACCACATCATCACAGTGAGTAACCTCACTCGCCGCACGGTGATTGAGAAATACGGCATTTCGCCCGACAAGGTAACTACCGTGCACAATGCTGTGGAACCCTTGAGCCAGGAATTGCTCAACGTGACCGTTCCGCCCAAGCACGACAAAGTGGTGACCTTCCTGGGCCGCATCACCATGCAGAAGGGTCCCGAATACTTCGTTGAAGCCGCCGCACAGGTGCTCAGCAAGGTGCGTGGCGTGCAATTTGTGATGGCTGGTGGTGGCGACATGATGGAGAAGATGATACGCCTGGCAGCGCGCCGCGGCATCAGCGACCGCTTCCACTTCGCCGGCTTCTTGCGTGGCAAGGAAGTGTATGAAATGCTGAAGGCGAGCGACGTCTACATCATGCCATCGGTGAGCGAGCCTTTCGGCATCTCTCCGCTGGAAGCCATGCAGATGGGCGTGCCATCCATCATCTCGAAGCAGAGTGGCTGTGCCGAAATTCTGGACAACGTGATCAAGGTCGACTACTGGGACACCAATGCCATTGCCGACGCCATCTATTCCATCATCAAGTATCCCGCCATGTACAAGGAATTGCGCGAGAAGGGACTTGAAGAGGTGAACCAGATTGTGTGGAAGAAGGCTGGTGCGAAGGTGATCGACATCTACAAAAATCTCCTGAACCGTTAATCCCCACACTCTCTCACATTCTTTTTAATCTTAAAAACAACAACAAAACATATAAAGCAATGAAAGCAATTTGTTTTTATTTTCAGATACATCAGCCATTCCGCTTGAAGAACTACCGCTTCTTCGACATCGGTAATGACCATTACTACTATGATGACTTTGCCAACGACGACATCATCACCCGCATTGCTCAGCGCTCTTATTTGCCCGCCAACGCGATGCTGCTGGATATGATTAAGCAATATGGCAAGAAATTTAAGGTGGCATTCTCCATCAGCGGTACCGCGCTGGAGCAACTGGAGGTGTATGTGCCTGAATTCATTGAGTCGATGAAGGAACTCGCCGACACCGGCTGTGTGGAATTCCTGAGCGAAACCTACGCTCACTCGCTCGCATCACTCGAAGATCCTGAAGAATTCATCGCTCAGGTGAAGGACCACGACAAGAAGATTTTCCAACTCTTCGGTAAGCACCCCAAGGTGTTCCGCAACACCGAGCTTATCTACGACGACGACATCTCGGCCATGGTCTACTCCATGGGCTTCAAGGGTGCCATCACCGAGGGTGCAAAGCACATCCTGGGCTGGAAGTCGCCCAACTACGTTTACAATTCGCCAGTGGCTCCAAAGTTGAAACTGCTGTTGAAGAACTCTAAACTGAGCGACGACATCTCGTTCCGCTTCTCTAATTATGAATGGGCAGAGTATCCTCTCACTGCCGACAAGTATATCGACTGGATTGCTGCGCTTCCTGAAGAAGAACAAATCGTGAACCTCTTCATGAACTATGAAACCTTCGGCGAAATGCAGCCTCGTGAAAGCGGTATCTTCGAATTCATGAAGGCGCTGCCTCGCTTTGCGGCCGAGAAGGGCATCGAGTTCCTCACTCCAAGTGAGGTGCTCGCCAAGATGAAGCCAGTGGGCGAAATGCCTGTGATGCACCCCATTTCTTGGGCTGATGAAGCGCGCGACACCAGCGCTTGGCTCGGAAATGGTCTGCAGCAGGAGGCGGTGAAGAAACTCTACTCGATTGGCGAACGTGTGCGCCTGTGCCAGGACCGCCGAATCAAGCAAGACTGGTACTATCTGCAGGCGAGCGACCACTTCTTCTACATGTCCACCAAGCACAGCAACGACGGTAGCGTTCACGCTCACTTCAGCCCCTATGATTCGCCTTACACCGCATTCACCAATTATATGAATGTGCTGAGCGACTTCATGATTCGCGTGCAGGAACAGTATCCTGAATCGATTGATAATGAGGAGTTGAACGCACTGCTGCTCACCATTCGCAACCAGTCGAATGAAATTGCCCAACTCAATCGCGAGGTGGAAATGCTGCGCACCAACTACGAGAAAGACCTCACCGGCGACTTCCCCGTAGAAGAACCCGCTGCTGAAGATAAGCCCG
>JAUNCU010000042.1:0-5914 GCA_030526455.1 Bacteroidales bacterium | reverse complement strand
GGCTCCCGCAAAGAAGGCTTGCGCCAAAAAGCCTGCAGAAAAGAAGGCCGCTGCAAAGAAACCCGCCGCAAAAAAGGCTGCCGCTAAGAAATAAGTTATTTCTCACATAATAAAGAAAGAGGCTGTGTCAGTGTAGTTGACCCAGCCTTTTTCTGTTGCTGATACTGTGCAGTTTTGGGCTGGGAATTGTGGTTAATTGTGGAAAATGTGGTAACTTCGTGTTTTGAAAATTTTTTTAATCTGAAAAACGATATGAAACATTATTCTTTATTATTGATGATGGCAACGATTGCTTCGCAAGGCCTGGCTCAATCGCCTATCGCTTATCCTAAGGCGAGAACCGTCGACCAGGTGGATGAATACTTCGGTGTGAAGGTGGCCGATCCTTACCGCTGGCTGGAGGACGACAACTCGGCCGAAACAGCGGCTTGGGTGGAGGCACAAAACAAGGTGACTCAGGACTATATCTCTAAAATCCCGTTCCGCAATGCGCTGAAGGAGAAGATGATGAAACTCCAGAACTATGAGAAGATGGGCATCCCTTTCAAGCATCACGGCAAGTATTTCTTCTACAAGAACAATGGTCTTCAAAACCAAAGCGTGCTCTATGAGATGGACGCGCTGGGCGGCACTCCACGTGAAGTGCTCGACCCAAACAAACTTTCGAGCGATGGCACAGTGGCGCTGAAATCGGTGGATTTCTCGAAAGATGGCCGCTATATGGCTTACACCATCTCGCGCAGCGGCAGCGACTGGAACGAGATTTACGTGAAGGACATGAAAGAGGGCAAACTGCTCGACGACCACATCGTGTGGGCAAAATTCACTAGCGCATCATGGCAGGGCGACGGCTTCTACTATAGCGCCTACGATGCCCCCAAGAGTGAACTCTCGAGCAAAAACGAATATCAAAAGGTGTATTATCACAAGATAGGCACGCCTCAAAGCCAGGACGAACTGGTGTACCGCAGTTTTGAGGAGCCTCTCATGTTTCACATGGCAGGCGTGAGCGACGACGAGCGCTTCGTGTACATGATTCAGAGCGACGGCGATGGCAATGTGCTCATGGTGAAGGATATGCAGAGCGAGAATCCTCGCTTCATTCGCCTGAACAATTCTTATGCCTTCGACTTCAGCCCCATCGGCAACGACGACAAGCACATTTATGTTTACACCAATGAGAATGCCCCAATGGCAAAGGTGCTGGTGTTCGACATCGATAATCTGGGCATAGGCAAGGGCCGCGATTTCATTCCCGAGGGCGACGCGATGCTCACTTCGCTGCAGATGGTGGGTAAAAATCACTTCATCGTGAATTACCAGAAAGATGCTGCTAGCCATGCTTATCTGCTTGATAAAGAAGGTAAAAACCTTGGCGAAATTGCGCTTCCCGGCATTGGCTCGGTGGGCTTCAGTTCGTCGGACGAATCGGAAGAGGTGTTCTACAGTTTCACTAGTTACACCACTCCTGGTTCCATCTATGCTTACGACCTTCACACTGGCAAATCGACCATGTTCTGGAAACCCGACGTGAAATTTGACAGCGACCGCTATGTGACCGAGCAGATTTTCTATACCAGCAAAGATGGCACTCGCGTGCCTATGTTTGTGACCCATAAAAAGGGCATGAAACTCAATGGCAAGAATCCTACTTTGCTCTACGGTTACGGCGGTTTCAGCATCAGCCTCACTCCATCGTTCAATGTGAATCGCATTCCGTTCCTCGAAAATGGTGGTGTGTATGTGGTGGCCAACATTCGTGGTGGCGCCGAATATGGCGACAAGTGGCACCGCGATGGCACCAAGATGAAAAAGCAGAACGTGTTCGACGATTTCATTGCCGCCGCCGAGTATCTTATCGATAACAAATATACCTCGCCTGAAAAACTCGCCATTCAGGGTGGGTCGAATGGCGGTTTGCTGATGGGTGCTGTCACCAATCAGCGTCCCGACCTCTTCGGTGCCGTTATCGCTCAGGTGGGTGTGATGGATATGCTTCGTTATCACCTCTTTACCATCGGTTGGAACTGGGCTCCTGACTATGGTCGCAGCGACGATAGCAAGGAGATGTTTGAATATCTTCACGCATATTCTCCCGTTCACAACATTAAGAACGACGGTACTAAGTATCCCGCAATACTCGTCACCACCGGTGATCACGACGACCGCGTGGTGCCCGCTCACTCATTCAAATATGCCGCAACCCTCCAGGCTGCCAACACCGGCAACCAGCCAAAACTCATTCGCATCGATAGCAAGGCTGGCCATGGCAGTGGTAAACCAATCTCGAAGGTAATCGACGAAGCCGCCGACATCTACGCATTCATGATGAAAAACTTAGGCATGAAAGTGAAGTAACTCTATCAAGCCCCCATACAATAACAAAGGCTGCGATACCCATTGCGTATCGCAGCCTTTAATGTATTGTGTATTAAGTGATTATTATTCGTCGAATTTGCGGTAGCGGATGCGCTTTGGCTCTTCGATGCCGAGGCGCTTTGCCTTGTTCACTTCGTAGTCGGAGTAGTTGCCGTCGAAGAAGAACACGTTGCCGTCGCCTTCAAATGCGAGGATGTGGGTGCAGATGCGGTCGAGGAACCAGCGGTCGTGGCTGATGACCACGGCACAGCCGGCGAATGCTTCGAGACCCTCTTCAAGGGCGCGAAGGGTGTTCACGTCGATGTCGTTGGTAGGTTCGTCGAGCAGCAGCACGTTGCCTTCCTGCTTCAGGGCGAGTGCCAGTTGCAAGCGGTTGCGTTCACCACCCGAGAGCACGGCGCATTTCTTTTCCTGGTCGGCGCCGGCGAAGTTGAAGCGGCTCAGGTAGGCGCGGGCATTGATTTCGCGGCCACCCATGCGCATGAGTTCGTTGCCCTGGCTCACCACTTCGTAAACACTCTTAGTGGGGTCGATGTCTTTGTGTTGCTGGTCCACATAGGCGAGTTTCACTGTTTCGCCCACCGAGAAAGTGCCGCTGTCGGGTGTTTCCAGACCCATGATGAGGCGGAAGAGGGTGGTTTTACCCACACCGTTGGGACCAATCACACCGATGATACCTGCAGGTGGAAGGTTGAAGGAGAGGTCTTTATAGAGCACCTTCTCGCCAAATGCTTTTGAAATGCCCTGAGCCTCAATCACATTGTTGCCCAAGCGAGGTCCGTTAGGAATGAAGATTTCAAGATGTTGTTCCTTTTCCTTCTGGTCTTCATTGAGCAGGCGGTCGTAGGAGTTAAGACGCGCTTTACCCTTGGCTTGGCGTGCCTTGGGTGCCATGCGCACCCATTCAAGTTCGCGCTCGAGTGTTTTGCGACGCTTGCTGGCGGCTTTTTCCTCTTGTGCCATGCGTTTCGACTTTTGGTCGAGCCATGAAGAGTAGTTGCCCTTCCAGGGAATACCTTCGCCGCGGTCGAGTTCGAGAATCCATCCAGCCACGTCGTCGAGGAAGTAGCGGTCGTGGGTCACGGCAATTACGGTGCCTTCATATTGGTTGAGATGCTGTTCGAGCCAGTCGATACTTTCGGCATCGAGGTGGTTGGTAGGTTCGTCGAGCAGGAGCACGTCGGGTTTCTTGAGCAGCAGTCGGCACAGCGCCACGCGGCGGCGTTCACCACCGGAGAGGTGTTCGGCCTTCTGGTCGGCGGGTGGCAGATTGAGTGCTGCCATTGCACGGTTGAGTCGGGTTTCGAGGTTCCAAGCGTCGGTAGAGTCGAGAATGTTCTGCACCTCGGCTTGGCGGGCAAAGAGTTCGTTCATCTTGTCCTCATTCTCGTAGTATTCAGGAAGACCGAATTTCTTGTTGATTTCTTCGTATTCTTCCAGCGCGTCGACCACTTCTTGCACGCCTTCCTTCACGAGTTCGAGCACCGTCTTGTTGTCGTCGAGCGGCGGATCCTGTGGCAGATAGCCCACGCTGTAGCCTGGTGCCCACACCACGTCGCCCTGGTAATCGTTGTCGATACCGGCGATAATCTTCAGCAGGGTCGATTTACCGGCACCGTTCAAACCGATGATACCGATTTTCGCTCCGTAGAAGAAAGAGAGATAAATGTTTTTGAGGATGGTTTTGTTGGTCTGCTTGATTGTCTTGTTCAGACCCACCATCGAGAAAATGATTTTTTTGTCGTCAACAGTTGCCATGCTTATTGTGTATGGGGGTTGATTGTTATGTGATATGCTTATTGCGAATACAAATTTACGAAAACTATTTCACATTTCCGCCTTTCTGTGGTGGTGATAGGGTGGGGTTATTGATCGGTTTCGGTCTGGATTTTTATCCATCGGCCCGAACGCAGGCGTATCAGATACATGATGCCGCGGCAGATGAGTTCCACGCACATTGCAATCCACACGCCCTTCAGCCCCATCACTGGAGCCAGGAAGAAGCAGAGCGTCACTCTCACGCCCCACATGCTGGTGAGGTTGATGCCACATGGGATGAGGGTGTCGCCAGCGCCCACAAACACACCGTAACTCACGATAGCGGCCGCGAAGAAGGGTTCGGCGAAGGCTTCGATTCTCAGCATTGCCGCACCCGTCTCAATGATTTCGGGCACTGGCGTGAGCAGCCCCATAATGCCCGGGGCGAAGCAGTAGAGCATCACACCCATTATGGCCATGATAATGATGCCCATCGTCACGGTGATGGAGGCGAACTGCTTTGCCAGTTTCTTGCGCGCTGCGCCTATGCTTTGTCCCACGAGGGTGGTGGCGGCGTCGGCAATGCCGTAGCCTGGCATGTAGCAAATGCTCTCGGCAGTCACTGCAAACGAATTGGCAGCCAGCGCAATGCTACCCAGCGGCGCCACAATGGCGGTGATGAAGATTTGTGCCGAACACATGAAGAGGTGTTGCAGACCCATGGGGCAGCCGATTTTCAGTGCCTTGTTCACCACGAGTTTGGTGGGCATGAACGAACCTTTTTCTCCCGCAATTTTCAATTCTTTCGACTTCATGCAGGCATAATACATCATGCACAAAGCCGTGATTGTCACTGCAACAATGGTACCGATGGCCGCACCTTTCACCCTCATGCCCGCACCGGGGATGGTGAATGCGAAGCCGCAGATTTCCACATCATGGCTCGGGAAGATGAATAGGAAATTGAAAAGGATATCGAGCAGACACATCATCACATTCAGCAGACTGGGCACCTTGATGTTGCCCGTGCAGCGGAGCATGCCGCCCGCCAGCATCACCAGCGACAGCATGGGGATGCAGATGCAGAACATCATGAAATAGGTGCTCGCATTCTCGTGAATCTCAGCGCCACCACGCAGCCACCCTGGCAGGTGCTCGCTGATGAATACACCCACGGTCGAGAGCAGGGTGGAGAAGATGAGGATGCACACGATGCCTTGCCTGAACACGGCACGCGCCTCCTTGTCTTTCTTGGCGCCAATCAAGTGAGCCACCTGCACGCTGAAGCCCGATGCCGCAGCATTACAAATGCCACCCAGCAGCCACAGTGATGAAGCCACCAAGCCGATTGATGCCGATTCGTTTGCTCCGAGTTGGCCCACCATTGCTGCATCGATAAATTCCATAACTATCGACGAGAGTTGCACCATGATAGCGGGCACACTCAGCAAAGCCGCAAGATGCAACTGCTGCGAGCGGCTAATGGGCGATCCGTTTCTTATTAAGGATAAAATATAGTCTTTTTTATTCTCTGCCATTGTAATGCAAAGTTCGGTAAAATTTACCGTTCAAGCAAAAATCTGAAGTCAAGTTTACTTAAAACCAGTGTTAAAAAAATGGCTGGGGAGAGGAATGGGGCGTATTAGGGGAGTGCGCTGGGGAAATGGGGGAGAGGCTGCGGAAAAAGTAGGGGGTGAATTGGTAGTAGAGGCTGCGGGGATTTGTCAAAACGTAGATTAAGGTAGGGACGCGATACATCGCGTCCGCGCCAGGCGAA
>JAUNCU010000041.1 GCA_030526455.1 Bacteroidales bacterium | reverse complement strand
CCAATTCCTAGCGGAATTGCGCGCCTCTACGTGCCATTTATCTGCACATTTTTTTTGCTTAGATAGTATCTGTCCCCCATGAAAAATCCACTTAGCCCCCCAAGAATGGCGAGCATCAGCAAGCCCACCCGAGTGCTCCGCTTACTCCGAGTCCTCGGAAAGCCCCGCCTATTTTTCCATTGTTTTTTTGGAAAAACGGACAAAATCACCTAATTTTGCCATGGAAAAACGGACAAAAGGCCGTATAGTGATTATTTATAATATTGAAATACAATGATCTACCGAAAAATTGATGCGTTTTTGAAAAAAGCCTATTCTTCTACGCCGCAGTGTGTGCTGGTCACTGGTGCGCGACAGATAGGTAAAACTCACTCCATTCGCAAGTTTGGCCGTGAGGCGTTTAAGCATTTTGTGGAAGTGAATTTTGTGGAAACTCCGGGCGCCATCCAAATCTTTCATAACGCTCAGTCGGTAGAGGAGATTATCTCTCGCCTGTCGGCATTCACCTCTCAGCCGCTTGTGGAAAATGAAACCCTTGTGTTTTTCGACGAAGTGCAAAAGTGCCCAGAGTGCGTCACGCAGATGAAATTTCTGGTGGAAGACGGGCGATTCCGCTATGCGATGAGCGGGAGTCTGCTGGGCGTGGAACTGAAGGGACTGCGCTCGGCTCCGGTGGGATATATAGATGTGAAAGAGATGTATCCGCTCGACTTCGAGGAATTCATTCTTGCCCTTGGTGTGAACCAGCGCATCGTGGACACGCTCAAAGCGTGTTTCGATCAGCGCAAAGCCGTAGACCCCGTGATTCACGACCGCCTGATGAGCCTCTTCTACCTCTACCTCGTGGTGGGAGGCATGCCTGCGGCGGTGAGCAGATATGTGAAGACCAACAATATTCAGGAGGTGGTGGCAGCCCAGCAGGCCATCATCAACCTGTATAGGCTCGACATTTCGCAGTACGACCCGCAAAGCAAACTGTATCTCGACGAAATATTCGACCTTATTCCATCGGAATTGGATGCGAAAAACAAGCGTTTCATTCTGAAAAACCTGAACGAGAACTTCAAGTTTTCGCGCTACAAGGACAGTTTTCTTTGGATGAAAAATGCCGGCATTGCACTTCCCACCTATAATGTGGAAGAGCCAAGGGTGCCCCTAAGGCTTAACGAGCAGCGCAATTTGTTTAAATTGTTCTCTAGCGACGTGGGCCTTCTTTGTTGCCAGTATGCCAATGGCATTCAGTTGAAAATGCTCAGCGGCGAGATTGACATCAATTTCGGGGCCATATTTGAAAATGTGGTGGCACAGGAACTCACTGCCCACGGTTTTTCGCTATATTACTTCAACAGCAAAAAACTTGGCGAACTTGATTTCGTGGTGGAACACGGCGGCGTGGTGCTCCCCATTGAGGTGAAAAGCGGAAAAGACTACGCTAAACACAAGGCGCTGTCGAATGTGATGAACACGCCTGAATACGGCATCCCCGAAGCCGTGGTGCTGTGTAACGACAATGTGCACACCGCCGGCGCTGTGGTTTATCTCCCAGTGTATATGGTGATGTTTTTGGTGGCGCGGGAGGAGGTGCCTGCCATGGTGTTTAAGCCCGATTTGAGTGGGCTTGAGTGAGCCGTCGGCTCTTCGGCGCTTGTGGCGAAAATATAGTGTTATTAGCCTCGCAGTCAGTGGAAAATGGCTGCGGGGCTAATGCTTTATCACTCCTATTTGTTACGCATTTTTGGGGAAGTGGGGTGGGGCGTTTTCATTATTTCTCGGTATTGCCGTGGCTGAAAAGTGGGCGTAATTTTGCATCGGTAAATTTAGACTAACAAAATAATCATCATCGGAAGAATTATGTTGAAGTTATTAGTATGCGTGGTAGCGGCGCTCATCAGCACTGGGGCGGTAAACGCCCAGAGCGCCCCCACAAAGAAAACAGGCGTGCTGCTTGTGCACTACGGCACCCGTAACGATGCAAGCCGCCAAGCCACTATTGAGAAAATCAACGCCATGGCCGCCGAGCGATTCGCCGGCTGTGAAGTGGTGGAAGCCTACGCCGCCGCTGCGGTGATCAAGGCACTCGCCAAGCAGGGCGTCCACAAACCCACCATCGCCCAGGCACTTGACAGCCTCGTGGCGCGCGGCTGCGAAAATGCTGTGGTGCAAACCACCATGCTGCTCGATGGCGTGATGAATGATATCGTGAAAAATGAAGTGAAAAATTATAGTGATAAGTTTAAACACACGGCAGTGGGTCTCCCGCTGCTCTACTCGGTGGACGACTGCCGGCGCATGCTCGATGTCATCGACTCGCACATCCACCCACAGGCCGACGAGCAAGTGGTGATTGTGGGTCATGGCAGCGACAGCCCGGCTAACGCCATCTATTCGCAACTCGCCTGCCTTGCCCAACTCGAAGGACGCCCGCTCTGGCATGTGGGCACCATTGAAGGTTTTCCCACGCTCGAAAATGTGATGGCGCAACTGGCTCGCAGCCCCCACAAGAAGGTGGCGGTGGTGCCGCTGCTCTTCATCGCCGGCAACCATAACCGCGACGACATCAGGGGCGAATGGGGCGAAGCACTCTCAGCCGCGGGCTACAGCGTGCGCTTCATCGACGAAGGTCTGGGCGAAATCCCCGCCATCCAGCAAAGCATTCTCTCAAAAATCGACCAATCAATTAAAAACATCAAATAATGAAATACAATTACCTCACCATAGCCGCCGCTTGCCTCATGGGGGCGGCAGTGCCATGCCACGCGCGCGCCGAAGCCAAGGCGGTGGCATCGGAATACAGCGACACACTTAACCGCGTATTCGAACTCAACCCTGTGGTAGTGACCGGCAATGGCCACCGCCAGCAACTGAAGTCGTCCACCACTCCCGTGCATGTGATTTCGAAAAATATGCTCAAGGAAACTGGACTCACCGATTTTCACGACGCCATGTCGCGACTCATGCCGCAGGTGTCGTTCTCGCCCAGCACCATGGGCTCCTATCTGCGCCTCAACGGGTTGGGCAACAAATATGTGCTCGTGCTGGTGAACGGCAAGAAACTCATAGGCGACATTTCGGGCAACATCGACCTCGGCCGCATCAACGTGGGCAGCATCAGGCGCATCGAGGTGCTCGACGGCGCGGCTTCGTCGCTCTACGGCTCCGATGCCATAGGCGGCGTGATCAACATCATCACCGACCAGCCCACCGACCAACTCATCTCGGTGACTACCAATAGCCGCGTTTCGGGCAAGGGCCAGTGGACACAGGCGGCTAATGTCGACATCAGCGCCAAGGGTTTCGGTTCACACACCGCCTTCAGCCACGACGCTGCCGACAGTTATCAAAACAATCGCTACACCATCGACTCAAAAACGGGCGAGGCTGTGGAAACCATCGACCCTCTCTTCGTGGGCTTCACCTCCAATGTGGCCAGCCAGCGCTTCACCTACGACCTGCGCGACAAACTCTCGCTTTTCGCCGGCGGTGCCTACTCATGGCGTCGCACCCAGCGCCCCGAGCCAGTGGAGGGCATCGTGGGCGGATCGGCCTACGATATGCGCAGCGAGGGCTGGCGATGGGAGGCGGGCGGTAAATACCGCTTCAATCGCCACACGCTGCAACTCGATTTCGTGGCCGACGATTACGCCTACGGCAACATCTACGACACGCCATCGGGCAATTACAAGCAGGGCGACTATGTGAAAAGTAAGAACCAAAAATATTACGAAGGCGAACTGAAAGGCATTTTCAACCTCTATGGCAGCGCCACCACCATCGTGGGCGTGGACTATCGCAACGACTTCCTGGTGGCTACTGCGGGCGATGTCGACAACCACGCCTTCACCTGGGCCGCCTATGCCCAGCACGACACCCGCCTGTGGCGCAACCTCTCGGCCACCATCGGCCTTCGCTACACCCGCCACCAGGCGTTTGGCAACAATTTCACCCCTAAAGTGGCACTGATGTATGCCCCCGGCAATCTTCGCATTCGTGCCGCCTTCTCGCAGGGCTTCCGCGCCCCAGGGCTCGACGAACTCTACTACCACTACTTCAAAATCATGGCTGGCCGCCCCGTGATCACCTTCGGCAACAAGGCGCTGAAAGCCGAAAAGAGCAACTACGCCTCGCTGAGCGCCGAATACAGCAACCGCACATTCTCGGTGATGGTGATGGGCTACCTCAACTTCATCGACGACATGATTATCAAGGAAAAGCACACCGTGGACGACGCCATCCGCGCCCAGTTACTCCAGGAGTTCCCCGAAATGACACCCGCCCAAGCCGAGAAACTCTCGTCGTATAACCACTACGTGAATAGCGACAAGGGCGCGGTGAAAGGCATTCAGGTGAACGCCAGTGTGAACATCGTCGACGGTCTTTCGGCCACGGGCAGTTATGCCTTCACCCATGCGCGCACCAAGACGGCCGCGGGCGAGTGGCAGAACCTCGAGCGATCGGTGCGCCACAGCGGCACCCTGGCGCTCAACTACAACCAGACGTGGCAGCGCTACACGCTCAACCTCAACCTCAACGGCCGCGTGCAAAGCAAGACCTACTACCCCGACTACGAAGACGCCCCCGGCTACGGCATCTGGAGCCTCAACTCCACCCACACCTTCGACGTGTCGCGACACCTGAGCATCATGCCCAGCCTCGGCGTGGAAAACATATTCAACAAAAAAGACACCCGCATCGACCACGACACCATACGCCACGCACTCTACTCCCCAGGCCGAATGCTGGTAGTGGGCCTGAAGTTGCACTTCAAAGGATAAACAGCCACACATACACATCCATTTCACCATAATAATAATGTAATAATGAAAGCCGCCCCCTCCCAGGCCTGCTTAAAGACTGGGATGGGTGGCTTTTTTGTGCTCAATCATTGAGCAGAGAGTGAAAGCAGGTGGAAAACCTACAAAATTTTCAAATTCTTTTGGGAAAACGAACAAAACATATAATTTTGTATTGTAATACGAAGGAATGTTGTTTGATGCCATAAGGTTACGCAACAGTCAATACATTGTTAAAAATATGATAAGTTCAATCCACACATCTAACCTTGGAGCAATCCGAGAAGTGAAAGCCGACAACCTTGGTGCCATAAATCTGATTATTGGCCCCAATCAATCGGGGAAGACCTTCTTGCTAAAAGCGCTATTTTCTGCAATAAAAACTGTGGAAACCTATCGCCGTGGCAAAGAGAACCGTAGCGACAAGGAGATACTGTCGGAAAAACTCTATTGGACATTCCAGACCTCTGACCTTGGGAATATTGTAAGAAAAGGTGAAGTGCAGCATGTGTTTTCTCTCGCTACCGACAAGGATGAAGAGTTGACGTATACAATAGGACATAAGACCACAAAGCAGGCAACGGTGGAGACAAACACTTTTGCTCCACGCTCGTCCAATAGCATTTTCATTCCAGCCAAAGAAATTCTTTCCATACGCGACATCATTCTTGAAGCCCGTGATGAAAATAGATTTGGTTTTGAGGAGCCATATTGCGACCTTGCCAAAGCGCTGAACCGCACACAAAAAGGGAAGAATTACAATTCCTTCTCCGCTGCTCGCGATGCGGTGAAAGAGATGGTGGATGGACGACTTGAGTACAACGACGATAAGAAAGAGTGGCAATTCCGTGACAATAGTCGCAGAATCTATGAAATTGCCTCCACTTCTGAAGGTGTAAAGAAACTCTCGATTCTCGACCTTCTTCTGGGCAATCATTATCTTGACAGTGAATCGGTAATCATCATCGACGAGATAGAGGCAAACCTTCATCCTTCGCTTATCACCAAGTTGCTTGACGCCATTTTAATACTTGCGAAGAGTGGTGTGCAATTCTTCATTGCGTCTCATTCCTATTTTGTGATCAAGCGGCTGTATATTATGGCCCATCGCCAGCAGATGAGTGTGCCGGTACTTTCGTTTGACCAAGGCGAGTGTAGCGTTGGCGACTTGCAGAATGAGATGCCGCAAAACCCTATCATTGCCGAGTCAATCAATCTGTATAAAGACGAAATCAGCCTTTAGAACATGGAATTCTACGAATCGTTTATGAAGTTCAGTTTTGCCGACGATGATATCTTCCGCATAGAAGACGACGAGTTGGCAAAAGCCACAAAGGGTATAAAGGCTTGCGAATGTGTGGTGCTCATTAGCGAAAATGTGGCATTGGTTGAGGCTAAATCTTCGGCACCTCGCATCGACAATGAAGAGAAATTTAATCATTTTATATCCGACATTCGCCAGAAGTTTGCCCATTCTCTTCGGCTGTTTAACGACATCAAAAACAAGGAGCACGGCGAAGCGGCATTTCTACGGTTGCCCATCAATTTGCAACTTGCTCAACTTCCCACCGACACCTACAAGATTTACCTTATTGTTCACGGCCACAAGTGGGATTGGCTTTTAGGACTTATCGATGCCTTGCGCGTGGCGCTGAAAGAAGAGGTGAAAAAGTGGAATCTGAGGGATTCCAATATCAAAGTCTTTAACGAGGAGTCGGCACTCGAAAATCACCTGATTGTGGCATTCGTTCCTCGCGAGGAAGTGCAATCTCTGAGGCAGCCCGACGGCAATATGGATCAAGAACTGGCGAAACAATGGTTTAGCGACCATGAGTGAAATAATAGAAAATCAGCCGTCCCCTTAATCCAAGGGGGCGGCTGATTTTATTTTGCTTTCTTGCGCTTTAGGTGGGCTTTTAGGCGTTTCCAGCCTTCTGCTCCTAGAATGGCTAGGCCGCCGTACTGGAAGGTTTTTGCCATGCCGAAGAGCACTACCCATAGCACGCCCTTTGCCGTGGCCGAGATGGGGAGGGCCATTTGGGCAAAGGAGGCGATGTAGCATGGAATGCACAGGGCGAGCACGATGACGCCCGTGCGGAAACTCAATCGCGATAGAATCTGTTTTATTTTCATCACCGCAAAGTTACACCATTGCGCGCACGTGTGCAATCATCATCGCACGGTTTCGCCATTTTGCCCGACGCGCGCGCACGCCATCGCCAATCGTTAGTAGACCGCGAATTCGTAGATGCGGGTCACTGGGGCGTCGAATTGGGTGGCCTTGCTCACGTAGAGGCGCACGTAGCGTGCTTTCACCTCGGTGGGGAGGGCGCGCAGGGTCTCGATTTCGCTGTTTTCCGACACCTGGTCGACGGTGGTCCACTCGTCGTCGATGTTCTCCTTCACCTGCAGGCAGTATTCCTTGGTGGTGTAGGCGAGGCTTTCGAGGGTGGCGTGAAGCACTTTCCACTCGCTGATGGTGGTGACTTTGCCCAGGTCGAATGCGATGTATTTGTGTGGGGCTTCGCCGGCGTCGCACCACTTGGTGTCTACGTCGCCATCGACGGCGCATTCGGCTCGCTCGTTTTGGTTCACTTCGCCAGTGCGCTCAATGCAGGGCTTGCCTTCAAGCAGGTTGGCCTTCTGGCCGCTGTTGTCCATTTCCCTCAGTGGGAGGCCAGCGCGCATAATGTCGGTGGCGGGCTTGAGCATGCCTTGTGGATCGGCCACTGCAGTGGCGGCGAAGATGCGAGGCTGCACATCGACAGGCAGTGTGAGCGAGGTGGCTCCAGCGGGCACATCGACGGGAATCATGTGCATGTAGGTGAATTCGTAAGGCTTGTCGCCCTTGGTCATGTGGTGGCGGTGAGTGCCCACGAATGCCACTTCGGCGGGCTTCATGTAACTCTCGCTCTGGCCGTAGTGTCCCCACTGGCCCACGAAGCCGGTGTAGGAAGGCACGATGATTTCCACTTCGGTGGTTTTGATTTTCTCGCCGTTGAATTTCAAGGTGGTCTTCACGTCGTTGCCAATGGCGGCAGCGAGCAGGTAGATGCGGTTGAAGCCAGCGGGGAGTTCCACCTTCTGGCTGTCGCAGCGCAGGGCGTTGAGGCCGTCGGCCGATCC
The DNA here is from genome assembly GCA_030526455.1 of Bacteroidales bacterium. Taxonomy (GTDB): domain Bacteria; phylum Bacteroidota; class Bacteroidia; order Bacteroidales; family Muribaculaceae; genus Sodaliphilus. Next base: position 9,364 of record JAUNCU010000041.1, on the reverse strand, counting down.
GAGGCGGAAGTTCACGCCGCCATAGTTCACCTCTTCGGGCCAAATTTCAGCCGCATAGGCGTGTCCGCGTCCGTCGAAGTTCGACGAGGTGTGGAAGGCGTTGTAGTTGCAGGCGGTGTGGTTGAGCGGCAGTGCGATGGGCTGTTGCGCCAGCATAGCGCTGTTGCCTTGTGCCTTGGCCAGTTTCACTTTATACGACTTGATGCCGAAAGCGGGCACCTTCACGCTCAGTACATTGCCCGATGCAGTGGCTGCGCCCACGGGCTGCTCGATGCCGTTGATTTCCTGTGCTTCGGCGATGGGTGCGCAGAAGGTGAAATCGGCACGCTGTTCGCCCTTGCCCGAGGTTTCGAAGAAGCGCACCACATATTCGTCGGCGCAGTCTTCGGCCTTCTTCAGCGCCTTGAGCACCACATTGGGGTTGCTCGACGAGGCGAACGAGTAGGCCTTGCCCAGGTCGCCCTTGTGCTTAGGTGCCACAAAGGCCTTGATGCCCTGGTTGAGGGCTTCGGCTTTCGCCACCACGCCAGCGTCTTGGTAAGAACCGCTATGGCCCACAATCGAGTAGGTAAAGTGGTGACGGCCGTGGTCTTGCACGCCTTGGTACTGGTAATTACCCTTCACGCCGGGAGTGTGGAGCAGGGTGAGGCGAATGGTGTTGTCGGCGGGTTTGTCGCAGCCATATTTGCAGTCGTTGAGCACTGCCACGCCATAGGAGCCGTCGGCATTGGTGAGATCGGTCCACTGGTGGGCGAACACCTCATAGGCGAGGTCGGTGTTGTTGCCGCGCTCCACGGCGCCGATGCCCAGGTCGTAGGTAGCGTTAGGATTGCTCACCGAAAGCGGGAATTCGGCCTTCAGCAGCGCGTTTTTCTCCTGCCAGTCCACGTCGCAACTGATGTCGATGCGGTCGGCTTGCGCGCCCTCGTAGAGGCGGATGTATTGAGTGATGGCAGAGTTGCCAAATTTGCGGGTCACCTTCAGCGCCTTGCGCATCGCGCCGTTTTCCACCAGAGCGATTTCGGCGCCAGTGATGCTTTGTGGCTCCTTGTCGATTTCCTTCTTGCGGATTTCCCATGCGGGCCAGTTGGTGGACATGTTAGAGGTGAAGAGCGCCAATCGCAGCGCCTTGCCCTCGGCCACGAGTTGCTTGCCGCAGCGCTTGTCGATGAGCGAGCAGATGTCGCCGTTAGCGTCGAGGCGCAGGCTGTAGACGCTGTTTTCGATGGCATTGGCTTGGCTTGTGGCGGTAGCGAAGGTGCCGGCGGTGGTGCGCACGTCGTACACGGCATAACCCAGTGCAGGCACGGTGGCGTCGATCACGATGCGCGTTTTGCCCGCTTCGCTGCTCACCACTTGCGCCTTCACGCGCTTGCCTTGCTCATTGGTCACGGTCACGCCCTTCACCGCTTTTGCGGTAGCGATTTCCGCTTCCACGGCTTCGCTAGCCATGGCTGAAGAAGGGTTGTAGAGCACCACAGGCGTGCCGCTCACTTGTGTGTTGAGGCGGCGGCTTACGGCGTCGACCGAGGTGGTGAGCACATTAGCAAACTGCTTGAGCGAGATGATCTCGTCGTTCCACGAAAATTCGTAGGCGCGTGGGATGCTGGTGCCGGTGAGGTCGTCGTGGAACTGGTGCCACACGAATCGCTTCCAAGCCTCGTCGAGCGTGGTGGAAGGGTAGGGTACAGCACCCATCCAGTGGGCCACCGAAGCAGCACGTTCGGCAGCGAGGGCCACGAGTTCGTTGCGGCGGTTGAAGAGTTTCATCGCCGCCTGCGAGGTGTAGCAGCCCGTGCCGTGCACGTCCATCAGCAGTTCGCCCTTGTAGACGGGCAATTCGGGGTGCGCCTCAAAGGGGAGATAGTCCTTGAAGAGTTGGTCGCTGGTGGCGCTAATCACCTGCAGGTCGCCGCCGTCTTTCAGGGCTTCTTCCAGCGAACGCACCGATCCGATAGTGGGCGAACCGCCCGTGTCGCCAGTGCCGTAGTAGCGATATACGGTGCCGAAGGGGTTGTTGGAGGCATATAAGTCGAGTTCCTTTAGCATACGCTTAGCCGTGCTCCATCGCGAGGTGTAGTCGAGGGCGTTGGGCGCCATCATGATGCGAGAGCCGTCCACGCCTTCCCACAGACCGAAGTCGAATGGCGTTTTACGCTTGCCATCGTAGAAGGGGCGGTAGCGCCACTGGAGTTTCTGTGTGGAGAAACCGATGAGGCCGCAGTGCTTTGCCACGGTGGGCAGCGTGTAGCCAAAGCCGAAGCAGTCGGGCAGGAAAATGTCGGTGGAAAGCACGCCAAATTCCTTCATGTAGAAGTGCTGGCCGAGCATGATGTTGCGAATAAATGCCTCAGGGTTAGGTAAATTGGTGTCGGTAGCGTCCCACGATGCGCCGCTGATGTGCCATCGTCCGCTCTTCACGTAGGGCTTGATACGCTCGTAGGTGTCGGGGTAGTATTCCTTCATCCAGGCGTATTTAATGCCGCCCTCGAAGTTGAACACGTAGTTAGGATACTTGTTGAGCAGGAAAAGGTTGGTGTTCAGCGTCTTGGGGATGTAGTCCTTGATCGACGTCTGCACGTCCCAGTTCCATTGCGTGTCGAAGTGAGCGTTCGACACCACATAGGCCTTCTTTTGGGCAGGTTGAGCCAAGGCCACAGCGCTGGCGCTGCATAGCGCAGCGAGAAGAAATGCTTTCAGTTTCATATAGTTAAGCGAGGAGTAATAATCCGTATTTTAATTTCTGACTTCCAACTTTGGAAGAAGATAAGTGGTTTTGTCGGCTTTCACGATTACTTCTTCGGTTTTCTCTTCGTAGCCGTAGGCGCGGTAGCGGAGGGTGTATTTGCCGGGCTTGAGGTCGAAGAAGGTGAAGATGCCGTTCCATTCCTGGTCGGTGTGGTAGGCCTTGATGTTGCGGCCCTTGTCGTCGTAGAGGTATACCATGCAGTAGTTGATGGGTTTCCACTGGTCGTCGCTGCCTTCACGGTAGGTGTAGCGAGGGTGATCCATCTTTTCGGTGGCCGATTTCACTGCGCCCGCGATGTAGCCCACCTTCTCGGGTTTGCCGCCGAAGTAGGCGCGAATGCCGCGGTAGTAGCGAATGCCTTCCATGCGGCAGTAGTCGCGGTTGAGCAGACGCTGGCGTTCGGGATCGTAGGTGTGGAACGAGCCTTCCACCAGGAAGCCGGGCGCATTGAATTTCAGCACAGCGTAGTAGCCGTTCACGCCTATGCGGTTAGGTGTGCCCGGAGGCGTGCCGCCCATCCAAGAGATGTCGCCCACCACAGCGGGCTTGTCGGCAGCGTAGTGGCTCCAAGGCGAGAGCGGATTGTCGAACACGTAGGGCCACATCACGCGCGCCATCGAGTCGCAATTTTCGAAATAGGGCTTACCGGTTTCGCCACGGAAGAGCATCACCAGATAATTGACGGTGCTGCCATTCTTGTGGGCATTGCTATGCATAGAGAGGAAATAGTCGGGCTTGAGCGAGTCCACCTGGCAGGCGATGCGCTCCAGTCCCACGATTTGCTGCTGTCCGGTGCCGTCGTCGGCAGTTTCGATGCTATTGAATCGAGGGTCCACGCGGTCTTTCGACGGAACGGCGTGGCTCTCCTGGTTTTCGTTGAGGATGCCTTTATTCATCTGCGCCTCGGTGACGATGCCGTTCTTGGTGCGGCTCATGATCACGTGGGCGCCGTCCTGCTTCAGGTGACGGGCCGTTTCGAGCGCCTTCCAGAGGTTGGAGCGCGATTCATAAAAACTGAGCGTGTCCATCATCTCGTGGTTGATGGTGGCAGTGGGGCGGTCGCCGGTGGTGTAGCCGCCGTGGCCAGGGTTCAAATAAATGTTTTTACCTTTCAGCCCCTTGGCTTGCACGCCTGTGGCGCACATTGCCGCCAGCAGAATCAATAAGCATTTTTTTATCATAATGGTATGGAGGTGTATAATAATGAATAAAACCTAACTATATTATTTATTTCTGATTTCTTCTTCCAATTCTTCTATGCTTGGCAGCGAATCGTTGAAATTTTCAGGAAGAATCTGAATGCCTTCATAGGCCGTTATTGCTATCGGCTGGCTATATCCTTCCAGGCAGTATTGAGCAAAGATATTGTTCTTGCTCTTGCAAATTAGAAGACCTATAGTAGGATTGTCGATTTCGTCTTTCAGTATATGGTTAACAAGAGACATATAACCAGACAGCTGACCAAGATAGGCAGATTCAAACTCCGTAACCTTAACTTCGACAACGACATAGGCGTGAAGACGGGTGTTATAAAACAGAAGGTCGGAGAATTGTTCTTTGCCTGCAACTGACAAAAGGTATTCCTTGCCCATATAGGCAAAGCCAGAGCCAAGCGACAGTAATAGTTCGTTAACATGATATATGAGGGCCTGTTTCAAATTGTCTTCGTCGTAAGATGCTTTCAACTTAACGAACGAAAGATTCAGGGGGTCATTGATTAGTTCTCTTGCAAGATCACCCTTAGGCAGTCCTATCGTAACTGGGAAGTTGTTTATCGCTTTTCCCTGACTTTCATAGAGGCCATTAGCTTTGCCTTTGTCCCCCATCATGTTAAGCAGCGTTGAGCGTGACCAACTGTTCTCCAATATCTTCGTCGCATAAAACAACACTTTGTCAGGTTCCTGCTCAAACCTGTCAATGATTGCTTTATGATGTCCCCATGGAATTGCAAAAATATTCAGTGGTAGTCCTGATGTATTTTTGTCGGCATGATGCAGAAGTTTATATATTTCCCCAGCTTGAGGAACTATATGCATTTGTGTTTCAAGTTGGGGCACGATTTTAGGCGCATCAATTTGTTCCCCAACTTGAGGAAATAAATTAAAAACCTTAGAATAAAGCAGATAGAACCTCTTGCAATAGTATAATCCGCCAGGGGTGAGGCCGGCTAATTCTGGTAGGATGTTTTTGAGATCAGTGCTTAGGGTCTTAATTACACCTTCGCCCCATCTCTCCTCTACATGCATCTCGCAGATGTCACGACCAAGACTCCAATAAAATTCAATTTTATCGGAGTTGATGTGTATGGCCGCTTTTATCTGCTGCTGTCGGAAACGATCAGCAATGCAGCCAAGCCATTTTTTATACTCTGGCGAAGTAATTAGTAATGGATTATCTTTTACTTTCATGGAAATCTACAGGCATCCATTGTTTACTATCAAGCAATACATATCGTTATTGTATGTCTTAATGTATATTCTTCTACAAAGATAGTGAAATATCATTTGTTTAACTGTAAAAGAAAGTTAAATAATCAAGAATGTGTAAAAATTACGCAGAAAAATTTTGCCAATTCAAATTTTCCATATAACTTTGCACTGTGTAAAAGGTACACAGAACAAAAATTTAAAAATAATAGTTATGGAAACAAAGACAAACTTTACCAGCGTTTATAATTTGATTATTATCGACGAGAGCGGTTCGATGGACTGCGTGAGAAAGCACACCATCGATGGCTGCAACGAGACCCTCAACACCATTCGCACCGCCGCCAGCGAAGATGCCACCACCAAGCAATACGTGAGCATCTTCTGCTTCGACTCCGATCTCGACCACAGCCGCTACATCGTGGAAAACGCGCCCATCGACACCGTGGCCGTCATCACCGAGAAGGACTACGAACCTAATGGCTGCACCCCACTGAACGATGCCATAGGCTACACCTGCACACGCCTCCAAGCACTTATCGGCACCGACAGCCAGGCCTCGGCAGTGGTGACCATCATCACCGACGGCATGGAGAATTCATCGACCCAATTCTCTCACGCCCGGGTGAAAGTACTCATTGAGTGCCTGAAAGAAGAAGGCTGGGTGTTCACCTTCATCGGAGCCAACATCGACGCCGAGGCCACCGCCATCAGTTTCAGCATCGAGAGCAGTTTCCAATTCGTGCAAAGCGAAGAGGGCATGCAGGCCATGTGGGAGCAGGAGCGCCGCAGCCGCCAGCACTACCAGGAAAAACTCCGCCGCATGAAGAAGGCCAATTACGCCAGCGAAGAAGAGCGCCGCATGGCACGCCGCCGCCTCAACGGAGGCTTTTTCGAAGAATTCACCCGCGTGACGCCTCGTTTCGTGAACGAACTGAAAGCCAATGAGGTGTTCGTGTTTGGCAGTAACCTTGAAGGCAAGCACATGGGCGGCGCTGCGCGCATCGCGGCCGATAAATTTGGCGCCATCTGGGGCCAGGGCGAGGGGCTGCAGGGCCAGAGTTACGCCATCCCCACTATGCAAGGTGGCGTGGACACCATCAAGCCCTATGTGGAGAATTTCATCCGCTTCGCCGACTGCCACCCCGAACTCAACTTCTTCGTGACCCGCATAGGCTGCGGCATCGCCGGCTTCAAAGACGAGGAGATCGCACCCCTCTTCACCGCCGCCACCCACCTGCCCAACGTAGCCCTCCCACAATCGTTCTGGGATGTGCTGAATAAGTAAAGGAAGAGAAAAATTGAATATAATAAGAATAGTAGAATTATGGTAAAAGAAAAGATTATTAGCCGACTTCGCGCTACTGGGCGCGCTAACATGGAAAACGTGATTAACTACATGGAAAACAACGGGTTTTTCACCGCACGGTGCCACACTCACCACTGCCACACTGGCGGGCTAGCCGCCCATGCGTGGCAAACCTACTGCATCGCTATGGGAACGGCGGGCGATACCGACAGCACTGCCATAAGCGCGCTGCTTCACGACTTTTGCAAATGCGGCGGTATGGGCCACGTGCATGGCCATGGCAAGCGTTCGGCCGAGATGCTGAAAGCGCTGGGGCTGCATCTCTCCAGCGACGAATACCTCGCCATCCGTTTCCACATGAGCCTACGTAGTCACCGCCGTCACCCGCTATATAGCGTGGCCAATAGATGCAAATTGCGTGGTGCGGTTCATAGCGCCGACAAGAGATCGGCGATGCTGCATTGACTGAGTTTCCGCCGATTTTTATCGTGGTTTCGAATTTTCACACACCTTCACACACTATTACCGTGAAAAACACTATCTTTGCGGTGAAAGATTGAAATTCCGGTTCAGGAGTCGAAGACAGGCTTCTGGACCGAAATTCGGTTAAACAAAATAATTATCTCTCTTGACACTGCTGCTGGCGCTTTGCTCTTGCGGCAAGGTGGATGTGACGAAAATCTTTTCGAAGGAAGATGCGGTGACGGTGTATCTGCTGCCTTACGACAACTTCACCCAAAAGGAAGCGAAGGCGGTGGTGAAGGATTTGCGAGCCAAGTTCGATCCCTTGGTGAAGACCAAAATCCAGTATGAAATTTTGCCCGCAGCGAAATTGCCCGCCTCGTGCCTCAATGGCGCAAAGACGCGATACCGCGCGATGAAGATTCTGGAACTTGAAGAAGGAATGGACCTGCCCACCGACGGCATTATCATGGGCCTTACGCATAAGGATATCTCAACCACAGCCCACGGCGTGGAAGACTTCGGCATTATGGGACAAGCCTATCTCGAAAGACCTTACTGCGTGGTGTCGGACTTCAGGGTGCGCAACAAGTCGAATCTTTGGAAGGTGGTGAGTCATGAGTTTATCCACACCTACTACCATTACGGCCACTGCCCCCAGGACGATCCCGAGTGCATCATCAAGGATGCCAAAGGCAAGGAAAACTTGCCCAAGAAGCACCATTTGTGCGACGTGTGCAAGAAAAATCTGAACTCGAAATATTGATTATATGTAGAAAATACACAATAATACCGTGAAAAACACTATCTTTGCGGTGAAAGATTGAAATGATTTATGGGAAATACTGAAACAAAGCAATATTGCTATAAGCATCCTCATCCTGCTGTGGCTGCCGACTGCGTGGTGTTTGGCTTCGATGTGGCGCCCGACGAGCGCGGCTCGAAGAAGAAAAACAAGCGCATGGCGCTGCAGGTGCTGCTTATTGAGCGCGGTGAAGATCCTTTCAAGGGATATTGGGCATTGCCGGGCGGTTTCTTGCTGGTGAAGGATTACGACGGAAAAAAGACCGACGAAAGCATAGAGGCTTGTGCCTTGCGTGAATTGCGCGAGGAAACGGGCATTACCAATGCTGCTGTGGAGCAATTTAGAGTATATTCCGCTATCGGTCGTGACCCTCGCCCTGACGAACGCGTGATTTCAGTGGCCCACCTTGCGCTGGTGAAGAAATGCGAGGTGGTGGGCGGCGACGATGCGAAGAAGGCGCAGTGGTTCGACGTGAACGACCTGCCTGAGTTGGCCTTCGACCACCGCCAAATCCTCGACGACGCCCTCGAGGAACTGCGCTGCCGCATCCACTATAAGCCCATAGGCTTCGAATTGATGCCCGAGCAGTTCACCATGTCGCAACTCAAGCAACTCTACGACACCATCCTGGGCAACGACGCCGAGCACGAACTCGACCGCCGCAATTTCCATCGCAAGATGGTGACCCTGGGCATCGTGGAGCCCGCCGACGCCGATGCCGAGCGCCGTGAGCGCAGCCGCATTATGTTTCGCTTCAACTTGGAGCGCTATTTCCAGTTTAAGGAGTCGAAATCAGGCTTCCGCCCCGAATTTTAGTTAAACCCTTGATAAAAAGCCTTATTGCACAATGAAAACAAAACTATTATCACTCGTGGTGCTGCTGGCGGCTGTGCTGGCCAGTTGCAATATGTTCAAGAGCAAACTTGCCCTTGAAGTGGCCGACGCCAACGAAGAATGCCCCGTCGTGATCGAACCTGGCATGACGGTGGAAAGTTTCGTGCTGGAAGATAATGAATTGGTAATCACCTATAAGTTGAGCGTGGATCAATATCGCAATAGCATCGCCATACTGCGCACTCCGGCACTGGAAAAGCAAATGGCGGCGATGATGATTCAAGAATTTGACGACGACCTGCGCCGCGAACTCGTGGCTGCAGAAGTGGGGATGAAAATAGTGCTGAAATGCGAAGATGGCAATACGAAGGAGTTTGCTCTCAATAGCGCTGAGTTGCAGAACAGCATTCAGCACCCTATGACAGGCCAAGCAGTGCTCGACCTGCAAATTCAAATGATGCAAGGGCGCTTGCCTATGGATGTGGGCGGTGGCATGCTGATGGTGGAAGTGACAAAACAAGGCAGAAACCTGCGTTGCGTGACCGACATCTCAGGCTCATCACTGAGTATTGCGCAAGTGAAGGCTAATTTGGCCCACATGAAGGCCAGGGACCTCTTCACCGACGATGTTATCGAAGACGACCCATTGCTCAGCACTGCACTGAAGCAGGGCTGCGATTTGCTCTACGTGTATAAGAGCAAAAATGAACCCGATTCGGTGTTGTTTACCATGACCAACGCCGAACTGCGCGCCATTGCGAATGATTAGGGAGAAATTA
>JAUNCU010000040.1 GCA_030526455.1 Bacteroidales bacterium | reverse complement strand
GGCGATGGTGAGCCCTGACCACCATTCTGCTAATGCGTCTTTTGTCATATATGCTTTTTGGGGTTTTGTGGTGTTACGAATTTAGATGGTGACTTCGCCGCAGATGGCGCTGTGGAGGTGTTGTTTCACGGCTTCGGGGTCGAGGCCGAGGCCGAAGAGATACATGAGTTTGGTGATGGCTGCTTCGCTGGTGATGTCGTGGCCGCTCACCACGCCCGCCTGGCTGAGGCAGTTGCCGGTTTCGTAGAGCGACTGCTTCACGCCGCCGTTCACACACTGGGTGACGTTCAGGATCACGATGCCGCGCTCGTTGGCTTCGCGAATGAGGGCGGTGAACCAGGGTTCGCTGGGGCTGTTGCCTGCGCCGTAGGTTTTGAGCACCACGCCCTTGATGCCGGGGGTGTGGAGCAGGTGGCTGAGCACGTTGGGCGTCATGCCGGGGTTGAGTTCGATAAACATCACATTGGGGTCCATCTCGTAGCGCACCTTCAGCGGGCGCTTGGCTGGGAGGCGAAACAGGGCTTCTTCGTGGAAGAGGATGTCGAGGCCTATTCTTGCCAACTCGGGGTAGTTGTTGCTGCGGAAGGCGTTGAAGTTGTCGGCGCTCATCTTGGTGCTGCGGTTGCCACGCCAGAGGTAGTCTTCGAAGAGGATGGCCACTTCCTGCACCATGGCGTTGCCTTGGGCGTCGGTGGCGGCTGCCACCTGCAGGGCGGTGATGAGGTTTTCTTCGCCGTCGGTGCGCACTTCGCCAATGGGCAACTGCGAGCCGGTGATAATCACGGGCTTGCTCAAATTCTCAAGCATGAAACTCAGCGCCGATGCCGTGAAGGCCATCGTGTCGGTGCCGTGGAGCACCACGAAGCCGTCGTAGCGGTCGTAGTTCTTCTCAATGGCGCGTGCGATGTCGCTCCAGTGCGATGGGCTCATGTTGCTGCTGTCGATGGGCGGATTGAACTGGATATTGTCAATGTCGTAGTCGAGCAGTTGCACTTTGGGCACATTTTCCATCAAGTGGGAGAAGTCGAAAGGCGTAAGAGAATGGGTCACGGGATTCTCTATCATGCCGATGGTGCCACCGGTGTAGATGATGAGTATTTTGGGGCGATTAGTTTCCATGCGCTAGTTGAATTTGGCAAAGTGATAATTATCCACGCAAAGATAAATAAAAAACAGGGATATCGCAAAAGGAAATCCCTGTTTTTGTGAAATGTATTGAGCAAAATGCTAAATTTTTAGTTTTTTCGCACTGGAGCGCCCTTGCTTGGCGAGTGGGGGAAGTAGTAAACCACCCGCATCATGGTGCCTTCGTAGCCGCTGGCGATGCTGCATCCCTTGGGTGTGAGGAAGAACTCGCCACGCTTTTCGTATTTCGACTTCATGATGGCATCGAATTGCTCGCAGGCTTCGGCTGCCGTCTGCTCGGTGCCCGCCATGTCCTTGCTGGCTTCAATGCCTATGACCTTTGCGCTGGCATACATGGGGTTGTCGTTGAAGAAGATGCGCAGTTGCCATCCGTCTTTCTTTGCCACAATTTCTTTCGTCTCGAATCGGCCTCCGTAGGAGGTGACGTCGTCGGAAGTGGCACCGTAGCGAATGCCCATGAAACTGGCGTCGGCGATGTATTCGGCGATTTCGCTCCCCGTACCTTCGGCGGCGATTTCGTTGTTTTCGCCAAGGGATTCATCGGATGGCGTAGAGACTTCTTCCACATTCTCGGTGGTGATGCTTGGGGCGGAGGGCTCTGCCGTCTTACCGCGGAAAAACGCGAAGTATGCCACCGCGCCTATCACAGCCACCGCCACCACGCAGCCGATGATGATCATCAAATTGGTCTTCGAGCCGCCAGCCGATGCTTTTGCCACCTTGGGCTGCTCAGGCGCTGGGCGTGCAGGCGCTTCTTCCTCCACGGGAGGCGAGGGAGCAGGAGCCTCTTCCACTGCGGGAGGCGTGGGCTCAGGCTCTTCCATGATCACGGTTTCTTCCACGGCTGGTGGAACTGGCGCGGGCTCTTCTTTCACCACTGGCTCTTCCACAGGGGTGTATACAGGAGGAGTGGGAGAAACTGGCTCTGGTTCGGGTTTAGGCTCGGGCTCAGGCTGAGGCTCTTCCACAGGGGTGTATGCTGGAGGAGTGGGAGAAACGGGCTCGGGTTCGGGCTCTGGAGCAGGCTCGGGTAGAGGATCTTCCACAGGGGTGTAAGCAGGAGGAGTGGGAGCGACTGGCTCTGGCTCAGGTTCTGGCTCTTCCACTGCGGTGTATACCGGTGGTGTGGGAGGCACGGGCTCAGGTTCTGGTTCAGGTTCTGGCTTAGGTGCTTCTTCCACTGGGGTGAATGCTGGTGGAGTGGGAGGCACGGGTTCTGGCTGAGGCTCTTCTTTTGCTATTGTGGGGGCTTGCTCTTGGGCAGCGGCTGGGGCTTGAGCCATAAAAGGTGGTGGTGTGGCCGCAAAGAGGTGCGCCAGTTCTGCCACTTCGCTGGCCAGTTTCCAGTCGCCCAGTTCGGCAGTGAAAACGTAGGTGTCCTTATCCACCCCGCGTGACTTTAACTCGTCGATGCTGACGGGGCCACAAATCTGCCCGTTCAGGCCAAAGTAATATTTCTTTTCCATAACTACGAAGAATTAGAATCGATTGTAATGCGATTTTGTTTAAGATGGCTAAAAATTCTAAGTGCTGCTTAATCATTAAAAGCACCTTTGCAAAGATAAGTAAAAAACAGGGATATCGCAAATGGAAATCCCTGTTTTTAAGAAATCTATGCAGCGCTATGCTGTGAGCAACTGGTGCCTAGCAAGAGCGCCGATGCGAAAAGCGCTTTCAGTATGGCTTTTGATGTGTTCATTGCGCTTGTGTTATATAATGTGAGTTATTTGCAGAATGCTTTTGAGAAGAAGAGCATTTGGTAGTCGAGGGCGTTTACCCAGTAGTCCCATGTGTGGCCGCCGGGGCGGATGATGAAGTCGTGGGGGATTTTCTTCTCCAGCAGTGCCTTGTGGAGGTTGCAGTTCACTTCGTAGAAGAAGTCGTCGTAGCCGTCGTCGATGATGATGTTCTGTCCTGGCTTAAGCGCTGGCACGAGGTTGATAACGGCATGCTGAGCCCATGCATCCTGGTGGGTTTCGAATTTGCCGATGCGAAGGTCGATTTTCCACTTGTTTGGGAACTTGGTGATGTCCACGCCGCCGCTCATGCTGCCGCAGGAGCCAAACACCTCAGGATGGCGGAAGGCGTTCCACAGCGCACCGTGACCGCCCATGCTCAAGCCGCAGATGGCACGCATCTTGGGCGAGCGGAAGGTGGGGTAATGGGTGTCGACGTATTCCACCAGTTCGTGGCTGATGAAGGTTTCGAATTGCATCTTCGGGTCGATGGGCGAGTCGAGGTACCAACTGTCCTGCCCGTCGGGACACACGATCACCACGCCATAGCGGGTGGCGATGGGTTCGAGTTGCTTTTTGGTGGGCCAGTCGCGGTAACTGCCCCATGCGCCGTGCAGCACATACACGGTGGGGAAACTGTCGGTGGGGTTGTGGAAGTACTGTTGAGGCTTCACCACCACCGCCTTAATTTCGCGGTTCATCTTTTTGCTCATCACCGTCACAGTGTCGGTCTGCACTTTCACAGGCACCACGCTGGTGGTGATGTTTTGCTGAGCGCTCGCCAGCATCAGCGCGCTCGCCAGCAGAATAGTTAAGGTAGAAAATAACTTGTTCATAGGGGTTTATGTTTTTTTTTGCTAGTGGGGCTAGTGACTCTAGTGGCTCTAGAGATTCTAGAGGGATAGCCTCTTACATCTAATTTCTCTTCCTCTTAAAGAAATCACTCATGAGTGCGGCGCATTCTTCGGCCAGCACGCCGCCTTCCACGGCTGTGCGCTTGTGGAATGGCTTGGCGCAGAAGGTGTGGAAGCCGCGCTTGTCGTCGGCGCAGCCATACACGATGCGCGTGATTTGGCTCCAACCCAGGGCGCCCGCACACATCAGGCAGGGCTCTACCGTCACGTAGAGCGTGCAGTCCACCAGGTATTTGCCGCCCAGATAGGTGGCAGCCGATGTGATGGCCTGCATCTCGGCATGGGCGGTGACGTCGGTGAGCGTTTCGGTGAGGTTGTGTCCGCGCGCAATCACGCGGCCTTGGCACACGATTACGGCACCGATGGGCACCTCGTCGGCATCGAAGGCGGCTTGGGCTTCACGCAGCGCCATGCGCATGTATTTCTCGTCGTCGGGCGTGATCATATGCGCACTTTAGTGGGGTGGTCGCCCACGAGCACCACGTAGATGCCGCGGTCGAGGGTAATCACTTCGTCGCCATTGCTGTGACGGCGGAAACACAGGCGGCCATACATGTCGAACACGGTCACCATCTGGCCATGGGTGTTGCCGTGGATGTGGATAGCGCCGTCGCGGCCGTACACCTTAGGCAGGGCGTAGTCGGCAATCACGTCGTTGATGGCTGAAGGCTCAATCACCACCGCAGTGGGCTCGGCATCGTTCATCATGTCGGTGGGCACGATGGTGTAGGTGGCGCCTTCGGCAGTGATGGGCACGTAATAATAGTCGGCTGCGGTGAGGGCGATGAGTTCTTCTCCTTTATAGATGCGGTAAGCCAGGTTGTTGCCCAGGGCTATGCGCATGTAGTGGTCGTTGTAGGGCTCGAGTTCGCCGCTCATGGTGATCGAAACCTCCTCGCTGGGATAGAGCGTGAAGGTGGCTTCGTCGCCCCACACGGCATTGGCGGCATATTTTTCCACCGCTTCATCGTCGGGCACAATCACGTCGATGCCGCTCAGGCCTATGAAGATGGCCCATCCGCTGGCTTCGGGCGCTGTGGGTGCGGCGCAGTAGATTTCGTAGAGGTTGTGGCAATTGTTGTAGCCGTAGGCCTCAATCTTCTTGGTGGTGGAGGGCAGCAGCATGGTGTGGAGCATGCCACACGACTGGAATGCGCCCCAACCGATATTCTTCACTCCTTCGGGCACAGCCACATTCACCACATTGGTGCCCGCCAGCATCATCTTGCTCACGGCGCTGAGTTTCAGCGGCAGCGTAACGCTGGTGAGGTCGGCAGCATAGGCGAAGGCGCATTCACCGATGGTGGTGACGGTGTTGGGCACCTGCACTTCGGTGGCCTTCGACTGGAAGAAGGCGCTGTCGGCAATGGCGCTCACGGTGTAGTTGGCGCCATCGTAGTACACCTGCTCGGGGATGATGTACACGCCCTTGTAGGGGGCGGTCTGCGCCAAGTCGGCTGGCACGCGTGCCACCTTCACGGTGCTGGCGCCGGTGGTGGTGTAGTAGAGGCCTGCAGCCTCGAAAGTGGCGGCTTGGGCACACATGGCGCTCAATGCTGCGGCTGAGAGAAGTATTCTTTTGAGTTTCATAATTTGAAGTGTATAAGAGAAGGGTTGATTAGTTATTCGCGATAATATACGCGCTTCACACGGGGCGAAACGCTGGTGAGAATCTCGTAGGGGATGGTGCCGCGCACTTCGCTGAGCGCTTCCACGGGGATGTGCTCGCCGAAGATTTCCACGATGTCGCCCACGGCACACTGGGCGTCGGTCACGTCGATCATCACAGCGTCCATGCACACGTTGCCCACGGTGGGGCAGAGTGTGCCGTTCACCCACATGTGGGCGTTGCCGCGCCCGAAGTGGCGGTCGAAGCCGTCGGCGTAGCCTATGGTGACGGTGGCGATGCGCGATGGGCGCTCAAGCACACCGTGGCGGCCGTAGCCTATGGTGGTGCCGGCTGGCCACTCCTTGATGGAGATGATCACCGAGTGGAGCGACGACACGGGCTTGAGGGCATCTTCGGAGTGGTCGGTCACGGTCTTGATGCCGTAGAGGCCGATGCCTATGCGCACCATGTCGTATTGCTTCTCGGGGAAGCGCACGATGCCGGTGGTGTTGAGGATGTGGCGCAGTATGTAGTGGCTGAATTCGGCCTGCACCATGGCAGTGCATTCTTCGAAATAGGCGAATTGCTCGCGGGTGTAGGCGTCCTGCTCGGGCTCGTCGGCCACGCAGAGGTGGGAGAACATCGACGCGGGCTTAATCACGTCCTGACTCTTGAGCAGAGCGATGAGCGCTGGCAGTTGCTCCTTGGTGAAGCCGAGGCGGTGCATGCCGGTGTCGAGTTTGATGTGCACGGGGAATTCGCGTGCGCCGTATTTTGCGCCTTCCTTGATGAGCGCCTCACATTCTTCGATGCTGTAGACTTCAGGCTCCAGGTGGTGGGCAAACATCGACTTGTAGTTCACCACCGAGGGGTTGAGCACGATGATGGGCATGGTGATGCCCGCCTTGCGCAGGTCCACGCCTTCGTCTTGCACAGCCACGGCGAGGTAGTCGCAGCCGGCGTCTTGCAGGGTCTTGGCTATCTCGTAACTGCCTGCACCGTAGCCGCTGGCTTTCACCATGCCCACAGCCTTGGTTTCGGGCTTGAGGAAGGAGCGGAAGAACTTGAAGTTGTGGGCGAGGGCGTTGAGGTCGACTTCCTCCACAGTCTGGTGCTGCTTCACCTCGAGCAGGTCGAGGATTTGGTCGAAGTCGAATTCGGGCGCACCCTTCACCAGGATGGTTTCGTCTTCGAAGTCGCCCGCCGATTTCTTGTCGAGGAATTCGGCCACCGAAGCGTAGAACTGGGCGTTGATGCTGGAGAAGTAGCGGCCGTAGCGACACATGTCGGGGCCTATGCCTATGAGGTGCTTGATGTGCTTGCTCTTGAGCAGTTCGCTCACGCGTATGTAGAGTTCGTCGGCGCTGAAGGCTTCGGGCATGAGGTCGCTCAGAATCACGGTGTTGGCCTGAGCGGGATTGCTGCGGCGAATCATGAAGTCGAGTGCGGGGGTGAGCGAGTTGTAGTCGCTGGTGTAGCCGTCGGCTATGATGGTGCAGTTGTTCACGCCTTCAATCACATTGATGCGTGTGCCCACTGGGGTGAGTGTGGCCATGCGCTGTGCGATCACCTCGTGGCTGATGCCCAGAATGGTCATCACCACCAGGCAGGTGACCACGTTCTCGATGTCGCGCTCGGCGGTGAAAGGCACCGTGAAGGTGTGGTCGGTGCTTTCGTAGTTATAGGTGATGCGGCTCTGCTTATCGTCCTTCTCCACGTCTTTCAGCACGATGGAGCGCGTTTCGTCGCAGGTGCTCCAGGCATATTCCTGGGCCACGTCCACCTCCAGCAGCGGCGCGATGGTGGCGGTCACGAGCGGGTCGTCGGCGGGATAGACGATGCTTTCGCAACTGTTGAGAATCTTCGCCTTCTCCTGGGCCTTTTCGTCCATCGAGGCAAAGCCGTCGTTGTGCTCGCTGCCTATGTTGGTGATCACGCCTATGGTGGGGCGAATCATAGCCTGCAGGTTGTCCATCTCGCCGGTGGTGCTGATGCCCGCCTCTATGATGGCGAGGGTGGTGTTCACGTCGATGTCCCACAGCGAGAGCGGCACGCCTATCTGCGAATTGTAACTGCGGGGCGAGCGCACGATCTTGTAGTCGTCGCTCAGCAACTGGTTGAGCCACTCTTTCACCGTGGTCTTGCCGCGGCTGCCGGTGATGCCTATCACGGGAATGTTGAAGCGGCGGCGGTGGCTGGTGGCGAGTGCCTGGAGCGCCTCGAGGGTGTCGGGCACCACCAGGAAATTGGCATCGCGCATTTCGCGGGTCACATTGTCGGTGCGTGTCACCACAAAGTTGCGCACACCCTTCTGGTAGAGCGGCGCTATATAGTTGTGGCCGTCGTTGTTGGCGGTCTTCAGTGCGAAGAATATGGTTTCCTCGGGATTGTTGAGCGAACGCGAGTCGGTGAGCAACTGGCTCACGATGGCTTCTTCGCGGTTGATGCTGCGGGCGTCAACTCCAAGAATGTCGGCTATTTCTGCGATTGCATATTTCATACTTTTTTCATTTAGTCTTATTCAGTAATTAGATCGTTGATTTCCTTGATGCTGGTGATGTAGGGGTATTCCTTCACCAGATTTGCCACCACGGCACGCGTGTCGGCGTTGAATCGCTCTATGATTTCGCGGTTGGCGCTCATGGGACGATGGGTGAGGCGCTTCATCACGCGCTCGCAGCGGGCAATGGCTTGCGACGAGGCGTCGTCGAAGTAAGCCGCCTGGAAGGTCTGCCAAATGTAGCCTATGGCCACCTCGCTGGGGTGCACCATGTCGGCGGCGTAGAAGCGGTAGTCGCGCAAGTCGTCCATCACGATCTCGTAGGCGGGGAAATAGGAGGTAAAGTGGCGATAGGCGCGGTTCACGTTGGCGATAGCCACGCGCAGCGTAGCCTTGCTCAGAGAGTTCACCTCCAGCCCGTCGGCCACGTGGCGAATGGGGCTCACCGTGAACAGGATGCGCAGCGAGGGGTTGAACTCGTGCAGGCGCTCCACCATGGCACTGAGCACCTCGGTGATTTCCTCCACGCTCGCCATGCGGCGCGAGAAATTGTGCTGCGGCACCTTGTGGCAGTTGGCCACCACCTGGTCGGTGTCCTTGAGGCGATACACCACGGCGGTGCCCAGCGTCACGATAAGCGTGTGGCACTGGCGCAGGTGCTCGTGGGCGTGGGCGATTTGCTCATTCATGCGCGTGAGCGTGGCTTCCTTGTCGGCGAGCGAATAGCGCGAGTGGAAGTTGTAACTGTTCCACACGCCGCTGCCCTGGAAAAGGTCGATGCCGCGTTCGGGCGTGTTGTCGATGATGCGGTCCACACTTGCGGCAATGCTCAGCGGGTTGTAGAGCGTGCCAAAGGGGTTCACGCACACGTTGATCATCGCTTGGCGCAGTTTGCCGCCTATGTTGTCGCTAAAGCACGAACCCAGCATCATCATGCGGTCGCTGTGGTGCATGATGCCCAGGTTGTCGGCAATGTGTATGGTGGTGCGAAAATCCATCGTTCTTACATTGTATAATTATCAACCTACAAAAATACAAAAATTGCTCGCAAGTAGAAACACTTTAGCCCATATTTTTTTTCGCCCCACCACCAAATCACCGCCCATCACCGCCACCCCACCCACCCATCATCAATAGCAGAACATGGCGCATCAAACCAAAAAAAGTTGTAATCAGGGTCTGACCCTAATAACAACTTTTTTTAGACTAGTATTAATAATCAGCGATTTATAATTTTGTTTTGGCTAAAGAGGACATGTCCCCTTTAGCCAAAAATCATTTCTTCTGCTTTGCGATTACGGCGATGTTGTTTTTATATTCAGCGAACGATGCCTTGCCGTTTTTTACCACGGTTTTTGCGCCGGTGTAGAGTTCGGTAACCTCGTCGCCGTCATTGAAATAGCCTTTCACGTTGATGCCTCGTTCGGGGTTGGGCTTCACGCGTAGAATCACCGTTTCGTCGGCAATGCGTGCGCAGGTGTGCACGTCGATGGTGGCTTGGCGACCAGTGGCGATGGCGGGGTGCTGCTTGCGGATGGTGCCCAGGCGGCGGAAGTGGTCGAGCACCTTTTCGTCGATGCTGTTCCAATTCATGTCGCTGCGAAATGCCTGGTCGCTGTCCACATTGAAGCGCGCATCGCTGAGGCCACGGCGGGTTTCATCGCCATAAAACACCTGTGCCACACCCGGGGTGAGCAGCAGTGTGGTGGCGCAATCGATGATGTTGGTCATGTCGGTTTCGCGGTTGTAGGAATTGTTGAGGTAACTGAACGGGTGCCAGTCGGTGTGGGCGGCCACGCTGTCGGCATATTGTTGCCAGGTGTACACGATGTTGTCGAGGTCGCCGTGCTTGGGGAAATAGAAATTCACCATACTCTGGAATCCGGCCTCGGCATAGTCCTTCTTGTAGTCGATCGAGGCGTAGTCGAAGTCGCCCGTGAGGTAAATCTTGTCGGTCCAGACCGCTGCGGGGTCTTCGGGATGTGCCTTGCGCCACTTGTCGAGCGCCACGTTGCAGGCGTCGTAGAGTTGGCGCCAACGGTTCATGTGGGAATATTCCACAATGTCGCATCGGAAGCCGTCGATGCCAAATTCCTCAACCCACGAAGCAATCCACGCCACCATGTAGTCGGAGGGTGCCCAGTCGTGGTCGTTGCGCAGCGCGCGGGCCGAGGGGTTCACCCAGGCGTCGTTGCTTTTGCCCTCGCGTTTCCACTTCCGCTTCAGGAACGCGGGGATCTTCACACTTTCAGTCTTCTCGGTCTTCACGTCGGGAAGAGCGTAGAGCGACATCGTCAGCGGGTCGGTCTGGTCCCAGCCCTCGTCGGCCATGCGAATCCAGTCGCGCGTCCACCAGTCGTTCCACTGCGCGCAGCCACCGTACCACTTGTAGTAGTCAAGGTCGCGGCGGTGTTCCACGGCCTGTTTTTCATCCATTCCGAAAGCGTCGGCGAAGCCATATTGCACTGCGTCGAGATAGGTGGGGCAGCCGGGGTCGTTAAGATTAGCGCCCAGCATCACGCGTATGCCCTGGGCGTGAAGCGTGTTCACCAGTTGGCGCATCTCCTCAATGGTGCCGTAGTTCTTATCCATCTGGGTGTAGTCGAGCGGGTAGTAACCGTGGTAGCCGTAGTGGGGAAAATCGTTGATTTCGCCCGAGCCCGCAATCCATCCGTGCAGTTGCTCATACACGTCGGTCATCCACACCACGTCCACGCCCATCTGGGTGAAATAGCCCTCGCGCGCCTTCTGCAGCAGCCCCTTCAGATCGCCGCCGTGGAAAGTGGCCGCATTCATCTGCTCGCTGCCATAGTCCACCTTACGGCCATAATTCACGTCGTTCGACTTGTCGCCATTGGCAAAACGGTCGGTAATGAGAAAATACACAGTGGCACCCCGCCATGAAAAACGGTCGGCAGCAGCGGCGCCCACCGCAGCGGCAAGCAGCACCGCACCCACAGCAAGAGAGAAGAATACACGTTTCATAATCAATTAATTTTGTTGTAAAATATTAGTAAAAAAGCCCTCAGTGCCAGCATTCAAAAAAGCCCGCCCGAAAGCCATTCATTATCTATTTTTTCGCGCAAAGAAAAATTTTGCGTAAAGGTAACAATTTTTATAAAAATACACACTAAAAGCAACCCACAACTTTTCCCCATCTCCCCATCTAGCCTGTCCGGAAGAGAAGCCAGCAAGGCAGAATTATCACCCCAAGCCACCACCAAGGATGCCATCAAAGGGACGGTTCTTTTGATGGCAAATTGTTTTCTAAATTACTATAAAATAGGCTATTGCGATTTTTCTTTCAAATAAAAAGTGCCATCAAAGGGACGGTTCTTTTGATGGCATTTACTTCTGGAATTTTAAGAAATAGATGAATAAAATTGGGCTATTTCTTTGTGTTGTTACTTTATCTGGAATCCTTCTGGGTGAAAGTTGTTCTGTTCCTTGCATCTTCATCCTTATTCCTTCCTGCTTACCTCAACTATTCTCTCATTATTTTGTGCCATCAAAAGAACCGTCCCTTTGATGGCACTATGTGGCTAATATTTTGTTTTTCAGTGAGATGTTCTGTGTTGTAAATTTATCTATTTATGCTGAATGGATTCTTTTTTTATAAAAAAATGGCGTTTTTCCTTTGATTATTCCCTTTTCTTTGATACATTTGCTATCATTTAACATTATTCAAACTTTGCCATGCCACGATTAAGCAGAAAAATTAGTCCTACAGGTGTTTACCACGTTATGTTGCGAGGTCTCAATCGCGATGCGATTTTTGCCGATGAAGATGATTGCCGCAAATTTGAGAAGATTCTTCGCGAACTCACCAACCCTAAGGACAACAACAATCAGCCTTTGCCTCCTTATTGTGAAATTCATGCTTATTGCTTGATGCGTAATCATATTCACCTTCTTATGGCAGAAGGTGTTGAGCCTCTGTCGAATACGATGAAGCGTCTAGGAGTTGCTTATGTGAGTTATTACAACAAGAGGCATAGCCGTTTAGGTCCTCTTTTCCATGATCGTTTCCGTAGCGAGCCTGTCACTGATTCTAAATATTTTGTCACTCTTTTGAGGTATATTCACTGTAACCCAGTAGAGGCGGGCATTGTAGAATTGCCTGGCCAGTATCAGTGGAGCAGTTATCATGAATACGATGGTTCGATTAAATCTAACTGCATTTGTAGCCGTAGGCTTCCTTTTTCAAGTATTGAATGGAAGGACGTGTGTGAAATGGTGCTGAAAGTGAGCGAAGTATCGAGACCTAAATCTAGTATTGCCGCCCGCCGATTGACCGACGAGGAAGCCATAGCAATTGTGCGGCGTATTTGTGGTAAAGATGCTTTTGAGGAGTTGGATCAGGAGCGGCGCAACCTTGTGCTGAGGGCTGCTGTAAAGGCAGGCGTGAGCAAGCGCCAACTGTCGAGGATAGCGAAAGTTGACTACAAAACAGTGTTTAGAATCGTCGGTAAATCAGTGTGATAACTAAAATTGTGCCATCAAAAGAACCGTCCCTTTGATGGCATTTTTGATAATGAAAGTGCGTGGTTGAAGGTGGATTTAGGGAGGTGGTGCGATTTTGTGGATGAGTTTGGTGAGAGGTTGAGGTTGTGGTGTTTTTTTGGGAGGACGTGCTGGAGGTGGGGCGTGGCCTGTCGTTTAAGATATTATAACACGAATCGGTGCGGATTGGTGTGGATTTGCTGTGGTTTTAGGTGTGGTATGTGGTGGGAATTTTGTAACTTTGCATTTGTGTTTTAAAAATCAGCACACCCTTTTCTTGCTATGATCGAGACTGCATTATATCTTATCCCCGTACAGTTGAGTGATGGTGAACTCAGCAGTGTGCTCCCTGCCGCTAATATTGCGCTGGTGAGCCATATTAAGCATTTCATTGTGGAGAATGTGCGCTCGGCGCGTCGTTTCCTGAAGAAGTGCGACCGGGAGATTGATATCGACAGCCTCACTTTCTACGAACTCAACCGCCACACCGACCCGCGCCAGGTGAGTACCTATCTCGACGCGCTTCAGAAGGGCGAACCCATGGGTGTGATTAGCGAAGCGGGATGCCCCGCCATCGCCGATCCGGGCGCCGACGTGGTGGCCATCGCTCAGCGCAAGGGGCTGAAGGTGCGTCCGCTGGTGGGGCCGTCGAGCATTTTGATGGGGCTCATGGGCAGTGGTTTCAATGGCCAGAGTTTCGCCTTCATCGGCTATCTGCCTATCGAGGCCGGCGCAAGAGCAAGAAAATTCAAGGAAATGGAGCAGCGCATCACCAAAGAGCACCAGACGCAGATTTTCATCGAAACGCCTTACCGCAACAATTCACTCATGGCTGAGATGGTGAAGTCGCTGCCCGCCAACCTGAAACTCTGCATCGCCACCGACATCACGGGCGAACGCGAGCAAATCATCACAAGGGGCGTGAAGGAATGGGCGAAGCACCCTATCGACCTCAACAAGGTGCCCACGATCTTCCTTCTTTACAAATAGCCCCCGATTTTAACAACTGAAAATGAACAACAACGACAATATAACTTCAACTAAACCACGACAAGGCTCCATCTTCTTCGGCGACGAAGAACAGCCCGTCGAGCCCGCGCAAAAGCCTGCGAAGTCCGCGCCACAGCAGCGTGAGTTGGCCGAGGGTGAATGGCGAATGCATTTCGCCAGTTTCGGCAGCGGCTCGAGCGGCAACTGCGCCTACATAGGCAACGAGCACGAGGGTATACTGGTGGACTGCGGCGTGGATCCGGAAAAGGTGTTTGAGGCGCTGGAGCGCAACGGCATAAAGAAGAGCAAAATTAAGGGCATCATCCTGAGCCACGACCATGCCGACCACGTGCGCTTCGTCTACGGCATGCTGCGCAAGCATTTCAAGAACCCGAAAATATGCGTGTGGTGCACCAATCGCTGCCTCAACGGCATGCTGCGCAAGCACAGTATCTCTAATCGCATCAAGGAATACCACAAGGCTATCTATCACGAGATTCCCTTCACGCTGGCGGGGATGAAAATCACGGCGTTCAAGCAGTCGCACGACAGCGAAGACTGCAGCGGATTCATGATTGAGGGCGGCGGTCGCCGATTCGTGATATCGCCCGACCAAGGCGAAATCACTTCGCGTGCCGACTTCTACATGCGACAGGCGCAATATCTCATGATTGAGAGCAACTACGACCTGGGCATGCTGCGCTCGGGCATGTATCCCGCCTATCTGAAGGCGCGCGTGGAAGGCGCGCGCGGACACCTCGACAATAAGGTGACGGCTCGCTTCGTGGCCGACATGTGGAATCCGGAACTGAAATTTGTGTTTCTCAACCACTTGAGCAACGACAACAACACGCCCGAGATAGCGCTCAACGCCACCCGCAAGGCCCTCGAGGCCAAAGGCGCCACCGTGGGCGACGCCAGTTTCGCTCCCGACCAGGCTGCGTGCGATGTGCAACTCTACGCCCTGCCTCGCTCCGAAACCAGCACATGGTTTGTGCTGTAACCTCCGCGCGCTTTCACTGTTGAATACAGTCACCCCACGTTATCACATAGCCATAAGTCGCCCACGCTGCGGGCGCTTATGGCTATGACTCGATTATGTGGATTTTTTTGATGGCACGCACATGATTATTGCCAAAAAATTGTTTTCTTTGCATATTATAACCCATCAACATCAACGTAACGCAATATGAAACTCATCCGTAATATCCACCTGTGGCTGGCCTTGCCATTCTGCCTCGTGTTTATGACCATCTGCACCACAGGCGCACTGCTGATAGTGGAGCGCCCCGTGACCGAATTCTTCTACCCAGGCTACTACGACGAGCCCGCTGCGGCATCGGCCACGCCCGCCAAAGAAGCAACTGGCGCGAAGGAAGCCAAACACGCCCAACCCAAGAAAATCCCATTTTTCGCCAACACGCTGAAACTGCATCGCTGGCTGCTCGACGCCCCCGCCAAGAAGGGCGAGCGCACCGTGGGCAAAACCATCGTGGGCGTGAGCGTGATCATGTTTGTAATCGACCTCCTCACCGGCCTCGTGCTGTGGTGGCCCCGCACCCGAAAGATGCTCAGGGCGCGCCTGAAGGTGACGGCCAAATTCGGTAAGCGCCGATTCTACTACGACGCCCACGTGAGCCTCGGCTTCTGGGTGCTTGTGCTTCTGCTCATCATCGCCCTCACGGGCCTCACGTGGTCGTTCCCCGTGTGGAAAGACGCCGTCTACGCCATGCTGCAGACCATCGTGGGCGAGGAAAACGTGAAGAAAACCGTATTCGCCCTTCATACCGGCACCTGGGCAGGCGCATGGAGCCAGGTGCTCTACTTCGCATGCTGCATCATAGGCGCCACCCTCCCCGCCACAGGCATCTACATGTGGTGGAAAAAACGCCAAGCAAAGAAATAGGGGGGTGAGGGCACAACGCTGAATATAGTAGGAGTGTGTCAAAACGTAGCATATGGTAGTGACGTGACACATCGCGTCCCTACCATATGCTACGTTTTGACACCCACTGCACTTGATATTCTTGTATTTTTATTGTATCTTCCTTTGGCTGCGCTGTGTGCGGTTATTCTGGGTTGAAGGCGAGGGGTTTTAGTTCGCAATAGTCGGCGTTTTCTACCACCAGGCCTCGGAATGATGGGGTGAGGTGTTCCTGGAGCGACTTGAAGGGGACGAAGATTTCGATCACGCCTTCGGTGGCGTCGGCCACTTCGCCGGGCTGATACACGAAGAAGATGCCTTTGCTGCGCAAATAGATTTCGGGGCTGAGGCGCGATGCACTGTGGAGCGGCATGCTGGCTTCGTCCACGAGCACGCCAATCTTCTGGTTCACGAGTTCGAGCACCTTCTCGTCGGTGCCTTCGGCGAGGATGTCGTGGCGGTGGAGCACGGTGTGGGTGGAGCGGTTATAGTTCACGAAATATTGCTTCTCGCTGGTGTTGGTGCCGTTGTAGGAAGTGATTGCGATAGCCATCACCAGATAACTGCGGCTGGTGAAGATGGGGTAGATGCGCACGCCCTGCACGTTGCCATACTTCGCGGTGATGGTGGGCGCAGTGTCGAGCACCTTGTAGGCGAGGTTTTTCACATTAAACGATGGCGTCTTCAAAAACATCTGAATGCCAGCCTGGAGGCTTCCGTGGCTATTAGGGAACGCCTTCTCGGCAACGGCAGCCATGAGGGTTTCCACGTCGGTGCGGCCGTTGATTTCGGTGGGGACTTTACTTTTAATGCGCTTGATGCTAGCGAAATAGGTGCGCATGTTGCCGGCGATGGCGGGCATCGTCGACACGAAGTAGGCATTGTTTTCCACCATCTCATATCGGTCGGGCGTCGACTGGCTGCTGATGGTGTCGGCCAGCGTCACCTCATCGTGGTCGCTGTCGAAGATGTCGCTATTGCCGTCGCTATTGATATGACCGGCAATGTACCAGAATCCGGTGGCGATGTCGAGCGCCACAAGCAGTGAGATGATGATGAAATAGGTGCGTTTGGTCATATCGGTGTAAAAATGTGATTTATTGATTACATGCAATTTTTTCGGCTGCGGCTTTCACGCTGTTCATCAGCCACATGGGTGTGGAGGTGGCGCCGCATATGCCTATTGACTCCATGCCCTCGAGCCAAGCGGGGTCGATTTCGGTTTCGTTGCTCACCAGGTGGGAGTTAGGGTTGGCGTCGAGCACTTCGCCGAAGAGGATTTTGCCGTTGCTGCTCTTGCTACCGCACACGAAGAGAATGAGGTCGTGGCGCTTGGCAAACTCGCGGATTTGCGGAATGCGGTTGGCCACCGAGCGGCAAATGGTGTCGTAACTCTTCAGTTCGGCCCCCTCGGCCATATTTTGCTTCACCGCCTCAATGATTTTCTTCAGTTCCTGCACGCTCTTGGTGGTTTGGCTGTAGAGATACACATTGCGGGAGTAGTCGATTTTGTCGATTTCGGCGATGTTTTCAATCACCAGCGCCTTGCCGGCAGTCTGTCCCACCAGGCCGTTCACTTCGGCGTGGCCACGCTTGCCGTAGATCACGATTTGTGGCTGGTCGGGCTCGTCGTGGTAGGTTTTCTTGATGCGCTGCTGCAGTTTCAGCACCACAGGGCAAGTGGCGTCGATGATGCGAATATTGTTACGGCGTGCAATCTCGTAGGTTTCGGGCGGCTCACCATGGGCACGCAGCAGCACATTCACGTCGTGCAACACCTTCAGTTGCTCGTGGGTGATCGTCTCTAGGCCCTCCTGCTTCAGGCGCTCCACCTCGTTGCTGTTGTGCACGATGTCGCCCAGGCAGTAGAGGTGGCCACTGTGGGCCAATTGCTCCTCAGCCTTGGTGATAGCACGCGTCACACCAAAGCAGAAGCCCGAATTTTGATCTATTTCAATGATAGCCATGTTTTTTTAAGTCTACGAGTCTACAATTCAACGAGTCAACAAGTCCGGA
>JAUNCU010000039.1:10166-17431 GCA_030526455.1 Bacteroidales bacterium | reverse complement strand
GTTTGTAGTCCACCACCACGCATTTCACGTAGTGCCAGTCGTCGGGGTTAGCGCTAGAGATGTCGAGGATACCCACCGTATTGTCGCCCCAGTGAGTCACCGCCAGGTATTTGCCGTTGCCCGTAGTGGCCACCATCTTAGGCAGCGGGCCGGTTTCAAACACCTTGATGATGCTATCGGTGCGCGTATCGATCACCGAAATCGCCGAAGGGTCCTGCGCATTGAGGTCGAAACTGCGGCGATAGTAAGGAATCCATAGGTAGCGGCCACGATGCGAGAACGTGCTCTCCACGGGGCGTCCCCAGAATGTTTTCAGATTGTTTTTATAATGTGTGAAAGGGAAAAAACCGCTTTCCTTCGCCCACAGATGGGTGTTCTGCTCATTGAACTTATGGTGCACCACCGCCAGTTTCTTATTGGTGGCGGCATCGTAGACCATCGTGCGGCAGCCTTCGAGCGAATTGATGTAATACTTCTTGCCATTAGGGTGGAAATGCACCGACTTAGGCGAAAACACATCGCTGTCGCGCAACTCAGGCTTCACACCGCCAAAATTCAACTTCTGCCCCACCACCTTCAGCGAGATGGAGCCATCGGCAGCACTCGCCACGTCGCCAATGTGGGAATGGCGCACGGGAGGCACACCCGCCGGCAACTCGGCTGCGGCGCCAGCACACATACAGATTCCTAAGAGAAGGAAAATCAATTTAATTGCATTCATATCGGTTTAGTTTTTGCGTCGTTTGAGCAAATGATAAGCCTCTCCCACCAGCATCACAGGCATCGTGCCCAGCAGGCACCACAGGATGGTGGACAGCGGCAGCGGATCGACCTGGAACATCACGCCGCCAAATTCCACAATCAGGAACTGGCCCACCAGAATCACCAGCGCAACCGAGAAGAAAAGACGGCTGCCGGCGATGTTGTGGAAAGCAGAGTGACCGCTGCTGAACGACTTGGCGTTGAACAGATTCCAGAACTGTAGGAACACGAAAGTGGTGAAGAAGATGGTGCGTTCGTCCATCGAGATGGCGCTTTGCAGCAAACCGCCATCATCGCCCACACTGTTCACGAGCAGATAGACAAACAAGCCCACCATCGCCACGGCGAAGAACACGCCGAAGCCCAGCACGAAAGCCGTCATGCCGCGCGTGATGATGTTGGCGCCATTGCCACGAGGCTTGTCGCGCATCACCTCCTCGCTAGGCGGGAGCGAAGCCAGCGCCAGCGCCGCGAAAGTGTCCATAATCAGGTTCACCCACAGCATCTGCGTAACGGTGAGGGCGGGCTGCTTTTCGCTGATAAACGAAGCGATGCCCACCAGCATACATGCAGCCACATTCACGGTGAGTTGGAAAATGATAAAGCGCTGAATATTCTTGTAGAGCGAGCGTCCCCACATCACCGCCTTTGCGATGCTGCTGAAAGAATTGTCGATAATGGTGATATCGCTGGCCTCCTTCGCCACAGCGGTGCCGTCGCCCATCGAGAGGCCCACCTGGGCGGCATTGAGGGCAGGCGCATCGTTGGTGCCATCGCCCGTCACGGCCACCACCTCGTTTTCGCGCTGAAGCAGTTGCACGAGGCGCGCCTTGTCGGCAGGACGAGCACGCGACATGATTTTGATATCCTTGGCACGGCGCGCCGCCTCATCGTCGGGCAGAGCGGCAAATTCCTCGCCCAGAATGAGATGGCCGTCGTTTTCGTCGTCGGTCCAGAGGCCCACTTGGCGACCGATTTCCTTGGCAGTGCCCGGCGTGTCGCCCGTCACGATCTTGATTTGGATGCCCGCGTCGAGGCAGGTGCCAATGGCGGCAGGCACATCGCTGCGCACAGGGTCGCTGATGGCCACGATGCCCATGAACGTGAGGCCTTGCAGATTCACGCGGCCGTCGGCAATGGGGCAAGGCTCATCGTCGGCGAGGATGCGGTAGGCAAAGCCCAGCGTGCGCATCGCCTTGTTTTGGTAAGCCTGCAGCGCAGCCATGATATCGTCGAAATCCATGCCACCTTCCACCGCGCTGCAGTGAGGGCGAATGATTTCGCTGGCTCCCTTCACCAGCAGCACACGCTTGCCCAGCGGTGCACAGGCAATGACGGTGGCCATATATTTGTTTTCGGTAGAGAACGGCAATTGCGCCTCCACAGCACTCGCTTCGCGCAGGGTGGCATAATCCACGCCTTTATCCTTGAGCCACAGCAGCAAAGCGCCCTCGGTGGGATTGCCGATGGGTTTCGCCTTGGCGGGAGTGCTGCAGTCGAGATAAGCGGTAGCGTTGCACGCCAGCGCGTGGCTCACGATGTGGCTAGCCTCGCTGTCGGAGAGCGATTCGCCGTCTTCAAGACCGTAGAAATGAGAACGATACACACGCATCTGATTCTGCGTGAGCGTGCCCGTTTTGTCGGTACAGATCACGGTGGTGGCGCCCATGGTTTCGCAGGCGTGCATCTTGCGCACGAGATTCTGGTTCTGCAGCATGCGGTGCATACTCAGCGCCAGCGAAAGCGTCACACTCATGGGAAGGCCTTCGGGCACACTCACCACGATGAGCGTAACGGCAAGCATCACCGTCTCCATAAAATATTCGATAGTGGGCAGCAATTCGAACGACCAGTTTTCGGCCACGCCATAGACGATAAAACGCCCCACCACGATAGCCGCGCCGGCCACAAAACTGCAGCGAGCGATGAGTTTGCCCAGTTTGGCAAATTGCTTCATGAGCGGCGTTTCGGTATCGTGTTCGATTTTTGCGTCCTTGTAGATACTGCCATATTCGGTGCTGTCGCCCACTGCCGTCACACGCATCACGCCATGGCCTTCCTTCACGCTCGAGCCGCGCAAGAGCACATTGGTGGGATAGGACGAATCGCTCTTGGAAGCGTCGGCATCGGGCGTCTTGCGGCAAATCACCGATTCACCCGTGAACGAACTCTCGTCCACGCCCAGCGACACGCTTTCAATCACTTCGCCGTCGGCGGGCACCTTTTCGCCCGATTCCACCAGCACGATGTCGCCCACCACCACGTCGCGGCGAGGCACCTGCATGATGGCACCGCGGCGTCGGGCCTCGGCCAGCGTCATGCCGCGCACCACCTTCACGGGGATGTCGTCGTTGATTTTGTTGAGCACGTCAAATTTCTTGTTGGCATTGTATTCCACCAGGAATCCCACCAGCGTGGCAAGGATGATGGCGAAGAAAATGCCCAGCGGCTCAAGCAGCGCTTCATAGCCCTTGCTGGGGATGTACACCAATTCGTAGAGCGCGATGCCCACCGAGAGCAGCAGCGCCACCAGCAAGATGATGATGAGCGGGTCTTTGAAAGTTTGGAGGAATTGCTTCCAGGCTGGAGTGCGCTCGGGAGGTGTGAGCATATTGCTGCCGTGCTGGGCGCGGCTTTCCTCCACTTGGGCCTCAGTGAGGCCGGTCACTCTGTCCGTTGTGTTTCTTAGCTCCATAAGCGTGTATCTTTGATTGGGGTTTTATAACAAAAGAACCGTCCCTTTGTTATAAAATCTTCATTTGTCAACATCCTGTAAAGTACTCAGATATTGTTATTTATCAGTTTCCTTTATAACAAAAGAACCGTCCCTTTGTTATAAAACATTGTTGTTTTTTCAGTTGAAGGTGAGGCGGTCGCCGCGGTGGGTTTCGTTCACCTTTCCATCTTTGTAGGCCACGGTGCCGTTTACCATCGTCATGGCCACCTGGTGGTGGACGGTGTAGCCGTTGAGGGGCGTCCAGCCGCAGCGCGACACCACGTCGGCGTCGGTGATGGTGTGGCCTTCGGGCACTGGTTTCACCACTGCGATGTCGGCCTTATAGCCTGGGCGCAGATAGCCGCGCTGGGCGATGCGGTAGAGCGCTGCCGGGGCGTGGCACATTTTTTCCACCACCACTTCGGTGGTGCAGATGCCTTGATGCGCCAGTTCGAGCATCGCCACGAGCGAGAATTGCACGGTGGGCATTCCCGATGCCGCCTTGAGGCAGCCACCCTCCTTCTCGCTGAGCAGGTGGGGCGCATGGTCGGTGGCCACTACGTCGATCACGCCGCTGGAGAGTGCCTTGCGCAGTGCATCGCGGTCGGCGGGCGTTTTCACCGAGGGGTTACACTTGATGCGGGCACCGAGGCGGGCACCGTCGGCTTCGGTGAAGAGCAGGTGGGCAACGCAAGCCTCAGCGGTGATTTTCTTTTTGCTGAGCGGAGCGCTGTCGAAGAGCGCCAGTTCGCGGGCGGTGCTGATGTGAGCCACGTGCAGACGGGTGCCGCACTGGCGTGCCAAATCCACTGCGCGCTGAGTGCTCACGAAGCAAGCCTCGGCCGAACGCACCTTGCTGTGGTAGCCCAGGGGCAGATCGTCGCCGCCCATTTCGGCAAGCAGGCGGGCGCGGTTGGCGTTGATGATGTCTTCGTCTTCACTATGAATAGCAATAATCGTACCAAAGTCGCTGAACACGCGGCGGGTGGCCTCATTATCGCTCAGGAGCATGCCGCCCGTCGACGAACCGAGGAAGGCCTTGATGCCACACACACGGCTGAAATCCACCTTCTTGAGTTCTTCCATATTGGTGTCGGTGGCGCCGATGAAAGCACTGAAATTCACCACCGAAGTGGCGGCGGCTCGCGCCATTTTCTCTTCCAGCGCCTCAACGCTGACGGTGGCTGGCTTGCAGTTGGGCATATCCATCACCGAGGTC
The DNA here is from genome assembly GCA_030526455.1 of Bacteroidales bacterium. GTDB lineage: Bacteria > Bacteroidota > Bacteroidia > Bacteroidales > Muribaculaceae > Sodaliphilus. The sequence continues at coordinate 12,734 of JAUNCU010000039.1, read as the reverse complement.
ACACCGCCAGCCGCTGCGGCGCGGCTTTCGCTGGCGATGTCGGCCTTGTGGGTCATGCCGGGTTCGCGGAAGTGCACATGGTCGTCGATGGCGCCGGGGAGGATGAGTGCGCCCTCCACATCGTATCGTTCATCACATGCCGCGAGCAGTTGCTCCGATGGCATGCCCTCGCCCACTTGCTCGATGAGCGTGTCGGCAATCACCACGTAGCCCTCGAAAGAGCGGCCTTCATTCACCACGGTTCCGTTGTATACGATCTTTTTCATGCTGTCTAGTAAAGAATAGAATAGGCCCACGAAGGGCCCATTTGTATCATACAATAATGGAATTATTTGCGACGCGTGAATTTCTTCTTGTTGAACCACGAACTCCACTTCAGTTTCACCACGCCGAAGAGCGCTTCGCTGAAGATGCCGCCGCTCATCTTGCTGGTGCCCAGCACGCGGTTCACGAAGATAATCGACACTTCCTTCACGTTGAAGCCCATGCAATAGGCGGTGAATTTCATTTCAATCTGGAAGGCGTAGCCCTTGAATTCCACCATGTCGAGGTCCATGGCCTGGAGCACTTCGCGCTTGTAGCACACAAAGCCGGCGGTGGTGTCGTGCACCTTCATGCCAGTGACGATGCGCACATATTTCGACGCGAAATAACTCATCAGCACGCGACCCATGGGCCAGTTCACCACGTTCACGCCATTGATGTAGCGCGAACCCACAGCCACGTCGGCGCCCTCTTCGGCGCAGGCGCGCTGCAGCGGAATGAGGTCTTCGGGGCGGTGAGAGAAGTCGGCGTCCATCTCGATGATGTATTCGTAATCATGTTCCAGTGCCCACTTGAATCCGGCGATGTAGGCGGTGCCGAGGCCGAGTTTGCCGGCGCGCTTCACCAGGTGCACGCGTCCGGGCATCTCTTCCATGATGCCTTCCACGATGGCGGCAGTGCCGTCGGGACTGTTGTCGTCGATCACCAGCACGTCGAACTGGTGTTCCGGCATATTGGTCACCACGTGGATAATGTTGCTAATATTCTCCTTCTCGTTGTAGGTGGGAATAATAATTAGGCTATCTGATTTCATTATGTCTATATAGTTATTTTTCGCTATTTATTATCTCATTTTCCTCATGCCCCATCGCGCATCGGCACACTGAGGCATAATAATTTACAAATGTAAGAAAAAAACTCTGAACCACCACCATTTCGGCCCATTTTTCCACACTTTATGCAATCGCGCCACTTGTTGGCTCACCACACCGCAGACTTGCCGGCTACTTTTTCCTCGGGCTTGGGCAATAAATGTGGGGGGAGGTGCGTTGATAATGTATTATAGTTATATCACAGATGAGACGATTTTTCTACATATTCGCGGCCTTGGTGGCCGCTGTTGTGGGGCTGAACAGTTGTATTGACGACTCGTTCACTACCGACCCCAATGATTTGCTCACTTTCTCGGTCGACACGGTGAAATTCGACACCGTGATGACGATGAAGGGCACCACTACTAAGCAGTTCATTATCTACAACCGCAGCAAGAAGCAAATCAACATCTCCAGCATTCAGGTGGCGGGCGTGAGCAAGGCTCACTTCTACCTCAACGTGGATGGCACGAAGGGCAAGGTGTTTCGCGACATTGAAATTCGTGGCGGCGACAGCATCTACGTGTTTGTGGAAGGCTATGTCGACAAGGTGGGCAAAAACGAGCCCGAAGAATACAACGACCGCATCGACTTCGTGACCAACGGCGTGACACAGAGCGTGGCGCTCAACGCTTGGGGACAAGACGTGCGCACGCTCATTGGCACCGTGTTTGAAACCGACACACGCCTCACCAACGAAACGCCTTACATCATCTACGACTCGCTGGTGGTGAAGCCCAACGTTACGCTCACCATCGACCCCGGCACCACCCTACTCTTCCACGACAAGGCACTGCTGGAGGTGTATGGCACGCTACAGGCCATCGGCACAAAGGACAAACCCATCGTGATGCGCGGCGACCGCCTCGACCATGTGGTGGGCGACATCGACTTCGACATCATGGCGGGCCAGTGGGGCGGCGTGCTCTTCTTCGACGGCAGTTACGGCAACGAACTGCACTACGTAGACATCCACAGCACTCAATACGGCGTGCAAATTGCCAGCAGCAACCCCGCTAAGAAGGCACTCCACCTCTTCAACAGCGTGATGCACAACTCCGAATCCTACACCCTGCTCACCATCAACGCATGGGTGGAAGCCGAGGGCACCGAATTCAGCGACGCCCCAGAAGGCGTGGTGGCATTCCTGGGCGGCAAGGTGAGAGCCACACAGTGCACCTTCGCCAACTACTACCTCTTCGCCAGCATCGAGGGCCCCAACATTGCCTTCTTCGAGAACGACGACGAGCAAAGCCTCTCGCCTCTGGACTGCAAACTCGTGAACTGCATCAGTTACGGCCTGGGCTACGACGTGAACATGGGCGACATGAGCGGCACCAACATCTGGATCTACAACACCCTCTTCAAAAGCAGCGGTAACGACGACGACCACTTCTTCGGCCTGAGCGCTGCCAAGAAGTACGGCGGCATC
>JAUNCU010000039.1:0-10156 GCA_030526455.1 Bacteroidales bacterium | reverse complement strand
ATCGCCCGCTACCTGCGCGTCAACACCCGGATGGGCGACCCGAAATTCTACGTCAACCGCGAGAAATACATCTTCGACTACCGCCTGATGAACGAGAGCGACGCCATAGCCCGCGGCGACCGTAGCCTCTGCCCCGAAAGCGCACGCTACGACCGCTACGGCAACGACCGCTTCGCAAGCGGATCGGCCACCGACCTCGGCGCCTATGTGTGGATTCCAGGCAAGGCCGAAGAGGAAATGGCAAAATCAATGTTTTCACCACTTAAATTACGCCCCACAAAGAAATGAACGCCATCACACTGCATCGCATGAAATTCTTCGCCCATCACGGCGTGGGCGAGCAGGAACGCGTGGTGGGCAACCACTTTGAGGTGTCGCTCAAGGTGTATTGCCCCATGGACCGCGCCATGACCCACGACGACCTCGACGGCACCGTGAACTATGCCGAACTCTACGCCGTGGTAGAAGCCGAAATGGCAAAGCCATCGCTGCTGCTCGAAAACGTGGCCTACCGCATCATCCAGCGCGTGAAGGCCGAATTCGCCACCGTCACAGGCGGCGAAATCACCATCAGCAAACTCACCCCACCCTTCAAATGCGACATGGAAAAGGTGGACGTGACCATTGAATTCTAACCGCCCTACCGCCATGTGCGACTAGGGGGCGGTGGCATAAAAATAAAACGACAGGCTCTACCTTGGGGGAGGAGTCTGTCGTTATTCTTTATAACTTAGGGTAAATGTTACTTCAAGGAGATTTTGTCGATACGGCGCTGGTGGCGGCCGCCTTCGAAGTCGGTGTTGAGGAATGTGCTTACCATGGCGATAGCCTCTTCATCGGAAACGAATCGGCCAGGCATGGCGATGAAGTTGGCGTCGTTGTGCTGGCGTGAGAGCGCAGCCACTTCAGGAATCCAGCAGAGCGCGGCGCGAATGCCCTGATGCTTGTTGAGCGTCATGCTGATGCCCTCACCGCTGCCACACACGGCAATGCCAGGATAGCATTCGCCGCTTTCCACAGCCACGGCTGCGAGGTGTGCGAAATCGGGATAGTCGCAACTGTCTTCACTCAAGGTGCCAAAGTCTTTGTAAGCAATACCTTCTTTCTCAAGATAAGCAATTACTGCTTGCTTAGTTGCCAAGCCAGCATGGTCGCAGCAAAGCGCCACGGGAAGGCAAGATTTCAAAATTGATGCCATAATGATTATTAGTAGTTTCGTAGTGCAAAGATAGTGATTTTCGGCGTAACCACAAAGAGAATCCCAAAGGGCGCCCTTCTAGAGCCACTAGAAAATCTAGCATCACTAGCCTCCCCTAAAGGCTACCAATCACCATGCACAGCACACCCGCCACGAGCAGGCACTGGTCGATGATTTTGAGTTTGAGGTCGCCTTCGCGGAGCACGATCACGGCGTAGAAGAATGCCACCAGGGCACTGCAGCGGCGTATCATCGAGGCAATCGACACCATTGAGCCTGGTTCGGAGAGGCACATGAAGTAGGTGAGGTCGGCCACGCAGATGAAGATGGAGATGAGCAGAATCGACCAGCGCCAGCGGAATTTGTCGAAGCGCTTCTTCGTGCCCTTGAGCAAGAGCATCACCACCGACATGATCACCAACTGATAGAACGAATACCACGCCTCCACGTTCACAGGCTTGAAGTGGAGCATGAGAAACTTGTCGTATAGACCGCTTGCTGCCCACAGCACCACGCTCACGAGGCCTGCCCAAAACCATTTGTTGCCCCTCAGGTGGATGCCTTCCTTATGGCCGATGAAGCCAATCCACGCCAGCGACACGAAGCCCAGCACGATGCCCACCCACTGCAGCGGACCCGGGCACTCGCCAAAGATGATGAGCGCGCCCACGAGCACAAGAATGGGACGGACGGCATTGATGGAAGCCTGAATCGACAGCGGCAGATTCTTGATGGCAAAATAGCCCAGCAGCCACGAGGCCGTCACGATCACCGCCTTGATGAAGAGATACATGTGGCTGAGCGGATGCACGAAGTTGCCCTCCATGTCCATGATGGTTGACACGAGCACGGGCGACATGAAGAGGGTGCAGAAAAAGGTGTTGAGGAACAACACGTGAAACACGTTGTTGCCCTCAAGCGCCAGTTTTTTTACGATATCGTAAAATCCTAGGCTAATAGATGATACTATAGCCAAAACTATCCACATGGTGGTGATATGCTATGTCAAATAAAACGTATAGATACGAGACTGTGTGGTGTAAGTAAAAAGTCTCAGGTTTATCTATTAATGGGGTTAAATGGTGTGAATTATGAGTAATACACTTCGGCATCGGGTGTGCTTGGCACCTGAGCCTTCTTTTCCTGTTCCTCCTTGATTTCGCGGTCGATATCCTCAAATTCCGACATGTTGCTGTGATATTCAGGGATGAACGTCTTCATGTTCTTGATCATGTCGTGGATATTGCCCGCAGCGGCGAAGGTGATGATATTGTCGATGTTGTCGCACACGGTGTTGAAATCGTAGGTACGCACCTTTGCCACCATGATTTTCTCGTTGTCGGTGCTGTCGAGCGTCTTCTCCTTGTCGTTGAGCAATTCTTCGTAGAGTTTTTCGCCGGGGCGGAGACCCACTTCCTTGATTTCGATATCCACGCCTGGTCGAAGGCCAGCAAGCGAAATCATGCGGGTAGCCAAATCGTAGATCTTCACAGGCTGACCCATATCGAACACATAAATTTCACCGCCCTTGCCCATACAGCCGGCTTCCAACACGAGGCTGCAGGCTTCGGGGATGGTCATGAAATAGCGGATGATGTCGGGGTGGGTGATGGTCACAGGACCACCGGCGGCAATCTGCTTGCGGAAGAGCGGAATCACCGAACCGTTGCTGCCCAGCACGTTGCCAAAGCGGGTGGTGATGAACTGGGTGTTCTTGCCCTGCTGCTTGGCGTCGAAGAAGAGCGACTGGGTGTAGACCTCGGCGAGGCGCTTGGTGCAGCCCATCACATTGGTGGGGTTCACCGCCTTGTCGGTCGACACCATCACAAACTTGTGCACATCGTATTTCAGCGCCAGGTCGGCAATGTTTTTCGTACCCATCACATTAGTGAGCACAGCCTCCGATGGGTTGATTTCCATCATAGGCACATGCTTGTAGGCCGCGGCGTGGAACACGAAGCGAGGCCTGTAGGTGGCAAACGCCTTCTCCATGCGCTCGTAGTTCTGCACGTCGCCCATATAGAGCACGATGTCGGCCTCGGGGAACGACGCCTTCATCTCAATCGAGAGGTCGTGCATAGGTGTTTCGGCCTGGTCGACGAGCACGATTTGCTTCGCCTTGTAGGACGCCACCTGGCGCACGATTTCGCTACCGATAGAGCCACAGGCACCGGTGATGAGCACCACCGAGCCACGCACGCTAGAGCGCACGAGCGTGTTGTTGAGCACGATAGGATCGCGACCGAGGAGGTCTTCGATTTGCACCTCCTTCACATAGGTAGAGATATTGGCATCTTTATCTTTGTCATTTTCCTCTGCCTCAAATTCCTCCACGCGGTTGAGCGAGAGGATGCGGAGATTATTCTGGATAAAGAAATCGGCATATTCGCGGCCCACGAGTTTCACTTTGTCGTGGCTGAAGATGAGGGCGTGGATGTGATTTTCCACAAAAGTGTTCACCAGCGAATCTTCATCGTAGTCGTAAACCTTGAAACCACTGATGGAGTCGGCGTGGGTAGTGCCTTTTTCGGCGAGCAGGCCCACAGGGGTGTATTTACCGCCAATTTCACTCTTCAGCGCATTGGCAAGGATGAGCGAGTCGAGCGAGGTGCCCAGCACCAGCACACGCTTGCGGCTGGTTTCCACCTGGCTGATCACCGAATAGATGTGCTTGATGAGCAGGCGCTCAATCACCAGCGAAGAGAACGCGATGGCACCGATAATCACAATGCTCCAGAAGCGCATCAACTCCTCATGCAACCATGCCATGGCTATGGAATTGACCACGATGAGCATGAGCGTGCTGAAGAACACCACCAGAAACACACGGTAGAGGTCTTCAATCACCGAGAGGCGGATGATGGAGGTGTAGGATTTCGTGAGAAGAATCAAAATGAGATACACCACTACCACCATTGCCCAGTTGCGCAGGAGCGCGAGCGGTTCAAAACTTGGGCCTGAAGCGAACGCATCGCTCATTGCCAACAGGAAATAAGCAAATGAGACCACCACCAAATCGGCGAAAAGCACGAGCCATCGCGGAGCGGTCTTTGCCTTGATAAACGAGAGCCATTTCGCTCCCAACATCTTGATAATGAGTGTATCCATATAGAATCTCAGTTGTTAATTTTCAAGCAGAAGTTTTGGTTATAAGTCGCCAGAAGCAGCACTGCCAGTGACGCCCACATCGGGCTGCTACCGCGGCATGGCGTTCCACAAATGTAGCCAAGAGCAGCGGCGCAAAATGCGGCTGTTGACGAATCACCTACAAAATTAACAAAAAAAGGCAAAAAAAACTAATGTATTGCCCATATTTAGAGAAAAAAAATGCTGGCTTCAAGCGTTGTGAACGATTGAAGCCAGCAAAATATGCGAGAGGTAATACTACCTTTTTACGCCGAGGAGGATGATTACTTCAGCATCATGTGGATGATTACTGAAGAATCTTGTTGATGAGCGTAGTCACGTCGCTCACATTGATGTCGCCGTCGCCATTGATGTCGCCAGCGGGAGCGCTGCCCACGAAGTTAACGGCAATCACCTGCTGAATGGTAGCCATCATGTCGATGTCGATGCTCACACTGAGCACTTGGTCGTTGAGTTTCGCAGTCATCACGATGGGCACTTCGCCGAGTGCAGGACCCATCCATTCTTCAGTGGCATAGGCAGGATCATCACCAGGAGTAATCACAGTCTTGTCGTTGAAGTTGATGGTGGTAATGCCAAAGGCATCAGTACCGGCGCAGCCGTTCAACTCAATGTTACCGATAGGCAGGTAAATACCTTCAGCACCGAGTTTGAAATTCTTGATGCTCAGGTTGTAGCCTGCTTCCGACTTCACAATGATGATGCCAGCGTCCATGGCAGCCGATTCGCCGTTGACCGAAACGATGAGTTCGCCTTGATAGTTGGTAGCCCAAGCAGCCATAGAGCAAACGGCTGCGGCAACAAATGCTAAAATCTTTTTCATAACTGATGTATATTATATGCTGTGAGTTTATTATCCCAAAACGAGTTGCACGAGTTTAGTGACGTCGGATACGTCGACAGAGCCATTGCCATCGAGGTCGGCAGCGGGCTGAGTTTCAGAAGTGCCGAGCACGATGTTGATGAGCATGGTGATGTCGGTAACGTCGAGGATGCCGTTGCCGTCGAGGTCGCCCATCATGATAGGCTGAGATGGCTTAATGAGCGAGAACGCCACGCTTTCAGCCTTCATCAAGTCGGCAGAAACCACAGTGATTACCACGTCGTAGCCTTCTTCAGTTTCCTCAATGAGGGTAGTAACCTTAGAATCGGCACCTTCCTTCACTACCACGAAATCGTCGATAGCGATGTTTTCGCCTTCAGCGAGGTTGATACCATTAGCGGCTACAGCGGCGAGGTCGAGCGCTTCATCCTTGAAAGAGATGCTCTTGATGCCGGCGTTGTACACGAATTCGAGGTCGTCGACGAAGAGTGAGTCGGCCTTAGTGAGTTTCGCAGCAATTCCCAAGAAACCGCCTTCGAGGATGGCGCTACCCTTACCTGGAGTGGCATTGGTAGAGAAAGTCATCAAGATAGCCTTAGGTTCTGCACCGTTGGCAGCATAAGAATCGTAGTCGAAGTTGCAAGAAACTTCGCGCCAGCCACCTACAGCCATTTCCGAACCCTTAGCAGTAGCCACACCCACCTTGTTGGTGTACTCCTTGTCTTCAGGATCTTGGTAGTAAGTGCCGTCGGTGATTACAGCATTGAATGCTGCATAAGGATAGTCGGCACACTGCGAAGCATCGGCCTGAGTGAAACGCGCCCAGAACTTCACGCCGTCGGGCTTAGCCTTGATAGCGGTGTAGAATGGGTCGCCGTTAGCGTCGGTGCGGGTATCGGTGAGGTAAGATTCGCTGTGGTTAGCGGGGTCGGTTGCAGTGGTAGAAGTAGCGTTCAAGATACCGTTGGTCATCGTACCATTAGCCACGATACCGAAGAACTTGTTACCGGTGAGCACGGCGCTCTTCTGGCCAGCCGAACCTGGGCGAGCCCAGTTTGATGGATTCAGTTTAATATCAGTCTTGGCAGCGCCAGTAAAAGTAGCAGTCACGCAACTTTCGAAGCCGTGCCAGTTCTTTGGAGCGTTGTTCTTGTCGCTCCAGGTTTCGAAGTCGCTGTTAGGCATCTGGAAGTGATTGCCCACGTTTTCGAAATCCACCTTGATGGTTTGGCCGAGGGTGGCTTGCATATCGATGTTGATGCTCACCACGAGGAGACCGTCGCCGGTGAAGCGAGCGTTCATCTGCACAGGCACATTGCCCAGTTGAGGACCGAGCCATGCGTCAGCAGCCACGCCATCGAGGTCGCCTGCCTGGATTTGGATGTTTTTGTTCACATAGAGAGTGGTGAGGCCTGCAGTCGCTGCGGGTGCCACATTTTCAATCACAACGTTGCCCACCGCGATAGCGCCTTCGCCTTCGCCGAGCACAAAGTTGTTGAGACTGAGGTTGTACTTTCCTTCGTTTTCGTTGATCGAGATGGTTGCAGGCATAACGCCGCTTTCGCCGTTGATCGAAACGGTGAGGTTGCCGCTATAGTCGGTAGCCATAGCAGAGAGGCTCATGAGCGCTGCAACGAAAATTGTAGATAACTTTCTCATTTTTTCCTTTCTTTTTAAATATATTTCTTATTCTTTCTTGTAATCAAATGTTGTAAATAGATGCCTAATGATGTTTCCAAAATAGCGGGCCGCGCTTATCGGAAAGCGTAGGTCACGCCGATGGAGCCGTAGATGGGCACGAGCGTTTGCTCGATGGTCTTGAAACCGCTGCGGTGAATGCCGTGGAAGCCGCAAGAGATGTCGGCATAGGCACCGAAGCGCTTGCTAAACGCCCAGTCCACACCCACGTCGAAGCCCACGTGCCAGCGGCGCATGTCGGCCGCAAAGTCGTATTCACCACGCTCATCGTGGCCCGAGCCGAGGATCACCTTTTCGCCGGTGGGGTTGTCGACGCGCAGGTAGCCATCGTAGGCCCAGCCGTAGAATTCGCGACCGGTGAGGTACGACACATAGGGACCCGCCTTGAAGGTCACATTCTTATAATGATAGGTGGCCTGGATGGGGAAGGTGAACATCCACTCGGTGGCCTTGGTGACCACATTGCCGGTGAACACACCGCCCAGTTTCTCGCCGCCCTTCACCATTTCCATCTTGTAACCCTTCACGGTGCAGTCGGTCGACATACCCTTGTTTTCAAACTTGATGCCCACCATGAGGCCGAAGTTGTTCTTCAGCGGCTTTTCGGCATTAATACCGAAGGCGATATTGGGCGTGAGGGGGAACTTGTTGAGTTTGCGAATGCTCGCGGGCATGCTCAGCGGAGCGGAGCCACCGATATTGTAACCGAGGCGCGCGCCATATTCCACATCGGCGAGGATGCCCTTGTGGAAAATGCTTTGTGCCGAGGTGGCTGCCGCAGAGAGCAGTGCCACCAGTGCTATGATGATTGTTTTCTTCATTATTCTTCTTTTTGACAATGTAAACGTACTTTATCCACCAGCAGGGTGCTGCCGATTGCGCCTTCAAATGTGGCGCCCGCTTCGCTGCTGGAGAACACTACGGCGAGGTTGTAGCCCTTGTTGGCAAGCAACTCGCGGTCGAGGGGTTCGCGGTAGTCAAACTGCACGCTGAACTCCTTCCACTCGCCACCGGTGTCGAACACATCCTTCACCTTAGCGAGCGCCACGATGAGCGGGCTGGTGAGCACGTTGTCGCCACGCAGGCGCACGGGGTTGCCCTCAGCGTCGTGGTTGCGGTAGAACACGGCGTAGATTGAGCCTTCGTCGATGCGGCCCACAACTTCCTTGCCGTTCTTGTCCTGGAACTTAGTGCCAGGCTTGTATTGGTAATAACCGGTGAACTTCACTGGCTCGAGGGCGAAAGGAATGCCGAAGCGTGTTGCTGCCATGGCATCGCCCAGGGCTTGCGACACGTCGAATTCGCCGAGGAAGAAGTTGCCCGCAGCCAGTCGCTTATTGGCCATCGCGCCAAATGGGCCGGTGTCGCTGGTGGTGAGTTTCAGCGCCTTGCCGTCGATACCGTCGACAGGCACGGTGGGATACTTGTCGGGGGCGGCCGATGGCATGCTCAACTTAAAGCCGGGATTGCCCGTAGCCCAGTCGTTGCCAAAGGTGCCGTCGAGTTGTTCGTTGTGCCAGATGTAGTATTTCTTGAGTTTAGGCTCGAGTTCGAAGTTTTCAAAATCGTATTTCAATTCACTGCTCACGATGTGCACAGGTTCGGGCGAAATGGTGATTTTGTAGACGCGGTGCCACTGTCCGTCTTGGGAAGTGACGCGGTATTCCACGGCTTCGTCGGGGGTGAAGTCGGTGCCAGGGGTAATGCGCTCGATGGTGGCGCCTTCGGTGATGGTGAACGAAAGCGTTACGCCCTCCAGCGGCGCATGACGGCGCACGTTAAACACCACATCGCTAGCCGAATAGAGCACATTCTTGGCAGAGTCGGTGGGGTTGAAAAACACCTCGCCGACGTGTGGAGTATGGAGAATCACTTGCTCGATGTCGCATTCTGCATTCAGCGGTTCGTCTTTCATACAAGAAGCCGCGAGGAGCATGACAGAAGCAAGCAGAAACAGTTTCGTAATATAACGCATAAGCATAGTTATCTTTAGCAGTATCAATTAATTTTGTAACAGGCCACATGGATAAAAATCCACCAAACCAAATGCAAAGTTACGAATAATTCGCCAAATATCAGCCATATCTAGCAATAATGAACGAAAAATCAGACTTTTTGACCAAAACTACAGGCAGAGGCGGGGGCTGAGTGGGGGGACTAGGCTTGCTTCGCTCGCCTTTTGGGGAAGAGCCGACACAATCGGCTCAAACAGTGGCGCATTTAGCCTAGCGGGGAGCAGAACGGGGGCGCTTTTAGCCTTGGCTGGAGCCTGCCGGGGCGCTTTCCCCCTTGCTTGGAGCACTGCTGGGGTGCTTTCCTCTGGGCGCCTAGTGGGCGCTGTTTATTTTTTTAGGATGAGGATTGTGACTGAGATGATGATGCAGAGGAAACTTAGGGCTATGGTGGTGGTGAGGGGCTCGTTGAACACTAGGATGCCTATCACCATGGCTGTGAGGGGCTCCATGGCACCGAGGATGCTGGTCATGGTGCTGCCTATGTGGCGGAGGCCTATGATGAGGGTGAGGTTGCTGATGGCCGTGGGGGCGAAGCCGAGGAGGAAGAGGTTGATGCCTACTTCGGCTGTGGTGATGGGCTGGATGCCTGTGGTGAGCAATGCCCACAACACGAGGTAGCCTACGCTGATGGCGAAAACCCAGAATGTGAGGGAGAGGCTGTCGACTTTATCGACTTTGAAGATGGGCACGAGCACGAGGTAGATGGCATAGGTGAGGCCGGCGAGCAATTCAATGCCCAGGCCGAGGAAGGAGAAGCCACGAAAATCGGAGAGGTTCATTCCCGATAGGCCCATCACGCCCAAGATGGCGAGGATGATGGCGATGGCCACGCGCAGGGTGAGGCGCTCGTGGAAGAAGATCATCATGATGAGGCAGGTGAACACGGGATAGGAGAACTGGATGGTGGTGGCGGGACCCGACGGCATGAAGTTGTAGCCGTAGATGAGGGTGACGGCGCCTGCGGTGCTGAAGAAGGCGAGGATGGCGATGCGCCAGAATTGCGACCAGGTGATTTTGGGCGAAATCTTCATGAGCAGCATGCCCAGGAGAATGAACAAGGTGCCGAAGCCGAAGCGATAGATGAGCACCGACTGCGTGAGCATGCCCGCCTTCATGGCTGGCAATGAGAAGAGTGGTATCATGCCGAAGGTGCACGACGATACCATTGCATAGAAAAATCCTTTGACGCGACTGGGTTGCACGGGTGGGTGTTGGTTGTTGTTGTTTAAGAGGAGGTGAATTGCGATTCAGAAAATCTCTAATCTCTAACTTCCA
>JAUNCU010000038.1 GCA_030526455.1 Bacteroidales bacterium | reverse complement strand
GTGCTTAAACGCACAAAAACTCGGGTGGAAAATGTGCTCGAACGCACGAAAACTCGGGTGGAAAATGTAATTTAACCAAGGTGAATGCACGTTCATTCCCCCTGCGGGCAAAAAGCACAGCCCCCTCCATATGGAAAATGGGTAGGGGGGCTGCCTATGTTGTTTGCGATCTTATGCTACTCCGATAAGTTGAGTTCTACTGGGCAGTGGTCGCTGCCGTAGATTTCGTTGTGAATGTTAGCCGATTGCATCTTCTCGGCGAGGCGGTTGCTCACCAGGAAGTAGTCGATGCGCCAGCCGGCGTTCTTCTCGCGTGCGCGGAAGCGGTAACTCCACCACGAGTAGGCGTCGGTGAGGTTGGGGAAGAAGTGGCGGAAACTGTCGGTGAACCCTGCCTCGAGCAGTGTGGTCATCTTCTCGCGTTCCTCGTCGGTGAAGCCGGCGTTTTTGCGATTGCTCTTGGGGTTCTTCAGGTCGATTTCCTTGTGTGCCACGTTGAGGTCGCCGCACACGATCACGGGCTTCTTTTCATCGAGCGCGAGCAGGTAGGCGCGGAAGTCGTCTTCCCACGTCATGCGGTAGTCGAGTCGGCGCAGCCCGTCTTGGCTGTTGGGCGTGTAGCAGGTCACGAGGTAGTAGTCGGGCATTTCGAGCGTAATCACGCGTCCTTCGTGGTCGTGCTCGTCGATGCCTATGCCGTAGGCCACGCTCAGCGGCTTGTGCTTAGTGAAGATGGCGGTGCCGCTGTAGCCTTTCTTGTCGGCATAGTTCCAGTACGACTCGTAGCCCTCGAAGGCCAAGTCGAGTTGTCCGGCTTGCATCTTGGTTTCCTGCAGGCAAAAGAAATCGGCGTCGAGTTGCGAGAAAATGTCGCAGAATCCTTTGCCCACCACAGCGCGCAGGCCGTTCACGTTCCATGATATGAATTTCATTATTCTTTTTCTTTGTCTTCTTCGTTGCTGATTTGTTGTTTTTTCATTTCCTGAATGTAGCGGTCGTATTCTTCACGCGCCACTTTGCGTGCGGTGAACGAGAACTTCAGTGCCAGCACCAGCGCCATCACCGAAATCACGGCACCCAGCACGAGCACCCATCCGGGCACCTCAAGCCCCTGGCCTGCATAGAGCACAGCGCCAGCCACGGCTATGGCCACGAAGTCGAAAATGAGTGCACGCTTTCGTAATGTCTTGTAATCCATCATTATGATTAGTTTTTTTGAGTGTTTGTATTGTTTACCAAAATTTGTTCTGCTCTTCGTTGTATTCAAAGCCAGCCTCTTTCAGTTTTGCTTCGAGGGCGCTCTGGTCCACGCCGGTGGCTTTGCAGAATTCCTCAAGCGAGGCATAGACGTCGCGCAACTGCGTGTTCACATAACTGAAGAGCATAAACGGGTCTTGTGGTAGTTTGTCCATTGTTATCAGTTTTTAATCTACAAAAATACAGCACATCTGCCTATCTTCCAAAAAATATGCAGAAAAAAATCTTTTTGCATGCATCGATGGTGCCGCCTTGAAGAAAATGCACTAATTTTGGGGCAAATTTTCAAAACCGCAACCGAAGATGAACAAGAGCATTCTATATTTCTTTGCCATCATGTGGATGGCTGTGATGTGGTCGTGTGAAGGAAAAGTGACCACCAGTGTGCGTGCCGACGGCCCCGACACCATCGTGCTTCAGGCTGGCCCCGACTCGATGGTGGCAGTCATCGGCAAGGCTACCACCGCCCAACGCCTGCAACTGCTGCTAAAATACCAGTCGGCTTACCCCGACACCATCTCGCTCGCCATCCCCGAGGCGCTGCAGCCGGCGAAGGGCGCCGACGAGGCTGCAGCAGCCCGTTTCGCCCCAGGGAAAGTGGTGATAGCAAAGATTTCGCGCGAGGAGTCGGGAGGATATATCCTCCACGCCATCACCGACGTCACCGAGCCTTACACCAAGGCTCTCGAGCGCTGCGTGGCGTCGTGGACCACAGCCGACAGCATCCCCGCCGTGCTCACCATTGCCCACGATGGCAAGGCATCGATCAGCGGCGCACCCAAGGTGCACTACCGTGAGTGGCAATTTGCCGACTTCAGTTTCAGTAAAATCGTACTAAAAGACACCGCCGCCGTAGCCGACACAGCCACTGTGGCCGAAGGCCGCCTCTCACTCCGCGCCCGCAACGGAAAAGCAGTAACCGCACTCCAATTCGAAAAAGCAAAACCTGAAAAGAATTGAGGGTGTTGCAAAACCCAGAACATAGTAGGGACGCGAAGTATCGCGTCCCTACTATGTTTCCCCGTTTTTTATTGAATTTCCGAGTTTTGCAACACCCTCTATCGCTGGCTGGAGGCGGCGTATTTTCGGGCGTGCTGCCAGCAGTAGTCGCTGCCTGCTTGCCGCTTGCGCGAGCATTGTATGCCTCTGTTGGTTCGTGCCTTGCACAATTTGGCTTTTGGTGTGTTGATGATGATCCAGTGCTGCTTGCAGTAGCCCTTGTGTCGGGCCTTGCGCTTGCACTGGGTGCCTTTCTTGGTAATGGCCCGGCACCGTGGCGCGGCCGTGGCCTCAATGGCTGCGGTGCTGATGATGAGCATCACAATGAGCGACAGCAACTGCTTCATGGCGTCATCACTTTTGGTGGATGCATATCTTCAGCCCTGGGTCGCTCTTCTGCAGAATCTGTACCATGAAATCTTCGGCCACAGCCACACATCCTGCCGTCCACGGACTCTCGCTGGTGCAGTGGAAGAAGATGGCGGCGCCCAGGCCCAGCGTGTTGCTGTCGTTGTAGGTGGTGGCGATGCCGTAGTTGTAACTGGGCACATATTTAATCATGTGTTCGCCTCGGCAGCGGTGGGGCTTTTCCTTCACATTGATGATTTGGTTGTAGTAATGGCGGTCGCCGCAGGCCCATATGTCGGGCGTCACGTCCACCCATGGAATCACCGTGCCGGGATTAGGCTTGATGCCGAAAGCCTGGCGTATGCCGAAGTCGCCCTCGGGCGTTTTCTTGTCGCCCTGTCGCTTTTTCCCCAAGCCGTACCGACCTATGTGAGCCGTGTCGGCGCGTTCCAGTACCCACTGCTGCTGGTCGTCCTTGATGTAGAACTCCACCTCAGCGTTGCAGCCCTCGGTGCATTTCACCAGCACGATCTGGCGTGTGGTGGTGTCGGCGGCATAGCGGTCGAGAATCTCGCCCCACTTGTCGCTCTCGGCATGTGCCGTGGCGGTGGCCATTATAGCCATGGCCATAAGTATAAAAATGCGCATCTGTTTCATGTGGTAGAACGGTTATTTAGTGATGGTGGTGCTGGGCTTTATAGGCTCAGGAGCCTGATGTTCAGCGTTTTTAGGCAAAATACGGCTCAGGATGATGCAAGCCACCACCAGCAGAAGGAATAGCAACAGACTCAGCACATTGCGTTTCTTGATCTCCTTCAACTTCTTCTTCTCTTTCTCTTCGCTATATTTCCTGTTCATAATATGCAAAGATACAAAAAAACTAAACAAGCAACCTAGACGGATAAGAAAAATTGCAACACAATCCAGCCACCCACCTCTACCATTTTCGTGAAAGGGGACGGTTCTCTTTCACGAAAAATTTACAATTGAATTTTTATAATCGTATTGAAATACAATGTATTACTGCAATCTGTGAAATAAAAATTCGTGAAAGAGAACCGTCCCCTTTCACGAATTTTTGCTTTATGTGCTTGCCTCTTTGGCGGTGAGGCTTATTTGCTCAGAATCATGGTGATGAGGCAGGTTGCGTCGGCCACGTCGACATCGGTGTCTTGATTCACGTCGGCTGCTTCTATCACGAATCCTTCTGGCGTATTGCCCAGGATATGGGAGATGAGGCTGGTGACGTCGGCCACGTCGATTTCACCGTTGCCGTCCACGTCGCCCAGTTGCAAAGCGGGCTTGGGTGCGCACACGGTGAAGGGTGCAATGTTACCCCATATCTTTGCGCTGGTGGTGGTTGGGTCTTGCAGACAGAGGTAGTACTCCGAACCCACTTCGCCCGCAAATTCTCCCTTGAAATCCACCTGCATGGTTTCGCCACGGCCTATGGTCACCACGTCGGAATACATCGTGTTGGCAATGTAGTATGAGCCTGATTCTGTGTACAGGATGTAGGCCTTCACTTTTCCAGAGAAAATGCCGCCCGAATTCTTGATTTTCGCTGTTGCGCGCACGTCGTTGGCGGGCATTTCGTCGGCCATTGCGGTCATTTGCTGGGCGATGGAGAGGTTGTAGTCGCCGCCCGTACTGGCCACGGTGATGGCGGTGGAGCCTATCACCTTGTTTTGCGAATTGAGCACGGCAAGGGTGTAATTGCCTGCGCTCACCGAGGGCGTGAAGTCGAGGTTCAACTTGATGCTGCCGCCTGGAGCGATGCCTGCTGCGATACCCGCGCTCTTCTGCTTCACGGTGGTGCCGCTCATCAGCGCCATGTAGAGGTAGTCGTAGTAGTCGGCATCGCCATTGTTGGTCACTATGCATTTCACGTTGAATTCGTTGCCGGCATACACAGGGTTGCTGCTGGTTTCGAATTCGGTGGCGGTGAGGTCGTTGCCTGGGGTGATATCCACCACATAAGCGTAGCCATCGTCTTTCACCTCAAGGCAAATGGCATAATCGCTCACCGATGTGCCGGTGAAATATCCCGATTTGTTGAAGTCGTCGTCCTTAAGCCACGATAAGCGTATGTAGTATTTGCCTTTTTGCAGATTAGAAGGAATGCTGACCGCGATTGGACTTGCTAAGCGGTAACTGTTTCCTGGAATGATGGATGAGGCATTTATAGCCCAGTCGCCCGTCACGGAGTTGGGGTCTTCTATGCCTTCAAAGGTGAGCCACAAGCCCCAGTAGAGTGTTGTCCAGTCTTTGGTGCCGCTCATCACGATTTTGTTCACGCTCACGTTGATGTCGGATCCCAGGCGCACCTTTGTGGCGTCGACACTGAGCACGCATGTGTTCATCGCCTCAGTCGGCACTGGTCCTGTGCCGCCTTGGTCGGGCATGATGTGGGTGATGATGGCTTGCGAACTGTTGTAGCCGCCCTCAAAGGAGCCTATGCCCTGGTCTTGAGGGTTGAGCATGGTGAGCAGGAAGTAGCCGTTGCTCTTGCCGCCCCAGCCCCAGTTGAAGTGGAAATAGCCTTCCTTGTCGTAGCCGTCGCACACGAAGGCGTGGCCGCCAGCGCTGGCAAGTCCCGAGTAGTAAACGGGGCGCGACGCATCGAGTTCGTCGCGAATGAGTTTCTCCCACGCTGCCACACCGTAGGTGTCGCGTGAGTGGTAGGTGGCTCTCTTGTCGTAGCCGAAATAGGTGGTCAAAGCGTTAGCCACGTCGGTGCTGTAGGCGCCGCTCGAGGAGTCGTAGTCCATATCCACCGATATGCCCACGTCGCTCATCAACTTTGCCACAGCCGTTCTCGAGGCACTGCTGCTGTTGGAGCCATACACGTCCAACATGTTAGCCCAGTCGTAGGTCGATTGGCTGAAGTTGGCGCTCAACTGGAAACCGTTGGTTCTCGAGGTGTAGGAGTGCGACCCGCTGCCGCGTTGTGGCCATTTGTGGTAATACATAATCTGCGCCATAGCCGTAGCCACACAGCCCGTAACGCAGCGCGTCGACGAATTGAGCCTTGGGCACTGGTCGTTGTAGGGTTCGCTCTGATTCCAGTAGCAGGTGAGCAGTGGCATCACTTCCCTCGACAGCAGCGAAGCCTTGCGTGCCTGCTCGGGATGCTGCTTCACGTATTCAATCTCGCGCTGCATCTCGCCCAGCCACCATTGCATATTGTCGGGGATTTCGTCGTTCTTGAACGATCCCGCTTCGGCATAGCCAATCACGGGAGTGACGGCATCGTCGCCCGCCACAATCACGTAGCCGGCATCGCTGCCTTGGTTGAACACAAAGTAGGCGGCATCGCCGGCGGCATCCACTGCGGTATATGCCAGTTGCATACTCGCGCCTTGCATCGGCGCACGCTTGCCGCGGTCGCCAGCCTGTTTCATGAATTGCTTCGCATGTTCAAGCGCTTGCGTGGGCGTTATGGTAGCAGCCTCAATGCTCACGAGGCCCGCCATCACACTCAAGAGGAGTAACACTTTTCTCATAATACAAAGAGTTTTGTGAAGGTTTCAGCAAAAAATATTGCGTAAAAGTTTGATATTTGATAAATAATATCGCAAATGTAGCGCAAATAATTCAAAACCACAACATTTTATCACTTTTTTTGCCTTAGCAGTAGCCAAGCGAAACAGTGCCTCTAAATCCACATGATTTTCGTGAAAGGGGACGGTTCTGTTTCACGAAAAAGATTTTTACAATATATTTGGTATCAATCAACTACGCTCTGTATAAAACAGAAAATTCGTGAAAGAGAACCGTCCCCTTTCACGAATTTTCTGTTAGTGTATCCTCATTGCGCTTATGCTTTTCTCACGGGCACTTGGATGATGGAGAGCCACTTTTCGGGGTCGTCCTGGTTCCAGATGCCGTCCACGTACACGTAGCGCGCGTGGCCGCTGATTGCGTAGCCTTGCTCTTCGATGTATTTGTAGAGCAGGGTGTAGGACTGGTAGAAGCGGTCGTAGGGGCCGTAGTGCTTCATGCAGATGGCTGTGGGCACTTCGTCAAACTGCTTAAACTGGATGATGGCGGAGTCTTCGCCCATTTCCTCCACCTGCTCGCAGTATTCAATATCCACGCCAGTAGGGGAGTATTCCTCATTGTGGTCGATGGTGAAACAGTAGCCAGGCGGAGGGCATTTGCAGCCCAGGCGTTGCATTTCGGGGCCAATGACGTTGACGCACATCATGCCCAGGGCTTCATAGTTTTCAATGGTTTCGCGGTGCGATGCCACGATAATGGCGGGCAGGGTTTCGATAGTGAATTTGTCCATTTCCTTTAGGTGTTTTTGAGAGTTCAGCACATTCACAAGTCTCTCGCGGCGTCGCTGCAGCATCCTGATGTCGGCCTCGCACTGCTGTATTTTTCCAGTGAGTTGGTCGATGTCGGGCATATGGTTTTGCTCCTCAAAGATATCCTTGATCTCCTCGAGCGAGAAACCCAGGTCTTTCAGCGTGCGAATGCTTCCCAGGCGCTGCATCTGGCTGAGGCTGTAGAAGCGATAGCCGCTGGCGTCGTCCACCTCGTCGGGCACGAGCAGGCCGCGCTGTTCGTAGTGGCGAAGGGTCTTCACCGTCACTTGCATCAATTTTGAGAACTCTCCGATTTTCAGTTTTTGTTTCATTTTCTCGTTGCGTTATCGATAACGGTAGCAAAGTTAATCCATGCCCTAAGGGACGAGTCAAGCGCCGCCTTGCAATTTAACACTATTTTAACGCTTGCGCACTTTCTTTCCGCTCAGAATATGCCTCACAGTGCATTTCACGGCAGGCTTATAGAACGAAAGATCCATGCCCTCGACGGTGCGCCGAAATTCCTCGGCGAGTTCGGGATAGAAGCCGCACAGCCTGTGGGCAATCTTCATGCACAGCGCCTGTGTGCCAGGTGGGGTAGAGAGGTGAGCCATCTGCTCGAGGCAGAAGTCGAGGAAATCGGTGCGCACATCCTCCTTCGCCAGCGGCAGGCGGTGGATGATGTTGAGTGTGAGCCGGCAGAGCGATGTGTTGCTGGTGTTCAGCGCCAGGTCCATCAACTCGTGCAGCATGGGGTGCAGGCGCAGCAACTCCTCGTCGCTCGCCTTCGTCAGCACCCAAGCGGCATTGCGAGCCACATGGCGGTCGGCATCATGAAGCAAAGCCGCAAAGCCAGCAAAGTCGCCACCACGCCTCACCCGCTCATAGGCCACCAAAGCCTCAGCATTGCCATATCTCCGATTCTTCAACTTTTCTCGCATTTCTAATTGATAAGAATGAAAACTTTGTTTTCTATTTCAAATTACAAATAAATACATTAAAACACCTATAAATTATCATTAACTTTATAACAAAGGGACGGTTCTTTTGTTATAAAAAATATGTTAATTTACAATGCAAATATAATAAAAATGGGCGGTTCCTTTTGTATGACGCCTGCGGTTTTAGTATCAGATTTATAGTGTATTATATATATTTATTAAATAACAAGCAATCAAAGCAGGGCTTCACACAAAAAGAACCGCCGCAGTAGGGGGGAGACTGTCCGAAAACTAGGGCTGCTACCATAACCGACCCTCTCCGAGGCTCTTTGCTTTGTGGTTCTCAATCTCCAAGCCGCGCTCGCGAATTGCTGCGCAATTCACTCACTTGCATGGAGTTAACCATAATAAGCCGTCTCCGACGGCGGAGGATGGTTGCCTTGCATTTTCTATAGTGGAGGGTGGTTACCTCGCGTATTCTATAGTGGAGGGTAAACGCCTCGAGTTTTCGCTATAGTCTTGCCGAATTTTTGAGTTTTCGGACAGGCTGGGGGTTATCTTTATTTCTTCCCGTAATGGGTGAGGATGTATTGCCAGGTGGCTTCTTTGTCGCTGAGGTCGAGTTTCACGTCGGGCTCGAGGGTGGCGTCGTCGATGTGGGCCACGTCGGGGCGACTGAAGTATTTGCAACTGATGGTGCCCACTACGCCAGTGTGAGGCAGGCGGTAGGGGAGAATCTCGCCGTAGTGCGATGGCGCGAACGTGGAGGTTTCGCCTATGATCTCGCCCACTTTATTGTCGCGCGCCAGGGTCATGAGTATGCCGGCGCTGCTGTAGGTGGTGGCACTTTGCACAAACACCACCTTGCCGCCGAATATGGGTGGGTTGGGGATGCTGGGCTTTTGCGATGGGATGGCGTAGAGGTCTTCGGCGTGCCCGTCGTTTTCCCACGAGGTTTTTGCCACGCCGATGCGTGGGTTGTATTCAGCCATCAACTTTGAGAAGCGGATGGAGGTGGAGAGCGTCTTCAACTGGTCGAGCGGATAGAGGCGCACGAGCAGTTCGTCGCACAGCATGCTGCTGCCGCCGTTGTTGTATTGCGCATCCACCACGAGTGTGGCCACTTTCAGCGAGTCCATGTCGTGAAACATGCGATTGAGCATCTCGTCGAATCGTGGCAGATTCGGGTTGCGCATGGTGCGGGCGTCGGCGCATTGGTTGAATTGCAGGTAGCAGATGCTGGGCTCTTCGAAGATGCGGTAGGCGAAGAGTTCTTTACCTTTGGCCATCACGCCGGTGGCTGTGGTGGCAGCCTCGGCCTGTTTCTGTTGCTTTTGTGCTTGCTTCAGGGCGAGTGTGGTGGTGTCGATGAGGTCGGTGTGCTTATCGTGAAGCGGTCCGAGCACGTCGTAGAGATAGGTCACAAACACCGAGTCGCTGGTGCAATCGGCGCATTTCTTCAGCAGCGCATCCTTTTTCTCCCACAGTTGTGCCTGTCGGCTCTTCTTCACGTAGAAAGGATGCGTGTCGGCGAGCATTTCCATAAACAGGAGTGCGTCCTTCACATATTTGTTGCCTTGCTGATAGGTGGCGTCGGTGCGGAAGGTGCTGTCGTTGAGCACCTTTGCCTGATTCAGCATTTGGGCGTGCGCCATGGCGAAGCCCAGGATTGCGATTACGCAAGTGATGATATGTTTCATAATATTTCAAATTGTACTTGGTCTTCTTCTTTTTTGGTGCCTGGCCAGTAGCAATAGGCGAGCAGGGCTGGTATCACCGATGAGATGAATTGCAGCCATGCGAAATGCGTTGCGCAAGAGGCCAGCCCCAGCACAGTGCGGAGCGTGTAGATAGCCACCACGGCGATGCACACCAGCCTCGTGAAGGGCAGTCGCCTGATGTGGCCCATGGCCGAATAGGCGTAGATGCCCACCAGGGCGAAGGCGATGGCGAGCGCCACGGTGAGGGCGTAGAGCACCCACATGTGGCCAAATGCCATGCGGGTCATCGCTTCGCGTATGCCGTAGGCGTCGAATGCTTGCTCCAGCACGGGCAGGCAAGCCAAGTGGCCCGCTGCCAGCAGGAAGTGGAAATAGGCTCCCGCGCGCAGGCGTTTTTCGTTATTTATGATTTGCATTGTTGTGGTTGTTCAATATGAGGCGGAGCACGCGTATGGGGCGTCCTTTTCCGCCGTACAGACTTTCATCGAAGCACTCTTCGCCCGTGGCGCGGAAGCCGCATTTCTCCATCACGCGGCCCGAGGCGGGATTGTCGACAAAATGCCCGCTCACCACCGATGCGATGCTGGTGCACTGGCGCATGTGCTCGAGCATAAGATTCAGCGCCTCGGTGCAGTAGCCCCGGTTCCAGAAGGGCTTTGCCACCCAGTAGCCCACGGTGGGTTCGCCCGGCAGCGATGGCAGATGGCAGTCGCACGACGGGCCGTAGCCCATGGCGCCTATCACCTCGCCGCTCTCGCGCTCCACGATGGCCCAGGTGGTGGCATTGTGAAACACGCTGCGAATCACCTCCCGGCTCTCGTCCACCGACTGGTGTGGAGGCCATCCGGCGCGCGGCCCCACATCGGGGTCGCTGGCGTGTTGATAGAGTGCCTCGGCGTCGCTGTCGACCCATAGGCGAAGGAGTAGTCGTTCTGATAAAAGTGTCATTATAGTGTGAAAAATGAATAAATCTCTCTAATGTTCAATTTTGCTCGGTTGCGCTCATTTCCGCCATCGCTTGAGCGTGGGGAAATAGCCTTCGAGCACCATCTTGTAAGCCTCGCGCGTGAGCGATGCACCGGTGTGCTTGTTGAATTCGCCCACGAATTGCGAGCAGTGGTCGATCATCTCCTCCATCGAGCATTGCTGCACGAAGTGGCCGTCGGTGTAGCAGAATTTGCAGTAGTCGAAGCAGGTGGAGCCGTCGGCCTCGGTGCCACAGTCGGCGTCGGCCCTGAGCGGCATACCGCAGCATTGGCAGAACTGAGGCAGTTGTCCCTCGGCCAGATGCTTCTCCTTGCGCTCGAAAGAGGCATCAAAGATAGCAAATTCCTCGGGATTTCCCTCGGCCACGAAGTATGGCCGTGGCGTGTGGTACGTGCCCGTTCTGCCGCCTAGGTATCCATCAGAGAGTTCTTGCGCCAGGAAGTAGGGTGCTTCGGCATCCTCAGCCTCACCGTGATAGTGAATGGCCAGGGTGCTCGCCACCACGAAGCCGGCGTGCTTGTAGAACTCGATATTACTTTCCATACACAGTAGTCCTATACCCATTTCCTTCGCTTTCTGCAGCGAATAATTCAAAAGTCGCAATCCATAGCCTTTGCGCTGGTGCGCAGGGTGTATGCTGATGGGGCCGAATGTGCAGGCCGGAATCTCGCTGCCGTCGGCGGCGATGATGGCGGCCTTGCTGAACATCACGTGCCCTATGATCTTTCCGTCCGCCTCCATCACGAAACTCAGTTCGGCAATGAAGAGCGGGTGTTGGCGGAACTTGTGCAGCACGAAGTGCTCAATGCACCCCGGGCGATACACGTTCCAGAATGCCTCGCGGGTGAGTGTCTCCACCTCGCGATAGTCGGCGGGTTGTTCGTTTCTAATAGTAATAATCATTTTGTTGTCTTTTTTTATGTTTCCTTCTTTACAGATTGAAGATTAAAAGAACAGTGCGATAAGAAAAGCGATCGCGGTGGTAATAATGGTTGCAGTCATCCTTGTGTTAGTGGTTTTGAGGGGCGTACTCGAAAATCCAGTAGCCCTTGGTTGTAAATTGTCGTAAAAATCCCATTTGATAGGCAGCGTGGCCAATGGCACCACTCACCCAAATCCCCAATATGCGGTAGCACTCCTTCTTCAGGCGCAGTCCAGCCACCCAATTCTCTATCTCTCGAGCATCGGTCACGGCGGGTGTGCTCTGCCAGTTGAGCAGGAAGCGCACAGGCTCCGCAGCTTGGCAAATTTCACACACTCGGTCGTAGAGTTGTGTTTCGTTGAAGCGTTCGGCCGCTTCGATTGTGAGTGATTGCATATCGCGAAAAATTTTTTGATTTCGATGCAAAGTAACGCACTTCCCGCCGCACCACCAAATTTGTGGTACATACACAGCGAAAATGTGACGAACGACCCCAAAAAAGTGACGAAATGTGACGAACGACCCACCCCAGTGACGAACGGCACAGGCGGGTATGGAATGGTTAAGATGGTGGAAATTAGTGGTTTAGCGCGCTGTGTTCATCGGCAAGCCCTTCCCTTAAGGGGAGGGTGTCCGAGACTCGGGCTATGACCATAACCGACCCTCTCCGAGGCTCTTTTCTTTGTGGCCCCCTATCTCCAAGCCGCGCTCGCAAATTGCTACGCAATTCACTCGCTTGCATGGAGTTAACCATAATAAGCCGTCTCCGACGGCGGAGGGTGGCCGCCTGGTGTTTTTCGCTATAATCTTGCCGCATTTTTGAGTTTTCGGACAGGCTGGGGGAGGGTATGGGAGAGGCCATCTATAGCATGAGGGTATGGGAGAGGCATCTACATCAGCCCCTTTTCTCGCATGAATTCATCGGCCACATAGAGTGGTCCATAAAGATATAGTCCCGAAGCACGGTCGTGGAGATCGGCGCAAGTTTTGCTCTCGTAAAATAGCATAAGCGCCTTGGCGGGTTCCAGGTTCAATCGCTTCGCAAGTTCGGCGCAGATGGCACCTATGCGGTTGGCCATGATAATCTCTTGCACAATGGGAGATTTTGCGGGATCGGTAGGATTACTCTGCTTCATCGAAAATAAGGTATTTGAATTCAGGTATGATACACCCTTATGCTCATTTTTTCTTCTCCCATCGGTTCATGCATTCTATCATGTCTTGGGCCACGTTTTCGCGGCTTTCGGTGTGTAGGGTTTCATAATTCGGGTAAATATAGCCTTCTATCATGTTCAGTCGCTTCATGCGGCTAAACACCTCTTGGTAAGGCACCCCCAGCACCCGTGCGGTGGCTTCGATGCATGTGCTCACAAATGTGAGTACTATTTGGGTATGTGATATGTTGGCTCGCGTCATTATGATTCCTGTTTTTATGCGCAAATATAATACTTTTTCCGATAATAAAAGGCTGGTTTCTAACTGTTTTTTTCGAGAGGAAACGCCGTTCTCCCTCTCCGCCTCCTGCGGCTTGCTTATGCCTCGGGGCGGTTGAGGTGCTGCTTCACGGCTTGCTGGTAGGTTTTCGACACGGGCACGAGGGCGTCGCTGTGCTCCAGCGCCAGGTAGAAACCGCTGCTGCGGCTTTCCACCGATTTCACGTGGCTCAGATTCACGATAAAGGCGCGGTGGCAGCGCATGATGTGGCGCACGTGAGCCATCTTCTCATCCACCTCCTTGATGCTGCAGCGTATGGCGTTCATCGTCACAGCGTCGTCCACCAGGTAGTGCACCTTCACATAATTGCCGTCGCTCTCGGCGTAGAGAAATTCCTGGTCGGTGCAGTCTACCGCCTCCTTCGTGCTGCCCCCGAAGTGCAGCGCAGTGGCACGCGCGGCCGCCACCGCCTTCTCCATGTGCTGGGTGGCCAGGCGCTGGCGCTCCTGCAGAATGCCGTTGAGGCGTTCAGCCTCCTCCAGTTGCTGGCTCAGGAATCGGCTGTGGTATTTCGCACGCCAGTAAGTGCCGATGATAACCGACACGAAAATCATGATCATAAACACCTTTCCTATGTTCAGCAAGGTGAACTGGGCATCTTCTCCATTCAGCATCAGTGAGTTGAAGTAGGCGATGCCAAAGGTGAGCAGCACCACATTCATAGCCTGGAAATAGAGGTTGCGACGGCGCACGCTCTCTTCGCCCTGCTGCAGGTCGTTCGACGGCTTGCGCAGCACGTGGCGCAGAATCATCTCGCTCACGGTGGCCGAAAGCATCACCATCGCCACCAGCCCAGCGATATAGAGCAGGCGCCACCAGCCAAATTCCGGAAAGGTAAATGGCTGAAACACGATGAGCATACTAGTGCCCATCACCACGCTAATGAATCGTTCCTTCATGATTTCCTAATTTATTTTCATTCAAGATGCAAAAGTAACCATTTTTTCTCAAATATCCACACCCCTGTGATAGTAGCGCCAGCGACTAATGTGATTTCTAACCTCCAAATTCTTTGTTTTCTCATTGATTATGTGTATATTTGCCAGCAATAACGAAATGAATAGTTTCTACATCCTAATTTTGCCTTACATATTTTTTTATGAACAGAACGAATTAGGCCACTTGTAGCATTCAGAACGAATATTTTAAGCAAAAATTAATTACTAACTGCATAAATCTTATTCGCTTTATGAAACGAATCGTATTATCAATTCTAATGGCCGCGGTGGCGATGGTAGCCTCCGCAGCGGTAGGCGACGTGTTCACGTATGGATATTTGAAATACTCCATCACCAAAGAAGCAACTTCCTCCCAAGATGGTACTGCCATCGTTTTGGGATTGAGTGAAGAAGCCGAAACCCAAACGAGATTAGTCGTCACCGTTTCGGGAAGGGCGCAGTACAACAATAAAGGGTACAAGGTTGAGAAAGTACCCAATACTGCACTTCGTGGAAAGACCAATCTCTACAATGTCACCATCGGCTGGGGTATCAAGGAGGTTGAGGCCAATGCTTTCGATGGTTGCACATCGCTTCAACACCTCACCATAACATCGTCGGTAACGGTGATTGGAGCAAATGCTTTTAGCGGATGCAAAGCGCTCTCCGAGGTGGGCTGTGCCATTCCTTATCCCGATGAAGTGTCGATTGCAACCAACGCTTTTCCCTCCAAAAGCGGCATGACACTTTATGTGCCAAATACAAATCCTAATTCAGAGGACGATTATCTCGTGCACCCCGCATTCTCCGCATTCTCTTCCATCACCGCCAGCGGGAAAGCCCACGACGGCATCGCCACTATGGGATATTATACAATCGTTACCAAGGCCCCCTCAGGTAGCACTCGTGGCGAAATGACCATTGTGGGATTTCAGAGTAGTATACAACATCCCAACGATTTCAAGCCTCAAGATTATGAAGTGATTGCTGGCCAAAGATTCAACATTGTGAGCATTTGCGATGGTGCTTTCTTCAACGATTCCAAACTTAAAGTGGCTGATTTTTCCAAAGCCACCAACCTCAAAGTGATAGGAAACTCAGCCTTCTATGGATCGGCCATTGAAACTTTGAACTTGGGCACCACGCTCACCGAAATCGACCCCCGCGCTTTCCAGAACTGCCAGAATCTTACCACGCTCAGCATTCCCGCTAGCGTGACCACGATTGGCGGCGGTTTCGTGCAAGGGGCTAGTAACTTGAAAACCATTGAAGTGGCGACTGAAAATCAAAATTATGCGTCGTATAATGGCGTGCTTTACAATAAAAGTCGCTCCCAACTGATTGCGTGTCCACCAGGATATGCCCCCGAAAGCGGTAATTTCCTTGCTGATCTTTTCCCCGACGAACTCACCACGGTGGGCCGTGATGCTTTCTATCAATGCGACAAAATCGAGATGCTGGAATTCCCTTACGGGTTGAAGGAACTGAATTTCTGCTCCGTCTATAAGTGCGCGAACCTTTTAGAGGTGTCGCTGCCTTCTACTGTCACAGCCTTCAATGATTGCTCGTTCTATAAGTGCGCCAATCTGAACGTTGTGCGCTGCAATGCCACCACACCGCCATCGGTGAACCCTAACATTGAATTCTCAGGCGCTCCACGTGCGGTGCTTCGTGTGCCTTATGAGTCGATTGATGCCTACAAGGCCGCGCCAAGATGGGAAGGATTCTCCATCTACGGCACTGGCTCCTACGATGCTCCCAGCAAGGATATGACCATATCAATGGAAAAATATAAGGTGTATTACACCATCCACAGCGACAAGCCCGAAACCATCAACGGCACCGCCTACGATGGCCGTGCCAAACTCAGTTGTGTGCCTTCATATTCCATCACAGCCACTTCGGCCGAACTCTCCCTCCCCGAGTATATCACTGTGAAGGGAAAGAAATATGCCGTCACCGCAGTGGCTAGCGGAGCGTGCCCTCAGAGGCTGTCGGTCGACACCAAAGTCAAGCTTGGCGTGAACGTGGATTCCATTTGCGACCGCGCCTTCAAGGACATTCCTCGAATCGTGGGTATTAAGTTTGATCATAATTTTACGTACCTAGGCAACTACGCCTTCGATGGCTGCGGCATCAGCGGCGAATTGAAATTGCCTTATGGCTTGAAGCACCTTGGCACCAGCGTATTCAATAACTGTCCGATAACCCACTTGCTTGTGCCATCATCGGTGGGCGTGATGTACAACTTATCTTTTCATGGCCTGTCGAGTTTGAAGGCGCTCGTGCTCAACCTTGCTTGGCCCGCCTATTACGAAACTTGGAATCTCTCCGACATACCCACCACCTGCCGTCTCTATGTGCCCACTGGCCACGTGAACCAATATGCCCAAAATCCAAGATTCAGCAAACTGAATGTGACCGCCGGCGCCTTCGACATCACGTACGACGGCAGACCGATGGATGAAGTGGGACCCCGCATCACCTTCATCAGCAACACCCCTGTGACGCACGATGGCGTCACCTATGCAGGCAAGGCGAAATACGTTTACCACCCTACCCATAAATCGCAATCCGGCACATTTTTTGGCTCTTTATTTGAAAACTACTGGCTTGCTGGCGTTTGCAAGAAGTTCCTCATGGTGGAACTCGGCGACAGCCTGCTCTACGATTGCAAATGGCGTACCGCTGTGAATCTTACTCAAATGACGGGACTGGAGCGCATCGGCAACTATGCGTTCTACGGCTCTGGCATCACTTCGTTTACCGTGCCAAGAGGCGGGAAGTTTATTGGTGAAGAGGCTTTCGGCAATTGCAAAGATCTCAAGGAACTCATCCTCATGCCAGGCTCTCACCAGTGGAGCGGCCGCTTCTATTTTAATAATCACCCCGACTTCAAATGCTACGTGAAGTGGGACGATTACTGGCGCCATGTATATCGAATTAAGGGATGGCCAAAAGATGAAAGCGATCCTGTAGAGCCAGCCGACCGCTTCAATGCCTACGTCCTGGTCGACGACGACCACGCCATCACCACGTTCACCGTCGCTCATCCTGTCGATTGGGCTGCTTCGGGCCTCAATGCCTACACGGTGAAGTCCTATCAAAAGGATGAGGCAAAGGCTTATACCCAGAAGGTGAGCCAAACTCCCGCCGGCACAGGTCTGCTCGTCGACGGATATGAAAAGGGCAAACTGTATAAACTCCAGCGCCCCGCCAGCACCCCATCCGCTCCACAAAACCTGCTCGTAGGCGCCATCCACGACAATGTGGATGTGTTTTGCCAATCTGGGGGATTCTATTTCAACACCACCGACAAGTGCTTCTGGAGCCCAACCAGCACCTATGATTTGCCCCGCGGCTATGCCTTCTTGAAACTCCCGAGTGCTGATGCCGGCTCCGTTAAAAAAATCGAAGTCGACCGCTGGCCACAGGCTGCGAAAGGCGACGTGAACGGCGACGGCGTGGTGAATGTGAGCGACGTAACCGCCCTCATCAACAAAATCCTCGGCACAGCCACCTACACCGACGCCGTATGCGACATCAACGCCGACGGCCAGGTGAATGTGAGCGATGTGACCGCGCTTATCAATATGCTTTTGGGATAGAAAGAAAAACAGCCTCTCCCAAACCCTCCCCTGAAGGGAAGGGCTTACAATAGATAAAAGGGACCGCTTTTATCTAGAGAAAGCATTTACAGCATATAAAACTAGCAGCC
>JAUNCU010000037.1 GCA_030526455.1 Bacteroidales bacterium | reverse complement strand
GTGAAGCGTTCATGACCGTGAATGTGCCCACCATCGTGAAAGCCACCATGCCAGGCACCGGCGCCGAAAAGGCCGGTCTGAAGGAAGGCGACAAACTCGTGGCAGTGAATGGCGTGGCCACGCCTTCGTTTGCCAAATTCACCGCCGAACTCCAGAAAAACAGCGGCAAGCGTGTGCCGCTCACCCTCATTCGCGACGGCAAGAGCGTGACTGCGCAGGCCGAGGTGGATGGCGCTGGCAAGTTGGGCTTCGAAGTGCTGGGCGATTTCTCGAAACTCTTCCACACCGAGCAGCACAGTTACAGTTTCCTCGAGTCGGTTCCTCGCGGCATCGAGATGGGCTGCGACCAACTGGTGAGTTACGTGAAGGCGTTCAAGACCGTGTTCTCTAAAGAGGGCGCGAAGAATCTGGGCGGCTTCGGCTCCATCGGCCACATCTTCCCCGAAGAATGGGACTGGTACAGTTTCTGGAGCATCACTGCATTCCTTTCGGTGATTCTCGCATTCATGAACATCCTGCCCATCCCGGCGCTCGACGGCGGCCACGTGCTCTTCTTGCTCTACGAGATGATTACCCGCCGCAAGCCCAGCATCAAATTTATGGAATATGCTCAAACAGCCGGCATGATTTTCCTCATCGGTCTGCTGCTGTTTGCCAATGCTAACGATATTTACCGATTCTTTATTAAATAAACGATCGACATCATGGTTTACAAACGTGTGATACTGAAGCGAGGCAAGGAAGAGTCGCTCAAGCGTTTCCACCCTTGGGTGTTCTCGGGCGCCATCGCTCGCATGGATAACATTGAAGAAGGCGACGTGGTCACCGTCTACGACCACGCCGGCAACCTTATGGGCAACGGCCACTACCAGATAGGCAGCATCGCCGTGCGCCTGCTCACCTTCGACGACACCGAGATAGATTCAGCATTCTTCGTGAAGCGCCTCACCGAGGCCTACAAGATGCGCCAGGCCCTCGGCCTCAAGCGTGCCGACAACGATGCCTTCCGCCTCGTGCACGGCGAGGGCGATTTCCTGCCCGGCCTCGTGGTGGACATCTACGGCTCCACCGCCGTGATGCAGGCCCACTCGCCAGGCATGCACTTTGCCCGCAACCTCATTGCCGACGCCCTCACGCAACTGCCCGACGGCGTGGTGAAGAATGTGTACTACAAGAGCGAAACCACCCTCCCGTACAAGGCTCAACTCGACCCTCAAAACCAGTATATAGTAGGGGAGTACGACACCGATGTGGCGATGGAGAACGGCCTTAAATTCCACGTTGACTGGCTCCGTGGCCAGAAGACTGGATTCTTTGTGGATCAGCGAGAAAACCGTTCGCTCCTCGAGCATTACGCGAAGGGCAGAAAGGTGCTCAACATGTTCTGCTACACGGGTGGCTTCTCATTCTACGCCCTGCGCGGTGGGGCAGAGTTGGTTCACTCGGTCGACAGTTCGGCCAAGGCCATCTCGCTCACCGATGCCAACGTGGAACTCAACTTCCCCGCATGCGAGCGCCACAAGTCGTTTGCCGTGGATGCCTTCAAATATCTCGACGAGATGGGCAGCGACTACGACCTTATCGTGCTCGACCCTCCCGCATTTGCCAAGCACAAGAGTGCGCTGCGCAACGCCCTCATCGGCTACCGCCGCCTCAACGCCAAGGCATTTGAGAAAATCAAGCCCGGTGGCATCCTCTTCACCTTCTCCTGCTCGCAGGCGGTGAACAAGGAGCAATTCCGCCTGGCGGTGTTTAGCGCCGCTGCCATGTCGAAGCGCAAAGTGCGCATCCTGCACCAACTTACGCAGCCCGCCGACCATCCCATCAATATCTACCACCCCGAAGGCGAATACCTCAAGGGACTGGTGCTCTACGTAGAATAACAAATTATAACGCAATAGATTATGAAGAAAACCCTCATCGCCGCCGCACTGGTGGCATTGGCTTCAACTGCAACTATGGCACAAGACAACAACTTCGACTACAGTGTCGATCGCTTTGCCGACATCCAGGTGCTCCGCTATCAGGTGCCCGGATTTGAGCAACTCACGCTCAACCAAAAGAAACTCGTGTATTACCTCACCGAGGCTGCGCTCCAAGGTCGCGACATTCTCACCGACCAAAACTGCAAATACAACCTGCAGGTGCGTCAGACGCTCGAGGCCATCTACACCACCTACAAAGGCAACAAGAATTCAGCCGAATTCAAGGCACTCGAGAAATACCTCAAGCAGGTGTGGTTTGCCAACGGCATTCACCACCACTATGCCAAGGACAAATTCACCCCTGAATTCTCGCAGAAGTTCTTCAACGCCCGCGTGAAGGCGTTGCCTAAGTCGAAACTCCCATTAGCGAAGGGCCAAACAAAGTCGTCGTTCATCAAGGTGATGGACAAGGTGATTTTCGACAAGAATTTCATGGCTAAGGCGGTGAACCTCGCTGCTGGCCAGGACCTCATCACCACATCGGCCAACAACCTCTACGAGGGCGTTACCCAAAAGGAAGTGGAGGCCTACTACGCCGCCATCAAGGATCCTAACGACAAGACCCCCGTGTCCTATGGCCTCAACGCCAAGGTGGTGAAGGAAAACGGCAAGGTGGTGGAGAAGGTCTACAAGATGGGCGGTCTCTACTCAGCCGCTATCAAGAAAATCGTGGCTAACCTGAAGGAAGCCATGAAATATGCCGAAAACGCTGAGCAGAAGGCTTATATCCAGAAACTCGTGGATTTCTACACCACCGGTTCGCTCCGCACCTTCGACGAATACAGCATCCTCTGGGCACAGGAAACCAAGAGCGACGTCGACTTCGTGAACGGCTTTATCGAAAACTATGGCGACCCGCTGTCGATGACCGGCGCATGGGAAAGCCTCGTGAACTTCCGCAACAAGGCCGCCTCCGAACGCACCACGCTCATCAGCAACAATGCACAGTATTTCGAAAACGCGTCGCCCACCGATCCTCGCTTCAAGAAGGAGAGCGTGACTGGCGTGAGCGCTAAGGTGATCACTGCCGCCATCCTCGCCGGCGACTGCTATCCATCCACACCCATCGGCATCAACCTGCCTAACAGCAACTGGATTCGCGCCCAGTACGGCTCGAAGTCGGTGAGCATCGAAAACATCACCGATGCCTACGACCAAGTGGCTGCGGGCACTGGTTTCAGCGATGAATTCGCCTACAGCGACGTGGAACTCAACCTCATGAAGAAATACCTCACCCTTGCCGACAAACTCCACACCGACCTCCACGAGTGTCTCGGTCACGGCTCGGGCAAGATGCTCCCAGGTGTTGACGTGAGCGTGCTGAAGAACTATCGCTCGACCCTCGAGGAAACCCGCGCCGACCTCTTCGCGCTCTACCACATGGCCGATCCTAAACTCATCGAACTCGGTATCTTCAAGGAAGCCGACACCTACAAGGCTGAATACTACAAATACATCATGAACGGCCTCCTTACCCAACTCACCCGCATCGAGCCAGGCAAGGACATCGAAGAAGCCCACATGCGTAACCGCAAACTCATCAGCGAATGGTGCTACCAGAAGGGCAAGGCCGACAACGTGATTGAATACGTGAAGCGCGACGGCAAGACCTACGTGCGCATCAACGACTACGTGAAACTCCGCAACCTCTTCGGCCAACTCCTCGCCGAGGTGCAGCGCATCAAGAGCGAAGGCGACTTCGAAGCATGCCGTAGCCTGGTGGAAACCTACGCCGTGAAGTTCGACCCCGAAATCCACAAGGAAATCCTCGCGCGCTATGCCAAACTCGACATCGCGCCTTACAAGGGCTTCGTCAACCCCATCTACACCCTCGTAAAGGATAAGAAGGGCAACATCACCGACGTGAAAATCACCTACGGAGAAGGCTACACCCAGCAAATGCTCCGCTACAGCCGCGACTACTCACCACTCACAAAATAAGTAGTCAACGCCACACATAGAAAGAAACCCCAAAGCAGGGCCCGCAACCACTAAAGCGAGCCCTGCTTGATTTTTTACCCCTCCAGCCTATCCGAAAACTCCAAAACAGGGTAAGTCCATAGCAAAAGCGCTAGGCCACCACTAGCTGCCGTTGGAGACGGCTTGTTATGGTTAACTCCATGCAAGCGAGTGAACTGTGCAGCAATTAGCGAGCGCGGCTTGGAGATAAGAGGCTGCAAGGAAAGAGCCTCGGAGAGGGTCGGTTATGGTAGTGGCCCGAGTTTTCGCTCAGTTTCCCCCGACAAATAGCCCTTAACTTCTTTATTGCCAAATAAAAGTATTGCTTCAAATTAGGGTTTTTTCAAAAAAATACTTAAATTTGTGGCTTAGAATGCTTTGCCTTTGTGCAGTTGGGATTCTTGTGATGATATTGGAAAACGAAAGCGTTGTGTTTCCTGTTTGCTGACGCTTTAGGATGACGCTGCCGTCCTCACGCTTTCTGCTGCATACATTAACATGAGTTTCCACCACTGGAGGACGTGTGAAACTGATAACAACTACAGAAAAAACGATGAAAAAACTCTCAACTCTCACTCTCGCAATACTGCTCGGTGCTATCTCTTGCTGGGCCTATGATTTCGTGGCCGGTGGCATTTGTTACTCTTATGCCTATAACGATAACACCGCCGTGAATGTGGTCAAATATAGCGACGACAACGCCGCCAATGCTGCCTATTACAAAGGCGCAATCAACATCCCTGAAAAGGTGACCTACTCGGGTAAAACCTACACCGTGAAATCCATCAGCGGGTCGGCTTTCTATGGCTGCAGCGGCGTCACTTCCGTCTCTATCCCCAGCACCGTGGTGGACATCGGTGCCTCAGCCTTCCTGGGCTGCACTGGCATCACATCTCTCTCTATTCCCGATGCCGTCACTTCCATCTCTTCCAACCTGTGCCAGAACTGTACAGGCCTCAAGGAGGTGTACATCGGTAAATCCGTTGCATCTTTCGGAACTAAGTCGTTCTCGGGCTGTACCTCGCTCGCCACACTCAATTATAATGCCGAGAATTGCGTGGGGCCTTCATTGACGAGCAAGGCTTGGTTTATTGAGTGTCCGCTTACTACGGTCGTGATCGGCGACGCGGTAAAGTCGGTGCCATCTTGTTTTGTTCCCCGCAAAAGCACCCTTACTTCGCTCTCCATCGGCAAGTCGGTCACCAAAATCGGCGAGTTTGCTTTCCAGCGTTGCACCGGCCTTACGTCGCTGACCATCCCCGATTGGGTCACCGCCATCGATCATAGTGCTTTTGAAGATTGCACTGGGCTCAAGTCGCTCTATATAGGCAAGGGAGTGCAATCGCTTGATAACTCTTCTTTCAACGGCTGCACATCGCTCACTTCGGTTAATTACAATGTGCCTAATTACGAAGGCTCAACGACCTACACGAGTGGTATGTTTAAAGACTGTCCCATCTCCACGCTCGTGATAGGCCCTTCGGTGAAGACAATCCCTATTTATTTCGTTTCCGAAAATACGGTTCTCACTTCGGTGGTCATACCCAATTCAGTTACTACGATTGGCGTCGGCGCTTTCCGGGGATGCACGAGCCTCAAATCGGTAACCCTCGGCAACTCTGTTGCAACTATCGGGAATGCTGCTTTTTGCAATTGTAAAGCCCTCACTTCTATCGTATTCCCCAATTCCCTTACGAAGATAGGCAACTATGCCTTTGAGACGTGCTCATCTCTCACGTCGATCAATATTCCTAACTCTGTCACCTCTATCGGGAATAAGGCATTTATGTATTGCAGCAAAGTCACAACAATCACCCTCGGAAACTCGATAAATTACTTTGACGAAGGTGTTTTCGCCAGTTGCACATCACTGGCAACTGTTTATAACAAAAAGCCTGACCCCGTGTATATCAGTTACACTGTGTTTAGCGGATCTAATCAATCCAGTGCCACGCTATATGTGCCGATAGGCAGCAGAACTAAGTATATATCCAAATTAGATTGGAGTTCGTTCCGCTACATCAAAGAAATGGATTTCTCGGCAAAAGGCGACGTGAATGGCAACGGCCAGGTGGACGTGAGCGACGTTACTTCGCTCATCAACAAAATCCTCGGCGTAGCCACCTACGACGACAGCGCATGCGACGTGAACGCCAACGGCCAGGTGGACGTGAGCGACGTAACCGCGCTTATCAACCTCATCTTAGGACACTAATCATCAATTTCTATAACCCTTCTAACAACAACATGACAATGAAAAAACTCTCTACCCTCACACTTGCAGTGTTGCTCGGCACCCTTTCTTGCTGGGCCTATGATTTTGTGGCCGGTGGCATTTGTTACTCTTATGCCTATAACGATAACACCGCCGTGAATGTGGTCAAATATAGTGACGACAACGCCGCCAATACTGCCTATTACAAAGGCGCAATCAATATTCCCGAAAAGGTGACCTTCTCAGGCAAGACCTACACCGTGAAATCCATCAGCGGATCGGCTTTCTATGGCTGCAGCGGCGTCACTTCCGTCTCTATTCCCAGCACCGTGGTGGATATCGGTGCCTCAGCCTTCCTGGGCTGCACAGGCATCACATCCCTCTCTATTCCCGATGCCGTCACTTCCATCTCTTCCAACCTGTGCCAGAACTGTACAGGCCTCAAGGAGGTGTATATCGGCAAGTCGGTGGCGTCCTTTGGCACTAAGGCATTCTTGGGCTGTACCTCGCTCGCCACACTCACTTACAATGCAGAGAATTGCCCAGGGATAAAGTATTCCGAGACGCGATGGTTTGTGGATTGCCCGCTCACCACGATTGTGATTGGCGATGCTGTGAAGAGTGTGCCCGCATATTTGGCTGATAAGAGAACCACACTCACTTCGCTCACTATTGGTGAAAATGTAAAGTCGATAGGAAATAATGCATTCTATGGTTGCTCCAGCCTCCCTTCTGTGGTCATCCCCGATGCTGTCACATCTCTCGGATTGTCATCTTTTTATGGCTGCAACAGTCTCACTTCGCTCACAATAGGGCGCTCTGTGATTGCTATTGAGCAAGATTCTTTTAAAGGTTGCACTTCGCTCAGTTCGCTCACTTACAATGCCGAGGATTGCCCGGTGCCATCAGTCTCAGACAACATTTGGTTTGCTGATTGTCCGCTTTCGACTCTTATTATTGGTCCTGCAGTGAAAAATATTCCCCAAAAATTAGCATACAAAAAAACTATGCTCACATCTGTTGTGATTCCTAACTCAGTTACCTCCATTGAGGATTATGCATTCTTCGAATGCTCCAACCTTGCTTCGCTCACTCTCGGGAATTCGGTTTCCACTATTGGCCTTTCGGCATTTGAGAGAAATGGCATCACTTCGCTTACGATTCCTAATTCCCTCGACTCGATTAACGACTATGCTTTCAGATGGTGCAGAAGCCTCCAGTCGCTGATTATCGGTGATGCTCCGGTATATATTGGCACTAGTGCATTCAATGGCTGTTCAACCCTCACTTCAATCACCATTGGCAGTGCAATCAAACAAATTAGAGACTACGTTTTCGCTGGTTGTTCTGCTCTCACTTCTTTTTACAACAAGATGAAAGAGCCACTATTTGTGCTTGATTCAGCACTTCCTCCTTTTGCAACAGTGCAAAAAGCCACACTCTACGTGCCCATAGGTAGCGCCTCTAAGTATCTAGAGGCTGATGGCTGGCGTATTTTTGGCACTATCAAAGAAATGGACTTCTCAACAAAGGGCGACGTAGATGGCAATGGCCAGGTGGATGTGAGTGACGTAACAGCGCTCATCAACAAGATTCTCGGCTCATCCACCTACGACGACAGTGCGTGCGACGTAGACGGCAACGGCCAGGTGGACGTGAGTGATGTAACAGCGCTCATCAATATCATCTTAGGTCATTAAATATTATTTTTTCAATAACCCTTCTAAACTGCAAAACAATGAAAAAACTAACATCAATTCTATTCGCAATGCTGCTCAGCACCCTCTCTTGCTGGGCCTATGATTTCATGGTAGATGGTATATGCTACCAATTCTATTCAAAGGACAAAAGTGCAGTAGAAGTGACCTACTCCAGCACTAATTCTTACACCAATGTAGCGCACTACAAAGGCGATATCGTCATTCCTGAGCAGGTGACTTACTCAGGAAAAACCTACACCGTAAAATCCATTTACGGCTCTACTTTCTACGGCTGTACTGGCATCACCACGATCAAGATTCCCAACACCGTCATTGAAATCGGTCAAACTGCCTTCAAGGACTGCACTGGGCTCATCTCGCTCTCTATCCCCGATGCGGTCGCTGCACTCCCTCCAGCCCTTTGCAAAGGCTGTAAGAGTCTGAAAGAGGTCTACATTGGTAAATCTGTCGCAAAGATCGGTAAAGAATCCTTTACTGGCTGCACATCGCTTTCCACTCTCTCCTTCAATGCCGAGAATTGTGAAGGTGTAGTTTATTATGAAGTACAGTGGTTTGCTGATTGCCCTCTCGCAAAGATTGTCATTGGCGATGATGTGAAGAGTGTGCCCGCATATTTGGCTGAAGAGAAAACCACGCTCACATCTCTCACAATAGGAAAGAATGTGAAGTCCATTGGCTCATGGGCATTCTCTGGTTCCACCTCTCTGTCGTCGTTGACATTGCCAAACTCCGTCACGTCAATTAAGGCGGGTGCTTTCAAAGGTTGCTCAGGCATCACTTCGTTAATTATCCCCGACTCCGTTGAGACGATTGAAAGTAATGCTTTTAGCAATTGCTTTGGTCTCACTTCTCTCACTTTAGGGCGTGCCCTCACATCGCTCAGATATTCTACTTTTAAAGGCTGCACTTCGTTAGCATCGCTTACTTACAATGCAGAAGATTGCGCTGAGTGGTCATCAGATATTAATGCATGGTTTGACGACTGTCCACTCAATAGTGTGGTCATTGGGCCTTCGGTGAAAACAATACCGGGACGTTTTATACGCGGTCAAAAAAATGTCACTTCAGTCGTGATTCCAAATTCAGTTACTTCTATCGGTAATAGTGCTTTCTACCAATGTAATAGTCTCGCCTCTCTCTCTATTGGGAATTCTGTTGCATCAATTGGGCGTTACGCTTTCTCTGAATGTTATGCGCTCACATCTCTCACCTTGCCAAAATCCCTTAAAACGATAGGTGAATATGCTTTCTCAAGGAGCTCAGGCTTCTCCACTGTTGTTATTCCCGACTCGGTCACCGCAATCGACGGATCGGCTTTCTATGATTGCAATGGTCTTTCTTCGGTCACACTCGGCAGTTCTGTCTCTTTCTTGGGTCAATATGCGTTCTGCGGATGCGATGTCCTTTCTTCGTTTTATGCAAAGCAGAAAGAGCCGCTCAGTATCGATCCCAACGTTTTTATGAACTCCCCAGTGGACAGTGCCACGCTTTACGTGCCGGTGGGCAGCAAGAGCAAATATGCTGCAGCCGACGAATGGAAGTATTTTGGCACCATCAAAGAAATGGACTTCTCAACGAAAGGCGACGTGAACGGCAACGGCCAGGTGGATGTGAGCGACGTTACCTCGCTCATCAATAAAATCCTCGGCCTAGCCACCTACGACGACACCGCATGCGACGTGAACGCCAACGGCCAGGTGGACGTGAGCGATGTGACAGCGCTTATCAACCTCATCTTAGGTCACTAATTTTCAATTTCTATAACCCTTCTAACAACAACATGACAATGAAAAAACTCTCTTTACTCACGCTAGCAATGCTGCTCGGCACCCTCTCTTGCTGGGCCTATGATTTTGTGGCTGGTGGCATTTGCTACAATTATGCCTATAACGATAACACTGCCGTGAATGTGGTCAGATATAGTGACGACAACGCCGCCAATGCTGCCTATTACAAAGGCGCAATCAACATCCCTGAAAAGGTGACCTACTCGGGTAAAACCTACACCGTGAAATCCATCAGCGGGTCGGCTTTCTATGGCTGCAGCGGCGTCACTTCCGTCTCTATTCCCAGCACAGTGGTGGATATCGGCTCCTCAGCCTTCCTGGGCTGCACCGGCATCACTTCACTCTCTATCCCCGACGCCGTCACTTCCATCTCTTCCAACCTGTGCCTGAATTGCACAGGCCTCAAGGAGGTATACATCGGCAAGTCGGTCGCTTCCTTTGGCACCAAGTCGTTCACGGGCTGCACTTCGCTCGCTACGCTCACCTACAACGCCGAGAATTGCCCGGGGATAACGTATGGCACCGCGCGATGGTTTGTGGATTGTCCGCTCACCACGGTTGTGATAGGCGATGCTGTGAAGAGTGTGCCTGCATATTTGGCTGAGAATAAAACCACACTCACTTCGCTCTCGCTAGGTAAGAGTGTTACGACGATTAGCCAATATGCATTCTATGGTTGTTCTTCACTGGCGTCCTTTACATTGCCCAACACCCTCACATCAATCGAAAAGATGGCTTTCTACGGTTGCTCAAATATTACCTCACTGATCATCCCCGATGCTGTTGAAGCTATTGGAGTTTTTGCTTTTAATAAGTGCACCAGTCTTGCTTCGCTCACGATTGGGCGTGCACTCAAAGTCATCGACTATACATCCTTTCGGGGCTGCACTTCCTTAGCATCGCTTACCTACAATGCTGAATATTGCGCCGACAGTTCTTCTGATATTAAGTCTTGGTTTGAAGATTG
The DNA here is from genome assembly GCA_030526455.1 of Bacteroidales bacterium. Lineage (GTDB taxonomy): Bacteria > Bacteroidota > Bacteroidia > Bacteroidales > Muribaculaceae > Sodaliphilus. The sequence continues at coordinate 7,100 of JAUNCU010000037.1, read as the reverse complement.
TCCACTCGAGAGTGTGACCGTAGGGCCTTTGGTGAAAAATATACCGGACCGTTTCATGTTCACTCCAAAAAAAATCACTTCTGTCGTAATTCCAAACTCGGTTGTTTCTATCGGCAAATACTCTTTCTATCAATGCTCTGCTCTTGCCTCGGTCAGTATGGGTAATGCTGTTGCATCGATTGCCGACTACGCTTTCTACGAGTGTAATGCGCTCGCTTCACTATCCTTATCTAAGTCCCTCAAATCAATAGGTAAACATGCCTTCTATTATTGCAACCCCCTCACCACAGTCACTATTCCCGACTCGGTGACCTCCATAGGCGAAATGGCATTCTGTGGCTGTAAAGGTCTTTCTTCGCTCACACTTGGCAGTTCTGTTTCTTCCTTGGGTCAATATGCGTTCTGCGGATGCAGTGCCCTTTCTTCGTGTTATGTGAAGCAGGAAGAGCCGTTCAGGATCAATTCCTCCGTTTTTCAGGCTGCGTCGGTGGGCAGTGCCACGCTTTACGTGCCGGTGGGCAGCAAAAGCAAATATGCTGCAGCCGACGAATGGAAGTATTTCGGCACCATCAAAGAAATGGACTTCTTGGCAAAAGGCGACGTGAACGGCAACGGCCAGGTGGATGTGAGCGACGTCACCTCGCTCATCAACAAAATCCTCGGCCTCTCCACCTACGACGACAGTGCATGCGACGTGAACGGCAACGGCCAGGTGGATGTGAGCGACGTAACAGCGCTTATCAATCTCATCTTAGGTCATTAAATGTTATTTCAATAACCATCTAAACTGCAAAACAATGAAAAAACTAACATCAATTCTATTCGCCATGCTGCTCAGCACCCTTTCCTGCTGGGCCTACGACTTTGAGTACGAAGGCATTTGTTACGACATGGACTACGCTAACGGCACCGCGAAAGTTGCGCCGTATAGTAATGTGAGTGCCGAAAACGCTGCCTATTACACCGGCGACATCGTGATTCCCGACTCTGCTCGCCGCTTGGGGAAGTTCTACAAAGTCACCTTTATTTCGCAATCGGCCTTTAGTGGCTGCACGGGCTTAACCTCGGTCACTATCCCTAACACGGTTGAACTCATTTGGACTTCGGCATTCTCAGGTTGCACGGCGCTCACCTCAGTCACGATCCCCGAATCGGTAACCTTCATCGGCGATTTCGCTTTCCAGAACTGTAGCGCGCTCACCACGCTCACCATTGGTAAAGGCGTGAACCAAATGGAGAATAAAGTGTTCGCCGACTGCCCCTCGCTCACCACCGTCAATTTCAATGTAGAAAATTACACCCGCGTAAATTCTGCCAACCAAACTTGGTTTGAAAATAGCCCTTTCACCACACTTGTGATAGGCGATTCGGTGAAAGTGATACCGGAAAATTTAGCCACCGGTAACACCTCGCTCTCATCGCTCACCATAGGCAAATCGGTTACTACCATTGGCGGTTACGCTTTCTATGGATGCTCAGCCCTCACTTCTGTAAAAATCCCCGACTCAGTCACCACCATTGCCGATAGAGCATTCGGAAAATGCACTAGCCTCGACTCGCTCACCATCGGCCGCTCGGTCACCTCCTTAGATCCGAGCGCATTCCAAGTCTGCAATGCAATCACCTCGCTCACCTATAACGCCATGATCTGCCCCGGGGCTAAAACCATCTCCAACCTTTGGTTCACTGGCAATGGCTTCACGTCGCTCGTGATAGGTGATTCGGTGAAAAGCATTCCCGATTATTTGGCCTACAAGCAGATCCACCTCAAATCGGTCGTGATACCCAACTCAGTCACCTCCATCGGCGAAATGGCATTCGCTTATTGCGATTCCCTTACCACTGTCACCCTTGGCGACTCCATCGTCACCATAGGCGATCATGCTTTCCACTTCTGCACCCGTCTCTCTTCGCTCACACTCCCCAGCACCGTAGTTTCCATCGGCAAATGGGCATTCTATAGTTGTGAAGGAATCCCCTCCATCGTCATTCCCGACTCGGTGACCCGTATCGGCGATTCGTCGTTTGCCTTTTGCGAGGCAGCCACCTCGCTCACCATCGGCAGTGGGGTCAAAACCATCGGTAGCGGCGCATTCAATGGCTGCGAAGCATTAAGAAAGGTGTTCTGCAAAGTCAAAGAGCCCATAGGAATTGATAATGTTACATTCCAGTGGTTGCCCTATAGTTCAGTAACACTGTATGTGCCCATAGGCTCCGGCGCGAAGTATGCCGCCACCGACTACTGGAATAAGTTCGGCACCATCGAAGAGATACCATTCGCAGCCAAAGGCGACGTGAACTGCGACGAAGCCATCGACGTGAGCGACGTCACCACCCTCATCAACAAAATCCTCGGCACAACCACCGTCCACAACGTGTTGTGCGACATCAACGACGACGAAGCCATCGACGTAACCGACATCACCACCCTCATAAAAATGATAGCCGAATAATAAAACAGCCCAATAAAAATCCCCACATTATATATAAATAGGATTCCCAACCCCACACAACCCCTGCCGCCCCAAGTTTTCCAGTGGTGGCAGGGGCTTTTTCGCTAAATAGACCCCACGCAAACCATGACAATTGGCTGAGTAGGGTAGGTGATAGGATGAAATTCGGTAGGTGAAAAGTCCTCATTTTTCGCCCTCGGTTGATGAGAGAGCCTCGCTTGTACCACCAGCCGAATCAATAATTCGTATAATTCGCTTAATTCGTTGAATAAAATAAATTTGTGCATAATTTGTGTAAATTCGTGGCTCAACCACTTGTAGACTTGTTCACTCGTCGGCTCGTTGACTTATTCGTGGACGTTTTTCAAAAAAAATATTTGTTAAAATTTTTTTATTTCACATTTAATTGTTAATTTTGGGGCGTAATGTTAAAAATCGGCCCAGATTGCTTGCCGTGTTTGGTTGGTGAGGCGATTTTTAACGATTTGAAATTGTTAAAGGCATTTTTTTTACAGCATGAAGAAATCTACGATATGGCTGATGACGATAGTGATGGCGGCTACGATTATGGGTCTGCTGTTCGTCCAAATCATGTATATGGAAGACATGATGCGCATGCGTAATGAGCAGTTCTCCGAAACTGTGCAGCGCAGCCTCTACTTCGTGTCGGATGCTTTGGAACAGGACGAAACTCGCTACTATCTCGATAAAGACTTGAACGAGGCCGAGCGCTACCAGTTTGAACTGGGCGACCGCCTTCCTTCCGAAATCACTCAACCCATTTCGGCCGACAGCAAAATAGGGGGGAGCGCCACGGCGAAGCCCGAGATAGGCGGCGGCAACTTCCGCCTTTCGGAGCAGTACGAAAACCAGCAGGCTGTGCTCAAAGGCCAGTATCTCTATCAGAAGGGTCTTCTCAACGAGGTGATCCTCTCGATACTGAATCAGGCCAGCGACCGTCCCATCGTGGAGCGCGCCGACTCGGCCAAGGTGAACATGTACCTCAAGCGCGAACTCGAGAGCAACGGCCTCGAGGTGCCTTATGAATTTGCCCTCGAGAGTCCGCAGCAAGGCGTGGTTTACCACTCGGCGGGCTACGAGGTGACCGACGACACTCCCCGCGTTTATTCCACCGTGCTCTTCCCAAAGGATCCCGAGTCGAAACGCAACGTGCTCAAGGTGTATTTCCCCACGCAGAGCGACTACCTCTTCGCCTCGATCAAGTTTATGATACCCTCGTTTGCGTTCACCTTCATCTTGATGTTTATCTTCATCTACACGATTGTGGTGATTTTCCGTCAGAAGAAGTTGAGCGAAATCAAAAACGACTTTATCAACAACATGACCCACGAGTTTAAGACGCCCATCTCCACCATCTCGCTCGCCGGCCAGATGCTCAACGACGAGACGGTGCTGAAGAGCCCCACGATGATGAAGCACGTGTCGCAAGTGATCACCGACGAAACCAAGCGCCTGCGCTTCCAGGTGGAGAAGGTGCTGCAGATGTCGCTCTTCGACCGCGGCACAGCCACCATCCGCCTCAAGGACGTGGATGCCCACTCTATTATAGATAATGTGGTGAGCACTTATCGCATCAAGGCCGAGAAATTCGGCGGCCACATCACCTTCGACTCCCTTGCCGACGACGCCATCGTGAATGTGGACGAGATGCACTTCACCAATGTGATTTTCAATCTGCTCGACAATGCCATCAAATACCGCAAGGAGGATGTGGCGCCCGAACTCTCCATCGCCACCCGCAACCTGGGCGAGGAGAAACTCGAGATTCGCATCAGCGACAACGGCATAGGCATGAAGAAGGAAGACTTGAAGAAGATTTTTGAGAAATTTTATCGCGTGCACACCGGAAACCGTCACGACGTGAAGGGATTCGGACTCGGCCTCGCCTACGTAAGCAAGATGGTGGAACTCTTCAAGGGCACCATCAAGGCCGAAAGCGAATTAAATAAAGGAACGACATTTATAATTACATTACCACTTTTTAAATAGTAAAGATTATGGACGACAAACTGAGAATTCTGCTTTGCGAAGATGACGAGAATCTTGGCATGCTCACGAGAGAATATTTGCAGGCAAAGGGCTATAACGCCGATTTGTATGCCGACGGAGAAAGTGGCTACAAGGCATTCCTGAAGGGAAAATACGACATCTGCGTGTTCGACATCATGATGCCCAAGAAAGACGGCTTCCAACTGGCTCAGGAAGTGCGCACCGTCAATAGCGAGGTGCCCATCATCTTCCTCACCGCCAAGACGCTGAAAGAAGATATCCTCGAAGGTTTCAAGATTGGTGCCGACGACTACATCACCAAGCCATTCAGCATGGAAGAACTGGTGATGCGCATCGAGGCCATTCTGCGCCGCGTGAAGGGCAAGAAGGGCAAGGAAATCACCATGTACAAGATTGGTAAGTTCACCTTCGACACCCAGAAGCAAGTGCTCATCTCCGACGACAAATCGGAAAAACTCACCACCAAGGAGAGCGAACTGCTGAGCCTGCTCTGCGCCCACGTGAACGAAATCCTCGAGCGCAACTTCGCACTCAAGACCATCTGGATCGACGACAACTACTTCAACGCTCGCTCTATGGACGTGTACATCACCAAACTGCGTAAGCACCTGAAGGACGACCCATCTATCGAAATCATCAACATCCACGGCAAGGGCTACAAACTCATCGCCCCCGAAGCCGAAGCGAAGTAAGACTGCATTCACAGGTAGGGGAGAAGTATAAAATTGCCCCTCGCTAGCATAAATCGTGACTTTCATTACGGGAGGTCACGATTTTTTTATTACCTTTGCAACACCAAATTTTGAATGATTATTCGGCATGCCGAATTTCGATAGTATTGCTTGTTAATTTAGTTATGAAGTATTTATTTAGGATTTACCAGTGGCTCTTCGCCGCACCTATTATTTTAGTATCCACCATCCTCACGTCGCTCTTCACCATCGTTGCGAGCCTCTTCAACCGCGCTTGGGCAGGCTACTACTGCACCATCCTGTGGGGGAAAATCTTCTGCTGGCTCTTCTTCGTGAAGGTGAAGGTGGAAGGACGCGAAAATATCGACAAGAAGACCTCCTACGTGTTCGTGGCTAATCACCAGGGCGCCTACGACATTTTCGCCCTCTCCGGATTCCTGGGCCACAACTTCTGCTGGATGATGCGCCGCGGACTCACCAATATCCCCATCGTGGGCACCGCTTGCCATATGGCTGGCCACATTCTGGTCGACACCCGTAGCGCTGAATCACTCAAGAAAACCATGGATTCGGCCAAGAAACGCTTGAGCAAAGGCGTGTCGCTATGCGTGTTCCCCGAAGGCCGCCGCACCGACACCGGCAAGATGGGCCAGTTTAAGAACGGCGCATTCAAACTCGCCGTCGACTTCAACCTCCCCGTAGTGCCCATCACCATCGACGGCAGTTACGACGTGATGCCCCGCTCCACATTTAATATAAAGCCCGGCACCATACGCATCATCATCCACAAGCCCATAGAGCCAGCCGAAGGAGGCCACGACTTGCGCAACCTCAGCCGCGACAGTTACGAAGCCATCCACGCCGCCCTCCCCGAGAAATATCAGTAAAAAAGGGCGAAAAAGGCATTAAATACCCCCGCTTTGAGAAAAAAGTGGGGGATTTTTCAAAAAAAATGCGTTTAGCGCTTGTGGATTCAAAAAAAAGTAGTACCTTTGCAACGCAAATGAGAAATTGTCCTGTGGTGTAACGGTAGCACACCGGATTCTGGTTCCGTTTGTGAGGGTTCGAATCCTTCCAGGACAACCAAGTGAGAGTGATTCATCTCGCATGAGAGAGTTACTCTCATTTTTTTGAATATAACAATTTAAACTTAATTTTTTTACAATTTTTTATGGCAACTAAAATCAGATTACAACGCCACGGTCACAAAGACTATGCGTTCTATCCAATTGTCGTAGCCGATAGCAGGGCACCACGAGATGGTAGATTTATTGAAAGGATTGGTTCTTATAACCCAAATACTAATCCTGCTACAATAAGTTTAAATTTCGAAAGAGCACTCTACTGGGTAAATTGCGGCGCAATTCCTACCGACACAGTTCGTAACATTCTTTCTCGCGAAGGCGTTATGCTCATGAAGCATCTCCAGGGCGGTGTAAAGAAGGGCGCGTTCGACGAAGCAGAGGCTCAAAAGCGTTTCGATGCTTGGAAGGCTGAAAAGACCGCTAAGATCGAGGCTGTAAAGGCTAACCAGGCTAGTGCAAAGAGCGCTGACCAAAAGAAGCGTCTTGAAGAAGACGCAAAGAAGAATGAAGCAAAGGCTGAAGCCGTTGCTAAGAAGAAAGCAGAAATCGCTGCTGCTAAGGCTGCCGCTGAAGCAGAAGCCGCAGCAGAAGCCGCTGCCGCTGAGGCTCCAGCAGAAGAAGCAGCAGAAGCACCTGCTGAAGCATAATCTTCAACAACTTCTCACAACAACCCATAAAGCGTTGGACAAAAAAAGTCCAGCGCTTTTTTTTCGTCCACCTCCTCAAAAATCCAATTAATTTAAGCCAAAAGTAGGGTGGGTGCTGCAGAACCCAGAATATAGTAGGGGGTGTGTCAAAACGCAGCATGTGGTAGGGACGCGATACATCGCGTCCGCGCC
>JAUNCU010000036.1 GCA_030526455.1 Bacteroidales bacterium | reverse complement strand
TGATCACGTTTTTCTTCACCTTGAATACCTCGCCGTGCACGGCGTCGATGTATTTGCCGTTGGGCAGGTTGGTGGGCATGCTCACTGCCACCTCATCGGCGCTCATGTTCACGAGCATGGCGCCCTTCTTGCCGCGGCACACTTCGCCCACTTTAGCATCGTCGCTGTAGTAGAGGGCTTCAGCCTGGCCGCTCATGGCTGTGCGGAACTTGTTGACGGCAGCCACTTCGGGATGGATGAACTGGTCGTTGCCACGAGCACCCACGATGTTGTCGCCCCACACGTTGTCCTTCGTGCTGTTGTTAGGGCGCGAATAGAACAGCGGAGTGCCATACTGGCGAGCGGCGAGCCATGCCCAAGCGGCGCGAATCTGGTCGTTGCTCAGGCCGGCCGACTCGTGAGCGTTGCAATAAGTATCGTGCGATTCCACCCAACTGATGAGTTTGTGTGGATCTACGGGGTGATACCAGTTGCCCGCCTTCGAGGTGTCGAATTTTCCAGCCTCAAGCGCCTCGCGCATGATGTAGCCATAGTTGCTGGCGGTGAGCCACATGTAGTTGGCATACTCAGTCTCCTTCACATTCTTGTCTTGCAGCACTTCGCCGTAGATGAAGAGGCTGTCTTCAGGCAGCGCCATGCGCAGTCCCTTCACCGCCTTGCGGCCCATCGCCACTTCCCAGAAGTCGTTTTCGGGGCTCTTGGGGTCTTTAGGGTCGCTGGGCAGACCGATGTGCTTGGCGGTATCGTAGCGAAAGCCACGGCAACCGCAGTTAATCAAATCGTTCACATATTGCATGTAGTAATACTGGAAATCAGGATTTTCCGTATTCACATCGGGCAGGCCACCCATTTGGCCGGTGGTGCACTGCAGGCGGTCGTTGTAGTCCTTGATTTCTACGAAACCGGCAGCGTGGTAGAGGTTTTCGTGTCCGCCCACTGCAGCGTCGAGGTCGTCGCTAGTGCGGGTGTCGTCGATCGAGGTGTGGTTAGGCAGCACATCCACAATCACGCGCACACCATATTTCTTGGCCTCATCACACATAGCCTTGAAATCGTCGCGAGTACCCAACTGGTAGTTACCGATTTTCCAGTCGGTGGGCTGATAGTGGTAGTACCAGTAGCCCTTGCCGAAGAGTTTGTTGCCGCCGCCCTTGTCGCCTTTGGTTTCGGTCACGCACTGCTGCGCGGGCGAAGTCTGCACGATAGTGAAGCCGGCGTCGGCGATGTTCTTCATGTTTTCACGAATGGTGTTGAAACTCCAACTCCAGGCGTGGAGAATCACGTCGTCGTTGGTCTGGGCCTTAGCCACTGGTGCGGCAGCCCACGAAGGCATTGCCAAAGCAGCCACACACAGCGAAGAAAAGATTTTTGATTTCATCTTAAATATTGAATTTTGATTTATATTATTGATATCGTCCACAAAATTAGTGTTTTTTTTAAAACCACCCACAATTTTTGAATAAATTCAGCATACGCAACGCTACCGAAGGGCGATATTTGCCACGACGGCCGAAATTCGCTACCTTTGCGCCATGAACCATCCACTGAAAATCTACGCAGCCCCGCTGCAGGGCTTCACCGACCGCGTGTGGCGGAACGCCCACCACGAGGTGTGGGGCGGCATCGACGCCTACTACGCCCCCTTCATGCGCGTGACGGGCGGCGAAATACCGCACCGCGACGTGGCCGAAGCGCTGCCGCAAAACAATACCGCTCCCCTACGCCCTCAAATACTTGCCTCTCCCCCAGCCCAAGCCGTGATGATGGCTCAGCGGCTGCGCGATATGGGGCATGAATGCATCGACATCAACCTCGGATGCCCCCACCCGCCCATTGCGCTGAAGGGAAAAGGATCGGGCATGCTGGCGCGCCCAGCCGAGTGCCAGGCGATGCTCGAAGCGCTGGCGCAAATCGAGGGCGTGGCCTACTCGGTGAAGATGCGCCTGGGCTACGACAAGCCCACGCAGTGGAAAGAGATTCTGCCGCTGCTCGACATCATCCAGCCGCAGGAAATCGTGGTGCATCCCCGCATAGGCAAGCAACTCTACAAAGGCGCCCTTGCGATGGACGAATTTGCGGCGCTGGCGACAGCGTGCCACTACCCCATCGTCTTCAACGGCGACATCACCGAGGCGGCGCAAATCGAGCAACTCAAAAGCCATTTCCCCGCGTTGAGCGGCATCATGGTGGGCCGTCACCTCATCGCTCAGCCCGACTTCTTCAGCGAAGAGAAATCGGTGGAGAAACTCATGCAGTTCCACCAGTTGCTCTTCAGCGCCTACTCCAGCGCACTCACTGGCGGCGACCACCAAGTGCTCTCAAAGATGAAAGCACTGTGGGAAATGATGCTGCCCGACGCCGACAAGAAAGCGCGCAAACTCATCAAAAAAAGCAGCGACCTGACGAAATATCAAGCCGCTGTGAATCTATTGTTTAGTAACCTAAATCTAAAGTAATTGTGTATCACATGTGCAAGTAGAAATCTTTGCACAAATCGACGTAATCATCGCTATAGCCTCCGCCCGCTTTGTGGATATAAAGCACAGCAGTGACGGGCGACGCCATAGGCGCCTTGCTGATTTCCCACAGGCAACGCTTAGGCTGGGCTCCCACCTTGGTGTAAACCAAAGTGCGCTTCGCCAGAGAAGCACCCGCCTCGGCACAGGCATCTAGAATCGAAGCCTCCAAATCCACGGGAGTGATGAGGCACAAGCGGCCGCCATCGCCCAGCAGCGACACGCTCTTCTTCACCAGCGTGGCGATGTCTAATTCCACCATGTGGCGGGCACACATGCGGCTACTGTCGGGCGCCAGAATGCCATCGGCGAAAAACGGCGGATTCGACACGATCAGGTCATATTTCCCATCGGGCGTATACGCATTGAAATCGGCCTCCAGCGCCTCCACGCGATCGCTCCAAGGCGAATTAGCGATATTAAAGCACGCCTCGTCGACCGCGGCGGCGTCGATGTCGATGCCCACCACCTTGCAGCGGGCATTGCGCTGCGCCACCATCAGGGCAATCAAGCCGCATCCCGTGCCCACATCGAGCACACGCTCCACCCCAGCGACGTCGCACCACGCCCCCAGCAGCACACCATCGGTGCCCACTTTCATCGCCGTGCGGTCGTTGAGCAGGCTAAAGCGCTTGAAGTGAAAAGTGTTTTCGCGTGGCATGGGCAATTGATTACATCAGCACCGGAATCAGATACTTACAGATGAGATAACCTCCCACGATGAGCCAGCAGAACAATACCAGCGCCAGCACGAAAGGCTTCATGCCAGCCTTCTTGAATTTGTCGAAACTGGTTTCGGCACCCAGGGCGGTCATGGCCATGGTGAGCAGGAAGGTATCGAAGGTGTTGATGCCGTCGATCACCTCCTTTGGAAGATGGATAAACGAGTTGAGCACAATCACCACGAGGAACAGGATGGCAAACCAAGGGGTATTGATTTTGCCCTTCTCTCCACCCTCGCTGCCTTTGCGGGCAATGGTGTAACTGATCACGAGCAGCACAGGCACCAGCATCATCACGCGAATCATCTTCACAATGATGGCCACACTACCCACACTCTCGCCCATGGCATTGCCGGCACCCACCACGTGGGCCACCTCATGAACCGAAGCACCGGTGAAGATACCCATCACCTCGGGCGACAATTCGAAGATGCCATTGCGATACAGCACAGGATAAAGAAACATGGAGATGGTGCCGAAAATCACCACCGTCGACACAGCCACGGCGGTCTTGTAAGGCTTCACGCGCAGGGCTGATTCAGCGCCCAGCACGGCTGCGGCACCACAAATGCTCGCGCCCACCGAAGTGAGGATAGAAATCTCACGGTCGAGTTTGAGCAATTTGCCTATCATCACGCCACCGAAGATGGTGCACACCACCATGATGGCATCGACAATGATCGCAGCCACACCCACCTCAGTCACGTCTTGCAGCGTGAGGCGGAAGCCGTAGAGGATGATACCGATGCGCAAGATGCGCTTAGAGCAAAACTGGATGCCAGGACCAAAGTCGGCAGGCAAATTAGAGCGCAGGGTGTTGGCGTAGGCCATACCCAGCAAGATGCCCACAATCATAGGGCTGAACGACAATGCCTTAACAAAATCCAACTCACCAATGTAGAATGCCGCCAGGGCAAAGAGCAGGATAATTAAGATGCCGTGAAAGAAACTTTTTTTGTTGTCAGTCATTTTTTTCAATTCAATAAATTGATCAATATTCATCCCAAGCCTTGATTTCGATATCGTCGATTGAGTTGTCGCAGAATGCGTCGATATAGGCGCAAGCAAGGCGGGCGTTAGTGATTAACGGCACATTCAGGTCCACCGAAGCACGGCGAATCTTGTAGCCGTTAGTGAGTTCGTTGCTGGTGAGGTTCTTAGGGATATTCACCACAAAGTCGATTTGCTTGCGGTGGAGCAAGTCGAGCGCCTGTGGCTCCTTATCGGCCTCACTGGGCCAGTGCACCTTGATGGCAGGGATGCCATTATCGTTGAGATAACGGTGAGTGCCCTCGGTGGCATAGAGTTGGTAGCCCTTCTTGTGCAACTTGTGGGCAGCATCGAGCAGCGACGCCTTTTGCTTTGCCGTACCGGTGCTCAGCAGCACGCCCTTTTGAGGAATGCGGTGGCCTACGGAAAGCATCGAGGTCATCAGCGCTTCGGCCGACGATTCGCCAAGGCAGCCCACTTCGCCCGTCGACGACATGTCCACACCCAGCACAGGGTCGGCACCCTGAAGGCGCGAGAACGAGAACTGCGAAGCCTTGATGCCCACATAGTCGAGGTCAAACACATTGCTGTTAGGCTTCTCCACAGGGATGCCCAGCATCACCTTGGTGGCGAGGTCGATAAAGTTGATTTTCGACACCTTCGACACGAATGGGAAACTGCGCGAAGCACGCAGGTTACACTCGATCACCTTGATTTCATTGTTCTTAGCGAGGAACTGGATATTGAACGGACCGCTAATGTTGAGCGCCTTTGCAATCTTACTACTGATCTTCTTGATGCGACGAATGGTTTCCACATAGAGTTTTTGTGGCGGGAACTGGATGGTGGCGTCGCCCGAGTGCACACCGGCAAACTCGATGTGCTCGCTGATGGCGTAGAGTTTGATTTCGCCATTCTGAGCCACACTATCCCACTCAATCTCCTTCGCGCCCTGGATGAATGCACTCACCACCACAGGGTGCTCTTTCGACACATTGGCGGCGAGGCGGAGGAAGCGTTCGAGTTCCTCATCGTTGGAGCACACGTTCATCGCAGCGCCCGAGAGCACATAGGATGGGCGCACCAGCACGGGGTAGCCCACCTTCTCGATAAACTGATGCACATCGTCCATCGAGGTGAGTTCCTGCCATGCGGGCTGATCGATGCCCAGTTCGTCGAGCATAGCCGAGAACTTGTGGCGGTCTTCGGCGTGGTCGATGTCGATAGCCTGGGTACCCAGGATTTTCACCTTCTGCTCATCGAGTTTCATCGCCAGGTTGTTAGGAATCTGGCCACCGGTAGAAAGGATAGTGCCGTGAGGCGTTTCCAGGTCGATGATATCCATCACGCGCTCGAAGGTGAGTTCGTCGAAATAGAGACGGTCGCACATGTCGTAGTCGGTCGACACGGTCTCGGGGTTGTAGTTGATCATCACCGAGCGCCATCCCTCGCGCTTCACCGTGAGGAGCGCATTCACGCTACACCAGTCAAATTCCACCGAACTACCAATGCGATAAGCACCCGAACCGAGCACCAGCACCGACTTGCCGTCGTTTTCGTAGTCGATGTCATGGGTAGTGCCGTTGTAGGTCATGTAGAGGTAGTTGGTCTGGGCGGGATATTCTGCGGCGAGCGTATCGATTTGCTTCACCACAGGGAAGATGCCCATTTGCTTACGCAGGTCTCTCACCTGCAAGTTGGCCTGGTGGCCTACCTCCATATCGCGCTTCAGCACAGCCTTTGCAATCTGGAAATCGCTGAAACCCTGCTGCTTGGCAAGGCGGAGCAAATCTTCGGGCAACTCCTCGATGCCGTTGACCAATTCCAGTTGGGTGGCGGTGTTGTAGATGTTTTGGAGTTTGCAGAGGAACCACTTGTCGATCTTCGTCAACTCATGAATCTGGTCGACTGTGTAGCCTTTGCGGAAGGCTGTTTCGATCACGAAGATGCGGCTGTCGGTGGGTTCCTTGAGCGCGTTCTCGATGTCGGCGATGTGCATGGGCGAGTTCTCGATGAATCCGTGCTTGCCCTGCCCTATCATGCGAAGACCCTTCTGAATCACTTCTTCAAAGGTGCGACCGATGGCCATCACCTCGCCCACCGATTTCATCGACGAACCAATCTCGCGCTTCACGCCGTGGAACTTGCCAAGGTCCCAGCGAGGAATCTTGCACACGATGTAGTCTAGGGCGGGTTCGAAGAAGGCGCTGGTCACCTTGGTCACCGAGTTCTTCAGGTCGAAGAGGCCGTAGCCCAATCCGAGTTTGGCAGCCACGAAAGCCAGCGGATAGCCCGTGGCCTTCGATGCCAGTGCCGACGAGCGGCTCAAGCGGGCATTCACCTCAATGACGCGATAGTCCATCGACGCGGGGTCGTAGGCATACTGCACATTACATTCGCCCACGATGCCTATGTGCCTGATAATCTTGATAGCAAGGGCACGGAGTTTGTGATAGTCGGCATTGCTGAGCGTCTGCGATGGAGCCACCACGATGCTCTCGCCGGTGTGGATACCCAGCGGGTCGAAGTTCTCCATGTTGCACACGGTGATGCAGTTGTCGAAGCGGTCGCGCACCACCTCGTATTCAATCTCCTTCCATCCCTTGAGCGATTTTTCCACCAGCACCTGGGGCGAGAATGAGAGCGCTTTTTCCACGAGATTCACCAGTTGGTCCTCGGTGTCGCAGAAGCCGCTGCCCAGGCCGCCGAGGGCATAAGCAGCGCGCACGATCACGGGATAGCCCACCTCGCGAGCGGCACGCACGGCATCTTCAACGGTGCCTACAGCCTCGCTCTTGATGGTTTTTACCGAAATCTCGTCGAGTTTTTGTATAAATAATTCTCGGTCTTCCGTGTTCATGATTGCTTCCACAGGAGTACCGAGAACTTTCACGTCGTATTTTTCCAACACCTTGTTTTGGAAAAGCGCCACACCGCAGTTGAGCGCCGTCTGTCCGCCAAAGGAGAGCAAAATGCCATCGGGGCGCTCTTTCGCTATCACCTTCTCCACAAAGTAGGGAGTGACGGGCAGGAAGTAGATTTTGTCGGCAAACTCGTCGCTAGTCTGCACGGTGGCGATGTTGGGGTTGATGAGCACCGTGGCGATGCCCTCTTCTTTAAGCGCCTTAAGCGCCTGCGAACCTGAGTAGTCAAATTCTCCGGCCTCGCCGATTTTCAGTGCGCCGGAACCTAAAATCAATACCTTCTTAATTTCCTTGTTTTCCATTGTCTCAAGTCCTTTATTTTAATGAATCCATAAAAATGTCGAATACAAATTCGGTGTCGGTGGGTCCGCCGCATGCCTCGGGGTGGAATTGTGTGCTGAAGAATGGCTTGCTCTTGTGGCGAATGCCCTCGTTGGTGCCATCGTTCATGTTCACAAAGTAGGGTTCCCAGTCGGTGCCCAGTGTGGCGGTGTCGACAGCGAAGCCGTGGTTTTGCGAAGTGACGAAGCAGCGCTCCGTGCCCACCTCTCTCACGGGCTGATTGTGGCTGCGGTGACCGTATTTCAACTTATACACCTTGGCGCCGGCGGCTTTCGAAAGCAACTGGTTGCCCATGCAGATGCCGCATATGGGCTTGCCTATCTCGAATGCCTTCTTGATATTGGCAACGGTGGCTTCGGCGAAGTCGGGGTTGCCGGGGCCGTTGGAGATGAAGAGGCCGTCGTAGTCGATGCCGGTGAAGTCATAATCCCAAGGCACTCTGATGACGTGCGCACCGCGCTGCACCAGGCAGCGAATGATGTTGTCCTTCACGCCGCAGTCGATGAGCACCACCTTCTTTTCATTGTCCACGCCATATTCCATCACCTCGGTGCAACTAGCCTTGCCCACGAGGTTCTCCTTATTGGGGTCGTAGAAATCCACGTCGGCGCAGTCTTCTACCACGATTTTGCCCAGCATGGAGCCTTTTTCGCGCAGGAGTTTGGTGAGGGCGCGGGTGTCGATACCGCATATACCCACCACCTGCTCTTCCTTGAGCCACTGGCTCAGCGAAGAGGCGGCTTGCCAGTGGCTGTAGTCCCACGAGTAGTCCTGACACACGATAGCCTCGGGGTGTATCTTTTCGCTTTCAAGATACACGCTCATGCCGTCGGTGCCCACTTCGCGAGAAGGAACGCCATAGTTGCCCACAATTGGATAAGTCGAAACGATGATCTGGCCTAAGTAAGATGGATCGGTAAGGCTCTCGGGATAGCCTGTCATGCCAGTGTTGAAAACTACTTCACCAGAGCAGGATTTGTCCGCTCCAAATGAATAACCCTTGAATTTTGTGCCATCCTCAAGGATGAGAGTGGCTTTTTTTACGTTAGTCATCAATTTAATATATTTATATAGATTGACGGTTTCCTTAAAAAAGCCCAGAAAACCATGCAAAATTACTCAAAATCGCACGCATTTACAATCAAACGAAAGTTTTTTTTTCAATTTTCTGCATTTTCTCTCTCATTTAGGCAGTGGCCCAAGCACAATTTTGCGGCCTTACACATTATAATAATAGAGCCTTGTCCATTATCCCGCTTTTTTTCGCTCTAATTGATTATCTTTTCGTAACTTTGTAAAAAATATCACAACAGAATACATTTTCACTACACATGTCAGATACATCATTACTCAGTCGACTCGAAGGGCTTGATGCCCGTTACGAAGAAATCGGAACGCTCATCACCGACCCCTCGGTGATTGCCGACCAGCAGCGATATGTGAAATTGACCAAGGAATACAAGAGCCTTGAGAACCTGCTCGCTGCAGCCAACCGTTACAAGAAACTGCTCCAGGATATCGACGACGCGAAATTCCTTATCGCCAACGAATCCGACCCCGATATCAAGGAAATGGCGAAAGAAGAACTCGACGAAGCCGAGCCTCAGGTGCCCAAGATGGAAGAGGAAATCAAATTGCTCCTCATCCCCGAAGACCCCGAAGACTCCAAGAACGTGGTGCTCGAATTGCGCGGCGGCACCGGTGGCGACGAAGCAGCCATCTTCGCCGGCGACCTCGCACGCATGTACACCCGCTACTGCGAGCAGAAGGGATGGTCGGTGTCGGTGTCGAGTTGCAACGAAGGCGCTGCCGGCGGCTACAAGGAAATCGTGATGAGTATCAAGGGCGACAACGTGTATGGCACGCTGAAATATGAATCGGGCGTGCACCGCGTGCAGCGTGTGCCCGCCACCGAAACCCAAGGACGCGTGCACACCAGTGCCGCATCGGTGGCTGTGCTCCCTGAAGCCGAGCCTTTCGATGTGCACATCAATGAAGGCGAAATCAAGTGGGATACCTTCCGAAGCGGCGGTGCCGGCGGTCAGAACGTGAACAAGGTGAACTCGGGTGTGCGCCTGCGCTACATGTGGACCAACCCCAACACCGGCGAGCAGCAGGAAATCCTCATCGAGTGTACCGAAACGCGCGACCAGCCCAAGAACAAGGAACGCGCACTGGCACGCCTGCGCACTTTCATCTACGACAACGAACACAAAAAATACATGGAGGATATTGCTAGCCGCCGCAAAACGCTCGTCTCTACCGGCGACCGCTCGGCGAAAATCCGCACCTACAATTATCCCCAAGGACGCATCACCGATCACCGCATCGGTTACACCATCTATAACTTGCCAGCCTTCATGGACGGCGATATACAGGAGTGTATCGA
Organism: Bacteroidales bacterium; assembly: GCA_030526455.1. GTDB lineage: Bacteria > Bacteroidota > Bacteroidia > Bacteroidales > Muribaculaceae > Sodaliphilus. The sequence goes on along the minus strand of JAUNCU010000036.1, from coordinate 7,860 downwards.
CCAACTCATCGTGGCTGAAAATGCAGAAAAACTTAAAGAAGCCGAATTATAAATCATGAACAGACAAGAACTTTTCAACCAAATCAAGGCTAAGCGCAGTTTCCTGTGCGTGGGCCTCGACCCCGATCTCGAGAAGATGCCAGCGTCGCTCAACGGCGACCTCTTCGCTTTCAACAAAGCCATCATCGACGCTACAGCGCCATACGCCGTGGCATTCAAACCTAATTTGGCATTCTACGAAGTGCAAGGCGTGAAGGGACTGCAGGCATTTGAAGACACCGTGAAATATATTCGCGAAAACTACCCCGACATCCTCATCATTGCCGATGCTAAGCGTGGCGACATAGGCAACACCAGCAAGATGTACGCCAAGAGTTTCTTCGAAACTATGCAGGTCGACGCACTCACCGTGGCTCCCTACATGGGCGAAGACAGCATCACGCCATTCCTCACCTACGAAGGCAAATGGGTGGTGGTGCTCGCACTCACTTCCAACAAAGGCTCGCTCGACTTCCAGCACATCGCCGATGCCGAAGGCACTCCGCTCTACAAGCACGTGCTCACCGCCACACAGAAGTGGGGCACGGCCGATAATATGATGTATGTGTGCGGCGCCACACAAGCCGAGATGTTCACCCAGATTCGCGAACTCGCCCCCGACCACTTCCTGCTCGTGCCAGGCGTGGGCGCCCAAGGCGGCAGCCTCGAGAATGTGGCAAAATATGGCATGAACAAGCAGTGCGGCCTGCTGGTGAATTCGTCGAGAGGCATCATCCACGCTTCGAAAGACGACGACTACGCCCAGGTGGCAGCCGAAAAGGCCAAAGAACTGCAATTGCAGATGGAAGAATTGCTCAAAAGCATTCTTTAATGAAAAGAATAAAGATTTTTTTCGGTAATTAACATCTTATTATCCAACTTTTTTATAATTTTGCACTGGAATAACATCCTAATACTGCAAATCAAGTAAGATAATTTTTTAATTTCAATATAAACTAATTACAATGGCAAACGTAAAAGATTTCAATTTCGCCGGCAAAAAGGCGATCGTACGCGTTGACTTCAATGTGCCCTTGAACGAACAAGGCCAAATCACCGACGATACCCGTATTCGTGGTGCTCTCCCTACTCTTAAGAAAATTCTTGCTGATGGCGGTAGCCTCATCCTCATGTCGCACATGGGCAAGCCTAAGGGCAAGGTGAAACCCGAACTCTCACTGGGCCAAATCGTTGACGCAGTTTCGGCTGCTCTCGACGTGAAGGTACAATTCGCTCCCGACTGCGCTAAGGCTGCCGACGCTGCTGCTGCGCTCAAGCCAGGCGAAGTGCTCCTGCTCGAAAACCTCCGCTACTATCCTGAAGAAGAAGGCAAGCCTGTAGGTATCGACAAGGCCGACCCTGCATTCGAAGAAGCAAAGAAGGCTATGAAGGAAAGCCAGAAGGAATTCGCAAAAACGCTCGCAAGTTATGCCGACGTTTACGTGAACGACGCCTTCGGTACCGCTCACCGCAAGCACGCTTCTACTGCTGTAGTGGCTGAATACTTCGACGCCGACAACAAGATGGTAGGTCTGCTGATGGAAAAGGAACTCACCGCTGTCGACAACATCCTCACCAACATCAACCGTCCATTCACCGCTATCATGGGTGGCTCTAAGGTGTCTACCAAGATCGGTATCATCGAAAACCTCATGGAAAAGGTCGACAACCTCATCCTCTGCGGTGGTATGACCTACACCTTCATGAAGGCTATGGGTGGCAAGATTGGTAACTCAATCTGCGAAGACGACAAACTCCAACTCGCTCTCGACATCATGGAAAAGGCTAAGGCTAAGGGCGTGAACCTCGTGCTCGGCGAAGACAGCATCTGCGGCGACGACTTCAGCAACGATGCTAACACACTCGAATGCCCAGCCAACGACATTCCTGACGGATGGGAAGGTCTCGACATCGGTCCTAAGACTCAGGTGAAGTTTGCTGAAGCCATCAAGGAAGCAAAGACTATCCTCTGGAACGGTCCTGCCGGCGTATTCGAATTCGACACTTTCGCTGTAGGTTCGAAGGCTGTAGCCGACGCTGTAGTTGAAGCAACCAAGAACGGTGCATTCTCGCTCGTAGGTGGTGGCGACTCAGTGGCTTGCGTCAACAAGTTTGGCTATGCCGACCAAGTATCTTACGTTTCTACCGGTGGTGGTGCCCTGCTCGAAGCAATCGAAGGCAAGGTGCTCCCAGGCGTAGCAGCAATCAAAGGCTAATCATTGCTATCAGAGCATCATATAGCCTCGCATTGCGACCCGTCGCATAGTGGCTATATCACTCAGGCATAAGAGCGCGAGGCGGAAGAATCACTCTCCGCCTCGCTTTTTTTATGCCCGCCCGCCACATCGATATTCACCGAAAAATGCACGCTTTTAGCGGGAGATGCGATTTGGAAAAGGATTTCGGGGAAATGACACACAAAAAACATTGAATATTATGGAATTTATTCAATAATTCTTTATAACTTTGTATGATTTTAATGGCAACTATTTTGCTTAACTAAAACAACTATTAAGTTACTATATAATTTATTTTTAAAGCTATGGCAGAAAAAAGAGAAAAATTGTTCGACATGTTTTCTCCTGTCTCTCCCGAAGAATGGAGAGCAAAGGCTGAAGTCGACCTCAAGGGTGCCGACTTCGAAAAGAAAATGGTTTGGCGAACTGATGAAGGTTTCAGTGTTCAGCCACTTTACCGTGGAGTGGACATCAAGGACTTCAAAACTATCGATTCACTCCCAAGTGAGTATCCTTACGTTCGCGGTACACGCACTAACAACGATTGGCAGACTCGCCAAAACATCGATGCAGCCGACGTAAAGGAGGCTAACGCTAAAGCGCTCGACGTGCTCAACAAAGGCATCACTTCGCTGGGCTTCAAGATGGGCGAAAACTTCGACCTCGACACACTGCTCGAAGGCATCTACACCGATGTGGCTCAAGTGAACTTCATCGTGTGCCCAATGCAGGTGGTAGAATTCGCAAAAGCACTTGTGGCTTACCTCGAAAAGAAGGGAACTGCCGACAAGTTTGTAGGTTCTATCGACTTCAACCCATATAAGGCTACCTTCAAGAAGGGCAAGAAATTCCCTGAAGACATGGTGAAGGTGGCTGCCGAACTCCTCAAGGTGGTGGCTCCAGTGAAGGGTCTTCGCGTGCTCTCAGTGAACAGCGAAATGCTCTGCAACGCCGGTGCCTACATCTACCAAGAACTCGGCTACGCGCTCTCATGGGGTAATGAATGGATGGCTCAACTCACCGAAGCAGGCTTCACTGCCGACGAAGTGGCTAAGCGCATCAAATTCAACATGGGCGTATCTACCGTTTACTTCATGGAATTGGCTAAGTTCCGCGCTGCCCGCATGCTCTGGGCTCAAATCGTGAAGCAATATGGCCCCGCTTGCGATTGCTCTTGCAAGATGGTGGTTAACGCTACTACATCGCGCTACAGCCAGACTATGTTCGACGCTTACGTGAACATGCTCCGCTCGCAAACTCAAGCCATGTCGGCCGCACTCGCTTCTGTCGACGAAATCACCGTCACTCCATTCGACGCTCCTTACAAGAAGAGCGACGAATTCAGCGAACGCATCGCCCGCAACCAGCAACTCCTCCTCAAGGAAGAAAGCCACCTCGACAAGGTGGTTGACCCTGCCGGTGGTTCTTACTACATCGAACAACTCACCATGTCGCTCGCTGAAGTGGCTTGGAAACTCTTCCTCGAAACTGAAGACAAGGGTGGCTTCAAGGCTGCTGTTGAAAACTTCGACGTTACCAACGCCATCAACGCTTCGGCTAACGCTCGCTTCGACAAGGTGGCTAAGCGCCGCGAACAACTCCTCGGCACCAACCAATTCCCCAACTTCACTGAAGTTTCGGAAGGCAAGAAGGCCCTCACTTGCTGCTGCGGCTGCACTTGCGAACCTGAAGAAGGTGCTCCACTGCTCAACGGCAAGCGCCTCGCTAGCCAATTTGAAGAACTGCGCCAAGCAACCGAAGACGCTGCCAACACTCCAGTAGTGTTCATGCTCACCATCGGCAACCTGGCAATGCGCCTCGCTCGCGCTCAGTTCAGCGACAACTTCTTCGGTTGCGCCGGCTACAAACTCATCGACAACAACGGTTTCAACACCGTAGAAGAAGGTGTGGAAGCAGCCATCGCTGCCAAGGCCGACGTGGTTGTGCTCTGCTCAAGCGACGCTGAATATCCTGAATTGATCCCAGGCGCTATCAAGGCGCTCGACGGCCGTGCCGAATTCGTGCTCGCTGGTCCTGAAACCGATGAATTCAAGGAAATGGGTGTTACCAACTTTATCAACGTGCGCACCAATGTTCTCTCAACATTGAAGGCTTTCAATGCTAAACTTTTAAAATAATCACAACAATGAGACCAAATTTTAAAAATATAGATATCGCAAACGAGGCTTTCAATGTAGAACACAAGCCTCTCCAACTGGCCGAGCCTTGGAAAAACGCCGAGTTGCTCGATATCAAGCCAGTTTACACCCGTGAAGATCTCGAGGGTCTTGAACACCTCGATTTCGTGGCAGGTATCCCTCCATTCCTCGGCGGTCCTTACAGCCTGATGTACCCATTCCGCCCATGGACCGTGCGTCAGTATGCAGGTTTCTCTACCGCTGCTGAATCCAACGCTTTCTACCGTCGTAACCTCGCTTCAGGCCAGAAGGGTCTGTCGGTGGCATTCGACCTTCCAACTCACCGCGGTTACAACGCCGACAACCAACGCGTAGTGGGCGACGTGGGTAAGGCTGGTGTGTCGATCTGCTCGGTAGAAGACATGAAGGTGCTCTTCGACGGTATTCCTTTGAACAAGATGTCGGTTTCGATGACCATGAACGGCGCGGTGCTCCCTATCCTCGCTTTCTACATCGTGGCTGGTCTTGAACAAGGCGCAAAACTCGAAGAAATGGCCGGTACTATCCAGAACGATATTTTGAAGGAATTCATGGTGCGCAACACCTACATCTATCCTCCAAAATTCTCTATGGACATCATCGCTAGCATCTTTGAGTACACTTCTCAAAACATGCCTAAGTTCAACAGCATCTCTATCTCGGGTTACCACATCCAGGAAGCAGGTGCTACTGCCGACATTGAACTCGCTTACACCCTCGCCGACGGTATGGACTACATCCGCACCGGTGTGAACGCAGGCCTTACTGTGGATGCTTTCGCTCCACGCCTCTCGTTCTTCTGGGGTATCTCGATGAACTTCTTCACTGAAATCGCCAAGATGCGCGCTGGTCGTCTGCTCTGGGCTAAGATCGTGAAGAGTTTCGGTGCTCAGAATCCTAAATCAATGTCGCTCCGCACCCACAGCCAGACTTCTGGTTGGTCGCTCACAGCGCAAGACCCATTCAACAACGTGGGCCGTACTTGTATCGAGGCTATGGCTGCTGCTCAGGGTCACACCCAGTCGCTCCACACCAACGCACTCGACGAAGCAATCGCTCTGCCAACCGACTTCTCGGCTCGTATCGCTCGTAACACCCAGATCTTCATCCAGCAGGAAACATTCGTCACTAAGGCCATCGACCCATGGGCAGGTTCTTACTACGTGGAAAAACTCACCGACGAACTCGTGCAGAAGGCTTGGGCTCACATTGAAGAAATCGAAAAACTCGGCGGTATGGCTAAGGCTACCGAAACTGGTGTGCCCAAAATGCGCATCGAAGAAGCCGCTGCCCGCACTCAGGCTCGCATCGACTCTGGTCGCCAAACCATCATCGGCGTTAACAAATATGTGCTTGAAAAAGAAGCACCTATCGATATCCTCGAAATCGACAACACCGAAGTTCGCACCGAGCAAGTGGCTGGTCTGCAGAAACTCTACGCTCAGCGCGACGAAGCCAAGGTTAAGGCCGACCTCGACGCTCTCACTCACTGCGTAGAAACTGGCGAAGGCAACCTCCTCGCTCTCGCAGTGGAAGCCGCTAAGGACCGCGCTTCACTTGGTGAAATCTCTGATGCTTGCGAAAAGATCGTAGGCCGTTATAAAGCAAAAGTAAATGTAATTTCAGGCGTGTACTCTTCAGAAGCAAACAACAACTCCGACCTCGAAAAGGCTCGCGAACTCACCGACAAGTTCGCTAAGAAATTTGGCCGTCAACCTCGCATCATGATCGCTAAGATGGGTCAGGACGGTCACGACCGCGGTGCTAAGGTTTGTGCCACTGGTTATGCCGACTGCGGTTACGACGTGGATATGGGCCCATTGTTCCAAACTCCAGAAGAAGCCGCTAAGCAAGCCGTTGAAAACGACGTTAACATCCTCGGTGTTTCTTCACTCGCTGCAGGTCACAAGACGCTGATTCCTGCCGTGATCGCCGAATTGAAGAAACTCGGTCGCGAAGACATCATGGTTACTGCCGGTGGCGTGATCCCCGTTCAGGACTACGACTTCCTCTATCAGGCTGGCGTATCGGCTATCTTCGGCCCTGGTACTTCAGTAATGAAGTCGGCTATCACTATGATGGACCTCATGCTCAACGAAGAATAATCCCTATTCTTTACAGCATATAGATTATTGAAAGCCCGCTCTGGTGAGCGGGCTTTTTTTCATGCACCAAAGGGATGAAAACTGCACTTTTTTTTGTAATTTTGTAATCTTATAGCAACAACGATTTGTGACATGATTGATCGCCAGACAGTAGAAAAAATCCTTGATGCCGCCGACATCGTCGACGTGGTGAGCGACTTCGTGGCCTTGAAGAAACGCGGGGCCAACTGGGTGGGACTATGCCCCTTCCACAACGACCGCAAGCCATCGTTCTACGTGACCCGCGCCAAGGGTTTCTGCAAGTGCTTCAGTTGCGGTGAGGGCGGCAGCCCCATCAATTTCATCATGAAGCATGAGCAGATGTCGTATCCCGAAGCACTGCGATACCTTGCCAACAAATACCACATCGAAATCGAAGAACGCGAACTCACCGACGAAGAACGCCAGCAGCAATCGGAGCAGGAAAGCATGTTCATCATCAATGAGTTTGCCATGAGTTACTTCGAGAAGCAACTCCACGAATCGCAGGAGGGGCAGAATGTGGGACTCAGTTACTTCCGCGAACGCGGTTTCTCCGACGAGTCGATACGCCATTTCCACCTCGGCTATTCGCCCGACAAGCGCTCGGCGCTCCACGATGCCGCCGTGCAAGCGGGCTACAACGAGGAAATCCTCGAAAAGGTGGGACTCTGCGGCCGCGACGAAAGAGGCGGCTGGTACGACAAATTCCGCGGACGCGTGATTTTCCCCATCTTCACCTCGTCGGGCAAGGTGGTGGCTTTCGGCGGACGCACACTCACCGGTCATCATGCCAAATACCTCAACTCGCCCGAATCGCTCATCTACCACAAGCGCAAAACCATCTACGGCATGGCACAGGCAAAGCGAGAAATCTCAAAACTCGACAAGTGCTTTATCGTGGAAGGCTATGCCGACGTGATTTCGATGCACCAGGCGGGCTTCAAGAATGTGATCGCCACTTCGGGAACGGCACTCACTCCTGAGCACATTCACACCATCCACAATCTCACCAAGAATGTGACCGAACTCTTCGACGGCGACGCCGCCGGCATCAAGGCCGCGCTCAAAGGCGTGGACCTGCTCCTGAAGCAGGACATGAACATCAAGGTGCTGGTGCTCCCTTCGCCCGAAGACCCTGATAGTTTCGCGCAAAGCCACAGCGCATCGGAAATCACCGACTATATCAACGCCAACGAGAAGGACTTCATCGACTTCAAGACCGAGATTCTGCTGAGCGACTGTGAGCGCGACCCCATTCTCCGCTCGAAAGCCATCGAATCG
>JAUNCU010000264.1:868-2674 GCA_030526455.1 Bacteroidales bacterium | reverse complement strand
TAAAACGACGCCTGACAATCAGTGGTTTAGTTTTTTTGACAAAAGGGGACTGTCCCCTTTTGTTACTACCATAACCGACCCTCTCCGAGGCTCATTCTTTTGTGGTTTCTTATCTCCAAGCCGCGCTTGCGAATTGCTGCGCAATTCACTCGCTTGCATGGAGTTAACCATAATAAGCCGTCTCCGACGGCGGCTGGTGGTCGGCTAGCATTTTTGCTATGAACTTGCCCTATTTTGGAGTTTTCGGACAGGCTGGGGTGTTTTTTCGGTGGAGTAAGGGAAAAAATCGCTATCTTTGTGAATGGTTTACTAAACTGACTACATGATTATGAGCACAGATACTTTTTCTCGACTTGAGGCGCTGCGTGAGTTGATGCGCAGTAAGCATATCGATGCAGTGATTATTCCGGGCACCGACCCACACCAGAGTGAATATCCTAGCGACCACTGGAAGTTTCGCGACTATGTGAGCGGCTTCACCGGCAGCAACGGCACGGCGGTGGTTACGCTCCACGATGCCGGGCTGTGGACCGACTCGCGCTATTTCCTCCAGGCTGAGGTGCAACTCGAGGGTTCGGGTTTCACGCTCCATAAGGAGAACATTGAGGGCGAAGCCACCGTGCTTGAGTGGCTGGGCGAGGTGCTGGAAGAAGACTCGGTGCTGGGTCTCGATGGACGCCTGTTCTCGCTGATGGAGGCTAACCGCATAGAGATGTTCTGCGCGCAGAATGGCTTTATGTTTGCCCCCGACTTCCGCGCTGCGGAGGCCATCTGGGCCGACCGCCCCGCGCGCCCGATGAATCCTGCCTACGTGCACGATGAGGCGCTCGCGGGCGAGGATGTGGAGAGCAAGATCTCTCGCGTGGTGGAAGCCCTCGAAGAGGCTGAGGCCGACGGCCTGCTGGTGACGGCGCTCGACGACATCGCCTGGCTCTTCAACCTGCGCGGCAGCGACGTGGCCTATACGCCCGTGGCCATCGCTTTCGCCTACATTAGCGACGATGAGCGCGTGCTCTTCATCGACGCCGAGAAGGTGACGCCCGAGGTGAAGGACCACCTGAAGCAATACGATGTGAAGATCAAGGACTACGACGATATTGAGAAATTCCTCTCCAAAATCAGCAGCGAATCCACAGTGATGGTGGATCCTAACCGCGTGAGCGACGCCCTGGGCCAAGCCATGCTCTGCAACAAAACGTATCACACCTCGCCCATCATTGCGATGAAGGGTATCAAGAATGAGAGCCAAATTGCGGGCTTCCGCCAGGCGATGCTCTACGATGGCGTGGCGATGGTGCGCATGATGATGTGGCTGGAGCAGAACGTGGCAAGTGGCATCACCGAGATGGATGTGGACCGCCGCATGCAGCAGGAACGCACCGCCTTCGCTTCGTATCGCGACGACAGTTTTCACATGATTGCGGGCTACAAGGACCACGGCGCCATCGTGCACTACGAGGCCTCCGACGAGAGTGCCTACACGCTCGCACCCGAAGGACTGCTGCTCATCGACACGGGCGGCCAGTATCTTGAAGCCACCACCGACATTACCCGCACCATCAGCCTCGGCAATCCCACCGAAGCCGAAAAGCACGATTTTACCCTTATCCTCAAGGGCCACCTGGCGCTGGGTCGCGCTGTGTTCCCCAAGGGCACCATGGGTGTGCAACTCGACGTGCTGGCGCGCGGTCCGCTCTGGCAGGAGGGCATGACCTTCCTCCACGGCACGGGCCATGGCGTGGGCCAATTCCTGGGTTGCCACGAGGGGCCTCAGAGCATACGCATGCAGGTGAACGAAACCGCCCT
>JAUNCU010000264.1:0-845 GCA_030526455.1 Bacteroidales bacterium | reverse complement strand
ATCTACAAAACGGGCGAATACGGCATCCGCACCGAAAACCTGATTCTCACCGTGCCGGCGTGCCAAAGCGAGGAGTGGGGCGAATTCTACAAATTTGAGCAACTCACCCTCTTCCCCTACGACACCACGCTCATCGACATGGACATGCTCACCCGCGAAGAGGTGGCGCAAATCAACGACTACCACGCCATGGTGCTCGAGCGCCTGAGCCCCATGCTCAGCGCCGACGAGCAGGCATGGCTCCAGCAAAAATGCAAATCAATTTAAATACACTAAATTCATACAGCAATTATGGCAATTATCAGAAAAGTTAGGGGCTTCGACCCCAAGGTGGGTGAGGGCTGCTTCCTCGCCGACAATGCCGTGCTCGTGGGCGATGTGACCATGGGCAACGACTGCAGCATCTGGTTTGGTGCTGTGCTTCGTGGCGACGTGAACACCATCAAGATTGGCGACCGCGTGAACATCCAGGACAATGCGGTGATCCACACCCTCTACGAGAAATCGGTAACCACCATCGGCAACGACGTGTCGATAGGCCACAACGTGGTGGTGCACGGTGCCACTATCCACGACATGGCGCTCATAGGCATGGGCAGCATCATTCTCGACCACGCTGAGGTGGGCGAAGGTGCTATCGTGGCAGCAGGCAGCGTGGTGCTCGGCGGCACAAAAATCGGCCCCAACGAACTCTGGGCAGGCTCACCAGCCAAGTTCAAGAAAATGGTAGACCCAGCCCAAGCCAAGGAAATCAACGTGAAAATAGCCAAAAACTACCTGATGTACTCCACCTGGTACGAGGAGTAGTCAACAAGTCAACGAGTTGGCTGGGCTGCATAAAAAGA
>JAUNCU010000263.1:1160-2675 GCA_030526455.1 Bacteroidales bacterium | reverse complement strand
CAGCCAACTTCTAGATTGCGCTGCCGCCCATGAATTCTCTTAGGAGGCTGGTTTTGGGCACGTCGCGCTGGTTGATGGTTTCGAAGCACTGGAGGAACATTTGCAGGCGGTGTGCCTCTGAGTGTTCGGGCACATTGGGTGGCACCTGCTCGAGGATAGGCAGGGCGTATTGCTTCATCACCGCCAGTTCGCAGTCGATGCTCGAGTTGAAGATGGCGTCGGCATTTTCTTGGTAGGGGAAAATCCACTTTTCTTCACCCTTGCGCACACGTGGCCAGCGGTTGATGGTTTCCTGCGCACTGTAGCCGCGGCTCTTGTAGTCGCGCACGATGCAGCGCAGCAGTCGGCAGTCGCTGGTAGAGATCCAGTTATGGTCGTCGATGTTGAGAGTGGCGAGTGCCGAAACGTAGATGCGGAATTTCTGTTCTTCGGGAATGAACTGCGTGAGTTCGGGGTTGAGGCAGTGCAGACCCTCGAGCAGCAGAATGTTGTCTTCCTCGAGTCGCAGCGTGTTGCCTCGGTATTCGCGTCGGCCGGTTTCGAAATTGTAGGTAGGCATTTTCACCTCCTTGCCCTCGAGCAGTTCCTTCATGTGCTGGTTGAAGAGGGCGAGATCCACAGTGTGGATGTTTTCGAAGTCGTATTCGCCGTTTTCGTCGAGCGGCGTGTCCACACGGTTCACGAAATAATTGTCGAGCGAAATCATCTTCGGGCGCAGGAATTTGGTCACTAGGTGGGTGGCGAGGCGCTTGGTGGAAGTGGTTTTACCGCTCGACGACGGTCCCGCGATGAGCACGATGCGTGCGCCGCCGCGCTTGAATCGCTCGGCAATTTGTGTGGCGATGGCGCTGAGCACCTGTGAGTGGATGGTTTCGGCGATGGTGATGATTTCGCTCACGCGTTTCGCCTTGATCGCCTTGTTGAGTTCGCTCACGTCGCTCACGTTGATGATATGGTTGATGGCCTTGCGCTCCATGAAAGCGTTGAAAATCTTCTCGTGCTTACCGGCCTTTGCGGGCACCGAGGGGTTGTCGCTGTCGGGGCACAGCAGGAGCATGCCGTCTTTGTAGGGCACCAGGTCGAAGGTGTCGATGTGTCCTGTGGTGGGTGCCAGCGGGCCTTGGAAACTGTCGATGATATTATCGAGTTCGTAGTACACGGTGTAGAGTTGCTTCGAGTAGGCGAGGAAGCGCACCTTGTCGTTCATGCCCTGGCGTCGGAACATGTCGAGCACCTCCACGGTGGGGCGTTCATGCCTGATGAAAGGCATATCGGCCGCAATGATCTCCTTCACGCGCTGCTTGAGCGCCTTCACCGTGGCGCCGTCCACGCGCGAGTGGTTGTGCTTGAAGGTGCAGAAGTAGCCCTTGCCTATGGAGTGAGGCACAGCCAGTCGCTCGGTGGGGAAGAGGTCTTTGGTGGCCTTGTGCAGAATCATGACCAGCGAGCGGATGTAGGTGCGGCGTCCCGACACAGTGATGCTGTCGATGAACTCCACGTGCTTGGGTCCGTAGA
>JAUNCU010000263.1:0-1140 GCA_030526455.1 Bacteroidales bacterium | reverse complement strand
GCGGATAAGCCAAGTGCTTGTCGCGGTTGTTCACCATCACACTGATGGGGCGGAACTTGATGCGGTCCTTAATGCGTTCATACACATTCTGGAGCGTTTCGCCACCTTCCACGTCGACGTACTCACCAATATTGGTGCAAAATATTTTCATTTCATTGTCCATGACTCTTGCAGGGTATAAAAGTGGGTTAATAGTGAATTTATGCCACAAAGATAAGAATATATTCTATAAGTGTGAAATTCGTGGGTGGAATTTTTTGGGGAGTTGTTTATTAAGGAGTTATGAAGTTAAGACGAATGCATTTGTTGGCGAAACACCGATTGTTTTTGCCGAGTGGAAATGCTGGCAAATATTTTGCACTGTGGTGTGAAAAATGTGGGGGATTTTCGTAAAAAATCAAGCGCAAATCGTTACCTTTGCAGAATTAAATTTGCAAGTAATTTTTTAGCGAACACATGATCGACATTAAGCAATCAATGAGAGATATTCTCGAAGCCGAGAGTCGCGCAATCCAAAACATTCCCGTGACCGATGGCTACGAGCAAGCAATCCAACTCATCGTAGAAGCCAAGAACCGAGGCGGTAAACTGGTGACCTCGGGCATGGGTAAATGTGGGCAGATTGCTGAAAACATAGCCACCACTTTCTGCTCCACTGGCGTGCCTGCCGTGTTTCTGCACCCTAGCGAAGCCCAGCATGGCGACCTTGGCATTCTCCAGCCTGCCGACGTGATGCTCCTGCTCTCTAATTCGGGCAAGACGAGCGAAATCGTGGCACTGGTGAGTCTGGCTAAAGAATTGTATCCACAACTGCGATTCATCGTGATCACGGGTCGCGCCGACAGCCCTCTGGCTCAGGAAAGCGACATATGCCTGCTCACGAGCGCTTCACCCGAGGTGTGCCCTCTGGGCCTCACCCCCACCACTTCCACCACCATGATGACGGTGATGGGCGACGTGCTGGTGGTGAACACCATGCTGGTGACGGGATTCACCCGGCAGCAGTATGCCCTGCGCCACCACGGCGGCTACCTGGGCGAGAAGAGCCGCAGGTAGGGGGAGCCTCTCCTAGGAGCCTCTCCCCAGCCCTCCCCTAAAGGGAAGGGGGAGAAATTTGTGGAAACTTTGTTTTTTTGTTAT
>JAUNCU010000262.1 GCA_030526455.1 Bacteroidales bacterium | reverse complement strand
TCCACACCACTTCCTGGGCACCGCCCGTAGCGGCACCAGCAAGGCAGAGGAGCATCGCAGCCATCCATTTCTTCATCGTAGCAGTGCTTTTTTAGTATGATGCTTTTTTGCAGAGATTATTCAGCGGGGAGGGTGATCACTTCCACACCGCGCTTGATGCGGGCGATGGTTTCTTCCTTGCCCAGCAGGCGGGTGATTTCAAACATGTGCGGACCCTTGCACTCGCCCACCACGGTGAGGCGGAAGGCGTTCATCACGTTGCCCATGTGATATTCGTTGCCCTTGATCCACGCCATCACGGTAGCCTCGGTGGCAGCGGCGTCGCTGAAGTCGGCCACGCCCTCGAGCAGGGTGATGAGTTCGCCCATGAGTTTGGGAGTGTCTTCTTTCCAGCGCTTCTTCACATCCTTTGCGGCATATTCCACTGGTGCCTGGAAGTAGAATGCGGCGTTAGCCCAGAGGTCTTTCACAAAGTTGATGCGGTTTTTCACCGTGCCCACTGCGGCTGCAATGTATTCGTCGGTGAATTGCGACGCGTCCACATGCTCGGCGAGGATGGGCTTGAAGAGGCTGGCCAGAGCGGCATCGTCGGTGGCCATGAGGTATTCATGGTTGAACCACTTTGCCTTTTCGAAGTCGAATTTCGCGCCGCTCTTCGAGCAGTGTGCGAAAGAGAAGTCGCGAATCAGTTCGTCCATGCTCATGATTTCGCGGTCGTCGCCTGGGTTCCAGCCCAGCAGCGAGAGGAAGTTGACCACGGCGTGGGGCAGATAGCCGCTTTCGCGGTAGCCCGAAGAGATTTCGCCGCTCTTGGGGTCGTGCCACTCGAGAGGGAACACGGGGAAACCGAGGCGGTCGCCGTCGCGCTTGCTGAGTTTTCCTTTGCCGTCGGGCTTGAGGAGCAGTGGCAGGTGCACAAATTCGGGTTGGGTGTCGGCCCAGCCGAAAGCCTCGTAGAGGAGCACGTGAAGAGGCGCACTTGGCAGCCACTCTTCACCGCGAATCACGTGGCTCACCTCCATCAGGTGGTCGTCGACAATGTTGGCCAGGTGATAGGTGGGCAGATCGTCGGCGCGCTTGTAGAGCACCTTGTCGTCGAGAATGGAAGAGTTGATGGTCACGTCGCCACGAATGAGGTCGTGTACCACCACGTTGCGTCCGGGCTCAATCTTGAAGCGCACCACATAGTTGGTGCCAGCGTCGATGAGGCGCTGCACTTCCTCGGCTGGGAGCGCCAGCGAGTTGCGCATGCTCATGCGGGTGGAGGCGTCGTACTGGAAATTCTTGATTTCGCCACGCTTTGCCTCGAGTTCTTCGGGGGTGTCGAATGCGATGTAGGCCTTGCCGTCGTCGAGCAGTTGCTTCACGTATTTGCGATAGATGTCGCGGCGTTCGCTCTGCTTGTAGGGGCCGTAGTTGCCGCCTTCGGCCACACCTTCGTCGATGCCGATGCCGAGCCAGCGGAGCGACTCGTTGATGTAGGCCTCGGCTCCGGGCACGAAGCGATTGGAGTCGGTGTCTTCGATGCGAAGAATCATAGTGCCGCCGTGCTGGCGAGCAAAGAGGTAGTTATACAGCGCAGTGCGCACGCCACCTATGTGAAGTGGACCTGTGGGTGATGGTGCAAAACGCACTCTTACCTTTCTTTCCATTGTCGTTTATCGTATTTTCAGTTTTGGTTAAATTTCAATTATCGTGCAAAATTACAAAAATCTCACGACTTACACATATATAATAGGTAAATTAAGTGAGCAAAGCGGTGATTTCTGCCATGTGGGCGTGTGCGGTGGGGTCGACGCGGCAGGGCGTAACGGTGACCCAGCCTTCGGCCACGGCGCGCACGTCGGTTTCGGCGTCGTCGGGGGCGTCGAGCACGTAGTTGCCCGTCACCCAGTAGTAGTCCATGCCGCGGGGGTCGGTGCGGCGCTCGTATTCTTTTTCCCACTTGCCCATGGCGGCGCGCACCACTTTCATGCCGCGGGGCTCCTGGGGCATGTTCACGTTGAGGCACACGCCGTCGGGCAGCCCCTGGGCGAGCACTTTCTCGATCACTTTCTCTATCCATGGCTCGAGGGCGCTGAAGTCGGTCTTGGGGTCGAAGGGCTTGGCCGAGAATGCCACGGCGGGCAGATGGTGGAGCGCGGCTTCAAACGTCACGCCCATGGTGCCACTGTAGAGGGTGCAGGTGCCGTAGTTGTAGCCGTGGTTGATGCCCGAGAGCACCAGGGCGGGGCGTCGGCCGCCGAGCAGTTGGTCGATGGCGAGTTTCACGCAGTCGACGGGTGTGCCTGGCACGGTGAAGGCCTGGTAGCCTTCTTCGTCGGCCACCTTGATGGCGCGCAGCGGTTCGAAGAAGGTGATGGAGCAGCCTTTGCCGCTCTGCTGGTGGAGGGGTGCCACCGCCACCACGTCGGCGTGGCGGCGCGCCACTTTTATAAGGGTGTGGATTCCGCTGAAGGAGAATCCGTCGTCGTTGCTGATGAGTATCAGCGGTCGTTTTTCCTGATTTTCCATATTCGTGCTTTGTGTTCTATGGCAAAGTTAGCATTTTTTATTGAAAAGATTGCGCTCCGGCGGGCAATATGTTGATTCATGCGCAAGGGCTGAACGAAGGCGAATTTTGCCCTTTTCGGGCCGAAAAACACCCAAAAAACGGGGAAAAATCAAAAAAAACGCACTTTTTTGAAAAAAAATTGCGAAAAGTTTTGCAGGTTTCAAAAAAAGCAGTAACTTTGCAC